>NZ_CAXTHR010000075.1:0-20585 GCF_964244095.1 uncultured Methylobacterium sp. | reverse complement strand
ACGAGCAGCGCCGCAAGGAGATGGTCAAGGTCGCGCACAAGTACACCGAGGAGGCGCGCGTCGCCGTGCGCCACGTGCGCCGCGACGGGCTCGACCACCTCAAGAAGCTGCTCAAGGACAGCGCCATCTCCGAGGACGACGAGAAGCGCCAGGCCACCGAGGTGCAGAAGGTCACCGACCAGCACATCGCCGAGGTCGACGGCGTGCTCGCGACCAAGGAGAAGGAGATCATGCAGGTGTGAGGCGGCCGGACCCCGCGCACCGGATGACGGCCCCCGCCGCCGCCGCGGGCGTGCGGAAGAACCCCTTCGCGAACCGCGAGTTCGGCCTGCGGGTCGTCTCCGGCATCGTGCTCGCCGCGGTCGTGGTCTCGGCGCTGATCCTCGGCGGCTGGGCTTTTGCCGCGATCTGGCTCGCCGCCGGCATCGTCGGCGCGGCCGAGTGGATCGGCATGAGCGGGACCGCGCCGCGGCGCGGGTTGGTCGCCGTCATTGCCGGAACGCTCGTCGCGGCGGCCGCCTGCTTCCACGGCGCCGCCCCTGCCTTCGCGATGCCAGCGATCCTCGCCCTCGGCGCGGTCCTCTGCCTCGCGCTCCCCCGCGGTGCGGGGCGGCGCCGCGCGCTCGGCGGCCTGCTCGGCGGCGCGGTGATCGCCCTGGTGCCGGTGGCGCTGCGCGACGCGCCCGCGATCGGCATCCTCGGGCCGGCCTGGATGTTCGCCGTGGTGTGGTCCACCGACATCGTCGCCTACGTCGCCGGCCGGAGCCTCGGCGGCCCGAAGCTGATGCCGAAGGTCTCGCCGAAGAAGACGTGGTCCGGCGCCCTCGGCGGCTTGGCGGGGGCGATCGCGGCCGGCATCGGGATCGTCGCGCTCGCCCGCGCGCAGGGCTGGGCCCCGCCGGCCGAGACCCCGCTCGCCCTCGTCGGGCTCGTCAGCGCCGCGGCCTCGGTGCTGAGCCAGGGCGGCGATCTGGCCGAATCCGCCCTGAAGCGCCGCTACGGCGTCAAGGATTCCGGTGCGTCCATTCCCGGCCACGGCGGCGTCATGGACCGCCTCGACGGTTTTTTTGCTGTGGCACTGCTCGCCGGCCTGTATCTCGTCCTGATCCGCTTCCACGCGGCCTGAAGGAGTTCGTCGGCGTGAGCCTCACCGTCACCATCCTCGGCGCCACCGGCTCGATCGGCCGCTCGACCACCGACCTGCTCGCCCAGCACGCGGACCGCTTCCGCGTCGGCGCGGTGGTCGGCGGGCGCGACGCGGCGGCGCTGGCGCGTGTCGCCCGCGAGACCGGGGCGGCCTTCGCGGCGCTCGCCGACGAGGCCGGCGGCGCGGACCTCGCCGCGGCCCTGTCGGGCTCGGGCATCCCGAACGGGGCCGGCGAATCGGCGGTGCTGGAGGCGGTGGCGCGCGACGCCGACATCGTCGTCGCCGCGATCAGCGGTGCGGCGGGCCTGAAGCCGACGCACGCGGCGCTCCGGCTCGGGCGCACCGTCGCGCTCGCCAACAAGGAGAGCCTGGTCTGCGCCGGCGACGCGTTCATGCGCGACGCCGCGCGCTACGGCGCCCGAATCCTGCCGATGGATTCTGAGCACGACGCGCTCGCCCAGGCGCTCGCCGGCCGGCCGCTCGACGACGTGCGCACCCTGATGATCACCGCGTCCGGCGGCCCGTTCCGGACCTGGACCCGGGAGCGGATCGCCGCCGCCTGCGCCGCGGAGGCCGCCGCCCACCCGACCTGGTCGATGGGCATGAAGATCAACATCGATTCCGCCTCGCTGATGAACAAGGGGCTGGAGCTGATCGAGGCGCACCACCTGTTCGGCGTCGCGCCGGCGCGCCTCGACGTGGTGGTGCATCCGCAATCCGTCGTCCACGGGCTGGTCTACTGGCTCGACGGCGCCGTGACCGCGGAGCTGGCGCTGCCCGACATGCGCGTGCCGATCTCGCACTGCCTCGGGCTCGGCGACCGGCTGACGATCGCCCGCGGCCGGCCGCTCGACCTCGTGGCGCTCGGCAGCCTGACCTTCGAGGCCGCCGACGAGGAACGGTTCCCGTGCCTGCGCATCGCCCGCGCGGCGCTCGCCGAGGGCGGCGCCGCGCCGACGGTGCTGAACGCGGCCAACGAGGTGGCGGTCGCCGCCTTCATCCGCGGCGCGATCGGGTTCTACGGCATCGCCGAACTGGTCGAGCGCGCCTGCGAGCATTTCTCCGGCCTCCACCGCACCGCGCCGGAGGGCGTCGAGGCGGCGCTGGCGATCGACGCCGAGGCGCGGGCCTGGAGCGCGGCGGCGCTGACGCGGATGCAAGCGGCGGGATAGAAGGCCGCTGCGATATGCCTTATCTTTAGGTTGTGTCTCGATTTCATGTCGACGCACGGTTTGACGATCGGACTGCCATCCGAGCAGGACCTTGAAACATTACGAATGACAGCTTGGAAGCGATCGATCAAATCATCGAAAGACCGGAGCCATAACAACCTCGAGTTGCTTTGATTCTCAAACTAGTTTAACTCTTCTCGGCATTAAAGGGCGGAGGCGAGAGTGGCGCACAAGCAAATAGCTTTTTTCAACCACAAAGGTGGGGTATCGAAGACAACTTCAGTCTTCCACATCGGTTGGATGCTTGCTGCGAAAGGACATAAAGTTCTTTTAGTAGATTGCGATCCGCAATGCAATCTGACTGGTCTAGTTCTGGAATATAGTCACTCTGAAGAATATCCATATCAAGAAAAAGGCAGATTTCTTAACATTAGAGATGGATTAGCGCCCGCTTTTGAAGCGAGACCGGTTCCACTGAGCCCCGTAGAATTGCAGCCAATATTAGCACGTCCGGGTCTTTACGTTCTTCCGGGCCATGTTGGACTTGCAGAATACGAGAGCCAACTAGCCATTGCCCACGAACTTTCATCATCTCTTGTGGCATTACAAAATATACCGGGTTCACTCCGCTGGTTGATAGATATAACCGCGAAATCTATCGAAGCCGATTTTGTTCTTGTAGATATGAGTCCAAGTCTTGGTGCACTTAATCAAAATTTATTTACGACTAGTGATGCGTTTATTATCCCGATGGCGCCAGATTTCTTTTCAGCAATGGCTTTAAGATCATTATCCCGCATACTTCCGAAGTGGAACCAGTGGTCAGCCCGGGCTGGAGAGCAGCCTGTCCTTCAAGATTCGGCATATCCCTGGCCGGGTAAAACCCCTAAGTATGTCGGCTCCATTGTCCAGAACTACAGGATACGCTCACGAGATGGTAAAGAGGCTGCGCCAACGCGAGCGTATCAGAAATGGTTTGATGCCCTATTAAGTGTGAAATCAGACGATCTGATTCCATCCCTTACGAATGCCAATCTAGTTTTTCAAGAGAACATTTATGACAATGCCAATGCAGCATTGGGCGATTTTTTGATTGAGGTTCCCGATTTCAACAGTCTTATCGCAATTTCTCAGTCCCTTTCGAAGCCTGTATTTGAGCTTAGCCGCGATGACATTAAGAATTCAGGCTCTGTTGCTAGCAATCAAGTCGACAGCGCGAAAAATTTCAAGAAGATTTATACTGCTGGTGCTGAAAAAATTTCGCAGATACTTTTATGAAACCGCATATTGTTTCCGCCTTAAGAATATTCTACAGCGGTTGTGATCGTGCATCCGGAATGCGATCTATTTATGAATATCTAAAGAATACTGCTCCTGCTGCCTTAAATTGCGACGATATTCTTAGATCTTCCCTCGTTCTCGTCGTTAGTTCTTTTGACTTGTACATACATGATATTTTTCGTACAGAGGCGCTCCATAGGTTGAGCTTTGGTAAAGAAATTCCAATTCTCCGAGTCCCTTTTAACGCAGCTCTATTAAATGGTGCCGCACAGGCGGCCATGATCGAGAATTGCATTAGAAAAGATAATTCTTTTAAATCATTTGTCGCTCCGGAAAAGCTCGCCGAGTGCCTACGTCAGCTAACGGAAAACCCCTGGGACAAGGTCGCAGAGAAATTAGGCGCTTCGGCTTCCTCATGCAAGGCGAGGCTCAAGGGAGTTGTAGATCTACGAAACAGAATTGCTCATGAAGCGGATGTTAATCCTGCTTACGGCGGAATCGAGCTATGGCCTATTTACAGCGAAGACATCGAAAATTCGATTATTTTTTTGCGGGAACTTGGTACGGCAATAGCAAGAGCCGTAACCGACAACCAGTAAAACGCGTGCTACAATGGCGGAACGATTAACTTGAGATGCTCGGCCGGAACTGCATCAGCGTCCAGGTTTGTGTGCACAACAGCAGAGGATCGGCTTTTCACCAATTTTATCCCTAAGAAGCAAACTTAACGGGTGGCGCTTGGGTACAGACAGGTAAACCAATCACCGAATCTCAGGTTGACAGATGGTGCGTCAATCCAACAAAAACCTTCTTTCTCGATCAAGTTATGGTAAAATCAAAGGTTAGAGCGTGCTTTGCCGTTACTGCTCCGGCCCGTAGCCGGCGAAGAACACCCGCACCGCCTCGGCGATGCGGTAGCCGATCTCCGCCTCCGTGACCGGGCCGCCGGCGCGGAACAGCAGCCGCGTCAGCAGGCCGGCCTGGCACAGGTGCAGGAAGTGCTTGGCGGCGAGATCCGTGTCCGTCGCCCGCAGCCGCCCGGCCGCGACCTGCGCGTCGAGATAGGCGGTGAGCCGCGCCACCCCCTGCGCCGGGCCGGCCTCGAAGAACGCCTGCCCGAAGCGGGGAAACTTCTCGCAGGCGCCGATCACCATGCGGATCACCGCCACGTGCTCGGGCCGCACCATCTCGACGAGGTAGGTCTGCCCGAGGCGCGTCAGCACCGCGGCGACGTCGGGGTCGTCGGCATCGAGCAGGAACAGGACCTCGGCCAGCGTCCGCTTCTCCTCCAGCGTCAGCGCCTCGAACAAAGCCTCCTTGCTGTCGAAGTAGACGTAGAGCGTGCCCTTCGAGACGCCGGCCGCGCGGGCGATCTCGCCCATGCTCGCCCCGTCGAAGCCGGCCCCCATGAAGACCCGGCGCGCCCCGTCGAGGATCTGGCGGCGCTTGTCGCTCTCCGGCGGCATCGGAGGAAAGCTCGGTTCGAGCGTCGCGCCGGGCGCGGCCATCGTGGTGATCCTGCGTTGCGATCTGGATTGACCGAACCGTTCGGTCAGTGGTATCTAGCCGCCTGAGACGGGGTGCGTCAACCAGCGCACGTCATTGACCGAACGGTTCGGTCATCGAATTCGGGATGGCGATGATGTCGTTGCGCGAGGATGGCGACCGGGCCGATGCGGGAAGCGGGCCGACCGACGCGGTGGGCCTCGACCGTGCCGAGGCCCCGGCCGTCACCCGCAGGCCGGAGGCTCCGGTGCAGGCCGCTCCCGCGATCCCGACGCCGCCGCCCGCCAAGAAGCGCCCCATCCGGAAGCTTCTGCTGCTCGGCCTGCTCTGCGCCGCCCTTGCCGGCGGCGGTTACCAGGGTTGGCAATGGTGGAGCGTCGGGCGGTTCTTCGTGTCGACCGACGACGCCTACGTCCAGGCCGACATCTCGGTCCTGGCGGCCAAGGTCGCCGGCTATCTCGAGGCGGTCCCGGTGGTGAACGGGCAGTCGGTGAGGAAGGGCGACGTGATCGCCCGCCTCGACGACGGCGACTACCGCCTCGCGCAGCAGGCGGCGCAGGACAAGCTGGCGACGCAGGAGAGCACGATCGTCCGGATCGGCCGGCAGGCGGATGCCGCGCAGGCGCAGGCCGCGCAGATGGCGGCGCAGGTCGACGCCGCGAGGGCCGACGCGGTGCGGGCGCTCGCCGACTACACCCGCTCGACGCAGATGCAGGCCGATTACGTGGCCAAGTCCCGCCTCGATCAGGCCAAGGCCGACCGCGACCGGACGGAGGCCGCGGTGAAGGGCGCCGAGGCCGGCCTGATCGCGGCCAAAGCCAATGTCGAGGTGCTGCATGCCCAGGAGCGGGAGGCGCGAGACCTCGCCGCGGAGCTGCGCACGGCGGTCGACCGCGCCCGGCGCGACGTGGACTTCGCGACGATCCGCGCGCCGTTCGACGGCGTCGTCGGCAACAAGGCGGTGGAGGCCGGCGCCTACGTCGCGCCGGGCTCGCGCATCGCCGCCCTGGTGCCGCTGAAGAGCGTGCGTATCGACGCGAACTTCAAGGAGACGCAGCTCGTGCGCGTGCGGCCGGGCCAGCGCGCGGCGATCGAGGTCGACGCCTATCCCGGCCGCGCGATCGCGGGCGAGGTCGAATCGTTCTCGCCCGCCTCCGGCTCGGTGTTCAGCCTGCTGCCGCCCGACAACGCCACCGGCAACTTCACCAAGATCGTCCAGCGCCTGCCCGTGCGGGTGCGCGTGCCGGCCGAGGTCGCCGCCGAAGGGCTGCTGCGCCCCGGCCTGTCGGTGACGGTCCGCGTCGACACCCGCGAGGGCGCCGACGCGCCGCTGCTGCAAACAGCGCACAAGCAGGACTGACGGCGATGGCCGCCGCCGCCCTGCCGCTCGCCGCCGAGCCGCCGCTCGACCGCCGCCGGATGGTGGCGTTCCTGTGCATGGTCTTCGGCATGTTCATGGCGATCCTCGACATCCAGATCGTCTCGGCCTCGCTCAACGAGATCCAGGCGGGTCTTTCGGCATCCGGTGACGAGATCCCCTGGGTGCAGACCAGCTACCTCATCGCCGAGGTGATCTCGATCCCGCTGTCCGGCACCCTGTCGCGGGTGCTCTCGACGCGCTGGATGTTCGTGATCTCGGCCGGCGGCTTCACCGCGATGAGCGTGATGTGCGCCACGTCCTCCTCGATCAACGAGATGATCGTCTGGCGCGCGCTCCAGGGCTTCATCGGCGGCGGCATGATCCCGACGGTGTTCGCCTCCGCCTTCACCATTTTCCCGCCGTCCAAGCGCGGCATCGTCTCGCCGATGATCGGGCTCGTGGCGACGCTGGCGCCGACCATCGGCCCGACGGTCGGCGGCTACCTCACCGACCTCGGCTCCTGGCACTGGCTCTTTCTCGTCAACGTCGTGCCGGGCATCGTCGTCACGATCTCGACTTGGCTCCTCATCGATTTCGACGAGCCCAACCTCGGCCTGTTCAAGAGCTTCGACTGGTACGGGCTGGCCTTCATGGCGGGCCTGCTCGGCTGCCTCGAATACGTGCTCGAGGAGGGCCCGAACCACGACTGGCTCCAGGACGAGGCGGTGGCTTTCTGCGCCCTCGTCGGCGCGGTCTGCGGCCTCGGCTTCTTCCGGCGCGTCCTTACGGCGAAGCAGCCGATCGTCGACCTGCGCGCCTTCGCCGACCGCAACTTCGCCGCCGGCTGCGCGGCGAGCTTCGTCCTCGGCATCGGCCTCTACGGGCTGACCTACCTCTATCCCGTCTACCTCGCCCGCGTGCGCGGCTACTCGGCGCTGCAGATCGGCGAGACGATGTTCGTCTCGGGCCTGTGCATGTTCGCCACCGCGCCGGTCGTCGGCCGCCTCACCGGCCGGATCGACCCGCGCATCTTCATGGCGACGGGCTTTGCCGGGCTCGCCGCCGGCACCTGGATCGTCACCGGGCTGACCAAGGACTGGGATTTCTGGGAATTGCTGTGGCCGCAGGTGCTGCGCGGCTGCTCGCTGATGCTGTGCATGATCCCGATCAACAACATCGCGCTCGGCACCTTAGCCCCGGCGCGCATCAAGAACGCGTCGGGCCTCTACAACCTCACGCGCAACCTCGGCGGTGCGGTCGGGCTGGCGCTGATCAACACCTTGATGAACGACCGCTGGGACCTGCATCTGGCGCGCCTGCACGAGCGCTTCACCTGGGCCAACGCCGCCGCCCTGGAGCGCCTCGACGCCCTGCGGCGCCAGTTCGAGCCGCTCGGGGGCGAGCCCGAGCGGATGGCGCTCAAGGCGATGGCCAACACCGTGCGGATGCAGGGCCTGGTGATGGGCTTCGAGGACGTGTTCCTGGTGCTCACCGGCCTGTTCCTGCTCACCGCCCTCGCGACGCCGCTGATCCGGAGGCCAACGGCCGCTCCGGGCGGGGGCGGGCACTGACGCGCGGACCGGGATTGCGGGGGAAAACGCCGCTCCGCGGCGCGGGGCCGTCGCGGCCGGCCGGCGCCCGTGCGACGGTGCCGGCCGGCGGGCGCGGGTTTGGGTTGGATCAGAGCCGCCCCGATCTGCTAGAACCCTGCCGAAGGGCCCGTCGCGGCCGGAGGATCGACGCATGGACTTCCTGACCGCGATGGGCGGCACGGCCACCGGCTTCTTCGGCGCGGTGATCCCGTTCCTGTTCGTGCTGACCGTCGTGGTGTTCGTCCACGAGATGGGGCATTTCCTGGTCGGGCGCTGGTGCGGGGTGGGCGTGCACGCCTTCTCGATCGGCTTCGGGCCGGAACTCGTCGGCTTCAACGACCGCCACGGCACCCGCTGGAAGCTCTGCGCGATCCCGCTCGGCGGCTACGTCAAGTTCCACGGCGACGCCAACGGCGCCAGCGTCCCCGACCCCGCGACCCTCGCGCGGATGAGCCCGCAGGAGCGGGCGATCAGCTTCCCGACCCAGCCGGTGGCCAAGCGCGCGGCGATCGTCGTCGCCGGCCCGGTGGCCAACTTCCTCCTGGCGATCCTGCTGTTTGCCGGCGCGATCTGGCTCGGCGGCCGCCTCGAACTGCCGGCCCGCGTCTCGGCGATCGATCCCAACAGCGCGGCGGCGCAGGCCGGATTCGAGCCGGGCGACCTGATTAAGACCATCGACGGCGAGCCGATCCCCGACTTCAACGCGATGTACCGCGTCGTCACCGGCAGCGCCGGGACGCCTTTGCGCTTCGTCGTCGAGCGCGCCGGCACCGAGCGCGAGATCACCGCGACGCCGCTCGTCCACGAGGAGAGCACCAAGTTCGGCCGCCACCGCATCGGCCGCCTCGGCATCCGCTCGCCCGCCGCCTCGGAGGCGAAGCTCGTGGAATACGGCCCGCTCGCCTCGCTCTCGCTTGGCGTGAACGAGACCGCCTTCGTGGTCGAGCGCACCTTCTCCTATCTCGGCAAGCTCGCCACCGGCCGCGAATCCGCCGACCAGTTGTCGGGCCCGATCGGCATCGCGCGGGTCTCGGGGGAGGTCGCCAAGATCGGCGGCTTCGGCGGGCTCGTCGGCCTGATCGCCCTGCTCTCGGTCTCGATCGGCCTGCTCAACCTCTTTCCGGTGCCGCTGCTCGACGGCGGCCACCTGCTGTTCTACGCCTTCGAGGCGGTGCGTGGGCGGCCCCTGAGCGAGCGCGCCCAGGAGATCGGCTTCCGCGTCGGGCTCGCCCTGGTGCTGGTGCTGATGCTGTTTGCCGCCTGGAACGACATCCTCAACCTCGGCGCCTCCTGGCGCGCCACCTGACGGAACCGCGGCTTCCGGTTCGCCGCATTCCGGCCGCCTTTCGCCCCCCAGGGCGGCCGACGAGGCCCGTCTCGACGTGACCGGGCCCGCAAAACCGGCTCGGCCTGCGGGTTCGGCGGGGCGTTTCCGCAACGTGGTCCCGTTCCGGAATTGCGTGGCGGCGCAGAGCTTTACGGTTGATTTACCCTGCGGCGAAATGGCTTGGAACCTCGCGGCGCGTTAAGTGGCGCGAAGGCCACGACCCCCCAAAATCCCTGCGATGCGGCCCCCCGCGGCGTTTGCTTGGCAGGGGAATCCCGATAAGAGCTACGCTTGGGCCAGCCATCCTGGACCTGGTATTTACGGGACGGTCGGCCAACGATCGCCCGGCGCGGGTGCGAACCCGATCCGACGACGAAACAGACGGGCGAATAGATGATGTCGATGACGGGGAAGCGCCGGCGCAAGTCGGTGAAGCGGACCATCGTCCTAGCCGCCGCGGCCGGCCTCGCGCTGACCGGGCTCGCGCAGGCCCAGCAGATCGTCGTCCAGGGCAACCGGCGCGTCGATGCCGACACCATCCGTTCCTACGTCACCGGCACCGCATCGGGCTCTGCCGAGGAGGCGCGCCGCAACCTGCTCGCCAGCGGCATGTTCTCCGACGTGAAGGTCGCCGCGAGCGGCGGCCGCACCGTGGTCACGGTGCGTGAGAACAACCTCATCAACCGCGTGGTGTTCGAGGGCAACAAGAAGATCGAGAAGGCCACCCTCGAAGGGCAGATCGAGGCGAAGGCCCGCGGCGCCTTCAGCGAAGGCGTCATCAAGTCCGACCTCGCGCGGATCAAGGAAGTCTACCGCCGCGCCGGGCGCGGCACCGCCAAGGTCACCTACCGCACCGTCGACCTGCCCAACGGCAGCCTCGACGTGATCTACCAGATCGACGAGGGCGACAAGACCGGCATCGTGTCGATCAACTTCGTGGGCAACAACGTCTATTCGGAGTCGAAGCTGAGGGGATTGGTGTCCTCGTCGGAGATGAACTTCCTGTCGTTCATCAAGACGTCGGACGTCTACGATCCCGATCGCATCGCCAACGACATGGACTTGGTGCGGCGCTACTACCTCAAGAACGGCTACGCCGACTTCCGCATCGTCAACGCCGACGCCCGCTACGTCGAGGGCCCCGACGCCAACGGCTGGGTGATCACGGTCACCGTCGACGAGGGCGAGCAATACACGGTCGGCGCCGTGGCGGTGGATTCCCGCCTGCCGGGCCTCGACACGGGCAGGCTCGACGGCGAGGTCCGCACCGCGGTCGGCGACGTCTACAACGCCGAGGACGTGGAGAAGACGCTGACCGGCGTGACCAACCAAGTCGCGCGCGCCGGCTACCCGTTCGCGCAGGTGCGGCCCACCGGCCAGCGCGACCGCGCCACCCATCAGGTGTCGCTGGGCTTCGTGGTCGAGGACGGTCCCCGCGTCTACGTCGAGCGCATCAACGTCCGCGGCAACACCCGCACCCGCGACTACGTCATCCGGCGCGAGCTCGATATCGCGGAAGGCGACGCCTACAACCGCGTGCTCACCGACCGTGCCGAGCGCCGGCTGAACGGGCTGGGCTTCTTCAAGAAGGTGCGCTTCTCGAACGAGCCGGGCTCGGCGCCCGACCGCGTCGTCATCAACATCGACGTCGAGGACCAGCCCACGGGCTCGTTCTCGGTGGCGGGCGGCTACTCCACCCAGGACGGCATCATCGGCGAGGTCTCGGTCTCGGAATCGAACTTCCTCGGCCGCGGCCAGTACGTCCGCGTCGCCGGCACCGGCGGCCAGTATTCCCGCGGCGTCGACTTCTCGTTCACCGAGCCGTACTTCCTCGGCTACCGCTTGGCTGCCGGCTTCGACGCCTTCTACAAGTACAGCGACCTGACGCGCTACTCGCGCTACGAGACCACCGTCTACGGCGGCCAGATCCGCATCGGCCTGCCGGTGACAGAGGAGTTCGGCGTGACGTTGCGCTACTCGCTCTACAACACCGAGCTGAAGGTGCCCAACGGCCTCAAGCAGCCCTACAACGACTGCTCCAACCCGATCCCCGGCTTCACGCCGCGCTACGACCCCGGTAAGGTCATCAACGGGCAGAACGTCGGCGGCCTCGCGAAGTACCCGGACTGCGCCTACAACGGCGAGGCGTCGATCGCGATCAAGGGCTCGCAGGGCAGCACGCTCACCTCGCTCGCCGGCCTGACGCTGGCCTACTCGACGCTGGACATCATCGGCAACCCGAAGAACGGCATCTACGCCGAGTTGAAGCCCGACGTCGCGGGGCTGGGCGGCGACTCGAAGTTCTTCCGCGTCACCGGCGACGCGCGTTACTACAAGGAACTCTACGAGGACGTGGTCGGCTTCGTCCGCTTCCAGGGCGGCCACGTGCAGGCGCTCGACAGCAACCCGCTACGCATCACCGACCAGTTCTTCCTCGGGCCGTCGCTGGTCCGCGGCTTCGCCCCGAACGGCATCGGCCCGCGCGACGTCGGCACCAGCGACGCGCGCTCGAACGCCATCGGCGGCTCGACCTACGTCGGCGGCACCCTCGAGGTCCAGTTCCCACTCCCCTACATCCCGCGGGACCTCGGCCTGAAGGGCGCGTTCTTCGCCGATGCCGGCACGCTGTTCGGCTACCACGGCCGCACCTCGTTCGACGTGAACGGCGACGGCTTCATCAACGGCACCTCGCCGGTGACCGGACGCTGCAACTTCAACGCCTTCACGGTCGGCGTCGAGCCGGAATGCGTGAGCGTGCGCGACAAGAACGTCATCCGCTCGTCGGTCGGCGCCTCGATCCTTTGGAACTCGCCGCTCGGCCCGATCCGCTTCGACTACGCCTACGCGCTGAGCAAGGACGAGGGCCAGAAGGTGTTCGGCGCCGACGGCTCGTATCTCGGCAAGGTCGGCAAGGACCAGATCCAGGCATTCCGCTTCTCGGGCGGCTCGCGGTTCTAGTCCGAAGAAAGGTCCGCGCCGCCTTGGGGATTTTCCGGGGCGGCGCGTCGTCCATGCCAGATCCCGTCTTCTTCATCGCAAGGCCCGGCCTCAGCCTCGGCGCCGTCGCCGAGGCCGCCGGCGTACCCCTGCCCGAGGGGGCCGATCCGGCGCGGCTTCTCGACGGAGCAGCGCCGCTCGAACGCGCGGGGCCGCGCGACCTCGCCTACATGGACAACGCCCGCTACGGCGCGGCGCTTGCCGCGACGCGGGCCGGCGCCTGCCTGGTCGCGCCGCGCTTCTCCGCCCGCGTGCCGGCCGGCACCGCGGCCCTCGTCGTGCGCGACCCCTACCGCGTCTACGCCGCGCTGCTCGGCCGGCTGCATCCGGACGCCCTGCGGCCCGGCTCGCAGTTCGGCGCCCGCGGCATCGCGCCGGGCGCCCACGTCCATCCCGACGCGCGTCTGGAGGAGGGCGTCACCATCGATCCCGGCGCGGTCGTCGGCCCCGGCGCCGAGATCGGCTCGGGCACGGTGATCGGCCCGAATGCCGCCATCGGCCCGAACGTGCGGATCGGGCGCGACTGCTCGGTCGGCGCCGGCGTGACGCTCAGCCACGCGCTCGTCGGCAACCGCGTCATCGTCCATCCCGGCGCCCGCATCGGCCAGGACGGCTTCGGCTTCGCGATGGGCGCGAGCCACCTCAAGGTGCCCCAGGTCGGCCGGGTCATCGTGCAGGACGACGTCGAGATCGGCGCTAACACCACGATCGACCGCGGCGCCTCCCGCGACACGGTGATCGGCGAGGGCACCAAGATCGACAACCTCGTGCAGATCGCCCACAACGTGGTGATCGGCCGGCACTGCGTGATCGTCTCGGGCGTCGGCATCTCCGGCTCGACGACGCTGGAGGACTACGTCGTCCTCGGCGGCCAGGTCGGCGTGGTCGGGCATCTGCGCATCGGGCGCGGCTCGCAGATCGCCGGCTCCTCCAACGTCAACCGCGACGTGCCGCCCGGCAGCCGCTGGGGCGGCACGCCGGCCAAGCCCGTCCGCGCGTGGTTCCGGGAACTGACGACGCTCGCGCGCCTCGCCGAGCGTTCGGGCCGGGACGGGCCCGAGGAGAAGGACTGAGCGGTACCACAGGGTTCCGCCGGACGGCGATCCCGTCCGCGGCTCCGGGTCCCGTCGCGCTTCCCTGCACCGAAGCCATGATCGCCGCGTCGGATTGCGCTCCGGCTGCCACGCGGACGGACCACCCGCCGAGCGAGGCACGATTCGGAGGCGTTCCACCTGTTCGTGGCGCCGCCGGGCGTTAAGCTCGGGCTCGGCGGCTTGCGTCCGATTCGGCGCATGGGATGAGACATGGACGACGCCGAGACAGCACGACAGGGGCCGATGCCGCCGCCGGAGCAACGCGGTCCCGTCACGCGTGACGGAGCCGCGATCCGCGGGGCCCGCGCGCTCATCGTTCTGGCGCTGCTGCTGCCCCTCGTCCTGCTCGCGCTGGCGAGCTGGTACAATCGCGGCGAGGTCGTGCGCGAGGCCGAGACCCGCGTCGAGCGGACGCTGCGGCTCCTGCAAGAGCACGCGGTCAAGGTTTTCGAGACCCAGAAGCTCATCCTCGACCGCGTCAACGGACGCCTGCGCGGCATGGACTGGGGCAGCGAGGAGCAGCGCGCCGACCTGCACGCGTTCCTCGCCGCGCTGCAGGCCGATTACGATCAGATCGCCACGGTGACGATCACCGACGCCGAGGGCCGGATGAAGGCGAGCGGCCGGATCTATCCGGCCGATCCCGAGGTCTCCTTTGCCGATCACGACTGGTTCATCGCGCTCCGGCAGGCCGGTCCGACGCCTGCCAAGCCCGTCTACATCTCGCGTGCATTGGTCGGCCAGTCCGACCGGACGGCGTTCAATTTCGCAGAGCCGGTGTTCGACCCGGACGGGAGCTTCCAAGGGGCGATCGCCCTGTCGATCGATCGTTCGTACTTCGAGGACTTCTACCGCGAGGTCGATCCGGACCCCGAGCACAGCGTCGTCATGGTCCGCTTCGACGGGGAACTGCTCGCCCGCCATCCCGGTACGGCCGCGACCCGGATCTCCGTCGATGCGCCGTTGTTCCGACGGATCGCGGAGCGGAACGGACGCCCGTTCATGGCGCGATCGGACGTCGACGGCACCACGCGGATCTTCGCCTTCGGCAAGGTCGCGGCCTACCCGGTCTATATCGGCTTCGGCCTCAGCGAGACGGCGGTGAGCGCGCAATGGTGGCGCAACGTCCTGGCCTTCGCCCCCGTCGCCGGGCTCGCCGCCCTGGCGCTCCTGGCCGCCTCGACCTTCGCGCTCCACCAGACCCGCCAGGAGCAGAGCGCCACGCGCCGCTGGCGCGAGACCGCCGCCGCGCTGGCCGCCGAGGGCACGGAGCGCCAGCGCGCCGAGGCCCAGTTGCGGCAGGCCCAGAAGATGGAGGCGGTCGGCCTCCTCACCGGAGGCGTCGCGCACGACTTCAACAACCTGCTCACCGTGGTGATCGGCAACCTCGAAATGGTCCAGCGCCGGGTGCGGGACGCCGATCAGCGCATCGTTCGCGGCATCGAGCGGGCGATGGAGGGCGCCCGCCGCGCCGCTACCCTGACGCACCGCCTGCTCGCCTTCTCGCGCCAATCGCCGCTCAATCCCGAGCGGATCGACGTCAACCGGCTGGTGCAGGGGATGTCGGACCTGTTCCGGCGCACGCTCGGCGAACGGGTCACCCTGGAAACGGTGCTGGCCGGCGGCCTGTGGCTGACCGAGGCCGACGCCAACGGGATGGAAAGCGCCATCCTCAACCTCGCCGTCAACGCGCGGGACGCGATGCCGGACGGCGGGCGGCTGACGATCGAGACCGGCAACGTTTACCTCGACGAGGCCTACGCCGCGACCCGCGAGGGCGTGGAGGCCGGCCAGTACGTCATGGTCGCGGTCTCCGACACCGGCACCGGGATGGCGCCCGAGATCCAGGGGCGGGCGTTCGAGCCGTTCTTCACCACGAAGCCCGTCGGCAAGGGCACCGGCCTTGGCCTCGCGCAGGTCTACGGTTTCATGGGTCAGAGCGGCGGCCACGCGGCGATCCATTCCGAGCCGGGGCACGGCAGCACGATCAAGCTTTACGTCCCGCGCATGACGCCGGCGGCCGAGGCCCGCTACGCCGCGGCCGGCGCCGCGATGGAAATCCCCACGCTCATCCCCGGCCTGCTGGAGCGCGCGCCCCGGCCGGACATGACGGTGCTCGCGGTGGAGGACGACGCGATGGTGCGCGCCTTCTCGGTCGCGGCCCTGGAGGAGGCGGGCTACCGGGTGCTCCAGGCTCCGGAAGGGCCGGATGCCCTGGCGCTCCTCGACGCGCATCCCGAGATCGACCTCCTGTTCACCGACGTGGTGCTGACCGGCCCGCAGGACGGGCGTCAACTCGCCGACGCGGCGCGGGCGCGGCGGCCCGGCCTGAAGGTGCTGTTCACCACCGGCTACACCCCCAACGCGATCATCCATCACGGTCGCCTCGATGCGAGCGTCGACCTGATCGTGAAGCCGTTCACGGCGGCGGGCCTCGGGCGCAAGGTCCGTGCGGTGCTGACCGTTGCGTGAGCCGTCGCGCTTGCATCCCGACGCCTTTCTGGTCGAAAGGACGCGTCGGACATGGATGGACCTGCGCGGTGGGCAGGCGCGCGCCGGAGCCGGGTGAGGTTGCGAAGAGATCGATGAGCGAGACGGTGCGTGAACTCGGCTCGGCCGACATCCAGAAAGTGCTCGAACTGCTGCCGCACCGCTACCCGTTCCTGATGATCGACAGGATCGTCGAGATCGACGGCGACGCGAGCTGCGTCGGCATCAAGAACGTCACGGTGAACGAGCCGCAATTCACCGGCCACTTCCCGAACCTGCCGGTGTTTCCCGGCGTGCTGCTGATCGAGGGCATGGCCCAGACGGCGGGCGCGATCTGCTGCCGGCACATCCTGGAGAGCCACGTGCGGACCAAGCAGGTGTTCTTCATGACGATCGACAAGTGCAAGTTCAGGAAGCCCGTCGTGCCGGGCGACCAGGTCCGCTTCCACATGCGCAAGCTGAACCAACGCAAGACCATGTGGTGGTTCCGGGGCGAGGCCCGCGTCGACGGCGCGCTGGTCGCCGAGGCCGAGATCGGCGCCATGCTGGTGACCGAATGAGCGCCGCCGTGATCCATCCGAGCGCGATCGTCGAGGACGGCGCGGAGATCGGCGACGGCTGCCGCATCGGCCCGTTCTGCCATGTCGGCGCGCGGGTGGCGCTCGGTGCCGGCTGCGAACTCGTCAGCCACGCGGTGGTGGCCGGCGACACCCGGATCGGTGCGCGGACGCGGATCTATCCCTTCGCGTCCATCGGCCACCCGCCGCAGGACCTGAAGTACCGCGGCGAGGCCTCGACCCTGCGGGTCGGCGCCGACTGCCTGATCCGCGAGGGGGTGACGATGAATCCCGGCACCGAGGGCGGCGGCCTGGAGACCGTGGTCGGCGATCACTGCACCTTCCTCGCCAACGCCCATGTCGGCCACGACAGCCGGGTCGGCAGCAACGTGATCTTCTCCAACAACGTGATGCTCGCCGGCCATTGCAGCGTCGGCGACTTCGCGATCCTCGGCGGCGGCGCGGCGGTGATCCAGTTCGCCCGCGTCGGCGCGCACGCCTTCATCGGCGGCCTCTCGGCGCTGGAGAACGACTGCATCCCCTACGGCATGGTGCTCGGCAACCGCGCCACCCTGTCCGGCCTCAACATCGTCGGCCTGCAGCGCCGGGGCTTTGCCCGCGAGGACATCCACGCGCTGCGCCGCGCCTACCGCCTGCTCTTCGCCCAGGAGGGCACCCTGATGGAGCGGGTCGAGGACGTGGCGACGGAGTTCGACGCCCACCCGCTGGTGCGCGAGGTGCTCGACTTCATCCGCGCCGGCGGCCGACGCTCGATCTGCACGCCGCGCGAGGCGCCGGCGCCGGTCGGTGCGGCCTGAGGCGGAGGCCGCCCGGCCGGGACCTGGGCTGCCAGCCTCCGGAACGCTGGTCCTGATCGCCGGCGCCGGGCGCCTGCCCGAGCGCGTCGCCGAGTCCCTCGACCGGGCCGGCCGCGCCTTCAAGGTGCTGGCGCTGCGCGGCTTCACCGACCGGCCGATGCGCGCACGCGCCGACGCCACCGTCGACCTCCTCGACGTCGGCGGGACGCTGCGCATCCTGAAGACCTGGGGGCCGGCGACGGTGGTGCCGGCCGGCGGCGTCGCGCGCCCGAGCCCGGCCGCGATCCTCAACGCCGCCGCCGCCCTGCGCAACCGCGCGGCCCTGAAGAGCCTCGTGGACGGCGGCGACGACCGGCTGCTGCGCGGCGCGCTGGCGCTGCTGGAGGAGAACGGCCACCGGGTGCTCGGCGTCCACGAGGCGGCGCCCGACCTGCTCAGTCCCGAGGGCCGGATCGGCCGGCACGTGCCGGACGCGGCGGGCCGAGCGTCGATCGCCACCGGCCGGGCGCTGCTTTCCGCGCTCTCGCCCTTCGACGTCGGACAGGCGGTGGTGGTGGCGACCGACCGCGTCCTCGCGGTGGAGGGGCCCGAGGGCACCGACCGGATGCTGGCGCGCGCCCGAGCGGCCGGCCGCAAGCCCTTCGGCCACGGACGCGCGCTGCCCGGCACCGTGCTGGTGAAATGCGCCAAAGCTGGCCAGGACCTGCGCATCGACCTGCCGGCGGTCGGCCCGCGCACGGTGCGCAACGCCGCCGCCGCCGGCTGCGCCGGCCTGGCGATCGAGGCCGGCCGCACCCTGGTGATCGACCGCGCGGAGACGGCCGCGGAGGCCGACCGCCTCGGGCTCTTCCTGATGGGCGTGGGGGCGATCGCATGAGGATCTGGCTCGTCGCGGGCGAGGATTCCGGCGATCAGCTCGGCGCCAAGCTGATGGCGTCGCTGCGCGCGCTGGCGCCCGAGCCGATTAGCTTCGGCGGGGTCGGCGGCGAGGCGATGGCCGCCCACGGCTTCGCCTCGCTCTTTCCCCTCGATGACGTGGCGGTGATGGGCTACCTGCCGGTGCTGGCGCGGCTGCGCACGCTGCTGCGCCGCATCCGCCAGACGGTCGACGACGTGGTCGCCGCCTGCCCCGACGTGCTCGTCATCATCGACAGCCCCGGCTTCACCCACGCCGTCGCCGCGCGCGTGCGCAAGCGCCTGCCCGGCCTGCCGATCGTCGATTACGTCAGCCCAAGCGTCTGGGCGTGGCGCCCGTGGCGGGCCAAGGGCATGCGCCGCTTCGTCGATCACGTGCTGGCGCTGCTGCCGTTCGAGCCGGAGGCGCACCGCCGGCTCGACGGGCCGCCCTGCACCTATGTCGGCCACCCGCTGATCGAACGGTTTTCGGACTTGCGGCCCGATGCGGCGGACGCGGCCGCCCGCGCATCGCAGCCCTGGAGCCTCGTGGTGCTGCCGGGCTCGCGCCGTTCCGAGATCGAGCGGCTGATGCCGGTCTTCGGTGCGACGCTGGCGCGGCTCGCGCAGGCCGTCGGCCCGGTCGAGGCGGTGCTGCCGGCGGTGACCCGCCACCGCGCCCTGATCGAGCGGATGGCGCTCGCCTGGGACGCGCCGGTGCGGATCGTGGCGGGCGAGGCGGCCAAGTACAGGGCCTTCCGCCGGGCGCGCGCCGCGCTCGCGGCGTCGGGGACCGTGACGCTCGAACTGGCGCTCGCCGGCGTGCCGATGGTGGTGGCCTACAAGGTCTCGCGGGTCGAGGCGGCGGTGGCCCGCCGCCTGATCCAGGTGCCGACCATCGTGCTGCCGAACCTGATCCTGGGTGAGAACGCCATGCCGGAATTCGTGCAGGGGGACTGCACGCCCCACCGGCTCGCGGCCGCGCTCGCGCCGCTCGTCACCGGCGGCGCGGCCCGCGAGCGGCAGGCCGCGGCGCTGGAGCGCATCGACGGCCTGATGCGGCTCCCCGACGACGAGGCCCCGAGCCGCAGCGCGGCGCGGGTGGTGCTGGCGATGGCCGGACGCTGAGGCTCGGCGGTGCTCATTTCGCCGGGGTTACGGAAGACGCTCGTCCCGCAGCGCGTCCGCATGATGCGCGGGCTAACCCTCCCCCCTCTGCGGGGGAGGGAGATAACCGCGCCGGCGCGCTCACCCCCGCTCGTTGATCCCGACATAATCCCGCTTGGCCGGCCCGACGTAGAGCTGGCGCGGGCGGCCGATCTTCTGCGAGGGGTCCTCGATCATCTCGGCCCATTGCGCGATCCAGCCGACGGTGCGGGCCACCGCGAACAGCACCGTGAACATGTCGGTCGGGAAGCCCATCGCCTTCAGCGTGATGCCCGAGTAGAAGTCGATGTTCGGGTAGAGCTTCTTCTCGACGAAGTACTCGTCCTTGAGCGCGATCTGCTCGAGCTGCATCGCGACCTCGAGCAGCGGGTCGTTGGTCTTGCCGAGTTCCTTCAGCACCGCGTGGGTGGTGTTCTGCATGATGCGCGCGCGCGGGTCGTAGTTCTTGTAGACGCGGTGCCCGAAGCCCATCAGCCGGAACGGGTCGTTCTTGTCCTTGGCCTTGGCGACGTACTTCCCGACGTTCTCGGGCGTGCCGATCTCCATCAGCATCTTCAGCGCCGCCTCGTTGGCGCCGCCATGCGCCGGCCCCCACAGGCAGGCGACGCCGGCGGCGATGCAGGCGAACGGGTTGGCGCCCGACGAGCCCGCGAGCCGCACCGTCGAGGTCGAGGCGTTCTGTTCGTGGTCGGCGTGCAGGATGAAAATCTTGTCCAGTGCCTTGGCAAAAATCGGATTGATCTGATAGTCCTCGCACGGCACCGCGTAGCACATCCGCAGGAAGTTCGAGGTGTAGTCGAGGTCGTTCTTCGGGTAGACGAAGGGTTGCCCGATCGAATATTTGTAGGCCATCGCGGCCAGCGTCGGCATCTTGGCGATCATGCGCATGGAGGCGATCATGCGCTGGCTCTCGTCCGTGATGTCGGTCGAGTCGTGGTAGAACGCCGAGAGCGCGCCGACGGACGCCACCATCACCGCCATCGGGTGCGCGTCACGGCGGAAGCCGGTGAAGAACCGGTTCATCTGGTCGTGCACCATGGTGTGGCGCGTGACGCGGTAGTCGAAATCGGCCTTCTGGCCCGGCGTCGGCAACTCGCCGAACAGCATCAGGTAGCAGGTCTCGAGGAAGTCGCCCTGCTCGGCCAGTTGCTCGATCGGGTAGCCGCGATAGAGCAGCACGCCC
>NZ_CAXTHR010000074.1:0-21370 GCF_964244095.1 uncultured Methylobacterium sp. | reverse complement strand
CGCGGAAATACTCGCCCATGGCGCAGCCGGCGAACGGCGCGATGAACTGCATCGGCGCGGCGTCGGAGGCGGTGGCGGCGATGATGATCGAGTATTCCAGCGCGCCCTGGTCTTCGAGCACCTTCACGAACTGCGCCACCGTGGAGCGCTTCTGGCCGATGGCGACGTAGATGCAGTAGAGCCTGGCCTTCTCGTCGCCGCCGGCCTGGTGGCCGGGCTTCTGGTTGAGGATCGTGTCGAGGACGATCGCGGTCTTGCCGGTCTGGCGGTCGCCGATGATCAGCTCGCGCTGGCCGCGGCCAACCGGGATCAGCGCATCGACCGCCTTGAGGCCGGTCGCCATCGGCTCGTGCACGGATTTGCGCGGGATGATGCCCGGCGCCTTCACGTCGACGCGGCGGCGCTCGTCCGAGACGATCGGGCCCTTGCCGTCGATCGGGTTGCCGAGGCCGTCGACCACGCGCCCGAGCAGGCCCTTGCCCACCGGCACGTCCACGATCGAGCCGGTGCGCTTGACCGTCTGGCCTTCCTTGATGTCGCGGTCGGAGCCGAAGATCACGATGCCGACGTTGTCCTGTTCGAGGTTGAGCGCCATGCCGCGCACGCCGGACTCGAACTCGACCATCTCGCCGGCCTGGACGTTGTCGAGGCCGTAGGCGCGGGCGATGCCGTCGCCGACCGACAGCACCTGGCCGACCTCGGAGACCTCGGCCTCCTCGCCGAAGTTCTTGATCTGGTCTCTCAGGATCGCGGAGATCTCGGCGGCGCGGATGTCCATCGTCGGGCCTCTCAGAATGTTTATGTCGGGTGTGTTCGGGGTGATGGGGAGCAGAGGCGTCCTTCGTGGACGGCCTACCGGGCTTCCCGCATCGCGAGGCGGATGCCGTTGAGCTTGGTCCGGAGCGAGGCGTCGACCATGCGCGAGCCCATCTTCACGATGAGGCCGCCGATCAGGCTCGGATCGATCCGGAGGTCGATGTCGATCTCGGACTTCGACACGTCGCGCAGGGACGCCTTGATCTCCTCCAGCACCGCGTCGGACGGCCTTTCCGCGACGCGGACCTCGGCGCGGACGATGCCCTTCGAGGTCTGCACGAGGGAACGGAAGGCGGCGATCATGCCGGGCAGCGCGAACAGGCGGCGGTTGGCGGCCGAGAGCCGGATGAAGTTGGCGGCAAGCCCCGTGATGCCGGCGCGTTCAAGGATCGCGCCGATCGCGGCGGCCTGCTCCTCGCCGGAGAAGACCGGGCTGCGCACGAGGCGGCGCAGGTCGGCGCTCTCGCCCATCAGCGCGTCGAAGCGATCCAATCCCTCGGCCACCGCATCGACCTGGCGCTCGTCGCGGGCGAGATCGAACAGCGCGGAGGCGTAGCGGCCCGACACGCCGCCGACCAGGGAACCCTCGGAACCGTTCTGCGCCACCCGTCGCTCTCTCTTGTTCCTTGGCCCTCGGCTCCGGCTGCGCCGCGAGGGGGCCGGGCCGGAGACCATCGGGAAATGGGATTGCACCGTGCTCGCGAGGGACGTCCGACAGGACGTGTAACATCCCTCGGCCGGCGCGGCGACCGCCTAGCATGGCAACCTGAGCCGCGCAAGGCGAGCGGCCGGCCCGGGACCGGTTTCCGCGGCGCGGTCACGGTCGCGCGAACGGACGCGGGTCCGTTCGGAAAATCAGCAGGCGAGGCGGTCGCACCGGCGGGTGCTGGCGATCATCTTCGCCAGGGCCCGCGCGCCGGGATGGCCGAGGATGCCCGCGTTGCCCAGCACGTAGGACGGCGTGGCGTAGAGGCCGAGATCGGCCGCGATCCGCATCTGGCTCTTGAGGGCGTCCCGCACCTCTTCGCCGTCGGCGATCGCCTCCAGTTCGGGGCCTGCGATGCCCATCGTCGTGCCGGCGGCGAGCGCGCCGGGACCGTCGACCTTGCCCGGCTTAGCCAGCAATCCTCCGTAGAAGGCCCAGGCGGCCTCGGAGCCGAGCTTGCGCTGGACGGCGAGCGCGACCTTCGCTCCTTGAGCCGATTGCGGCGACAGGATCGGGTTCTGCACGAGGCCGATGCGCAAGGTGGGATCGCTGGCGTGGAGCGCGATCACGTCGGCGGCGGCCTTGCGGCAGTACGGGCAGTTGAAGTCGAAGAACTCGTACAGCGTGGTCTCGGCCTCGCGCGGTCCGACATAAGTGATGCCGTGCAAGGCCGCGATCTGCCCGGTGATCTCGCCGGGCAGCACGGAATTGGCGATCGCCCTGCCGTCGTCGCCGGTGACGGCGAGCGCCTGCCCGTAGCCCTGTGCGCCGGCGCGGCGGGCCGATGTCACGGCAAGGGGCAGGATGGCGGCCGCGCCGAGCCCGGTCGCGAGAAACGTGCGGCGGTGGATCATGAGAGGCTCTGTTCGAGGATCGGCCGGGAGGACCGCTCAGGTATTCCGGGATCGCCAGCGGTCGAGCCGGGCGTTGAGGAGGGCGGTCAACTCCTCGATCCTGCGGCCGTAGGTGTCGGGGATGGCGGCGTGGAGGCCGTAGGCCGCCTTGTTGGTCCGCGCCAGCCGCCCCTGCGCCTTGGCCGGTGTGAGGTCGTAGCCGATCATCGGTTGGGCCGGGACGGCGCGGACCACGCGGAAGGCCCCGACCACGTCGCCCCAGGCCGTGGCGTGCCGGCGCCCGAGGCTCTTCATCACGAACCCGTCCCGGTCGATCGTCAGCCCGCTCACGCCGGGGACCAACTGTGCCAGGGCCACGAGCGCGCCGAGGCCGAAGAAACCCACGCCCAGCACGTTCACGATCCAGAAGCCGGTCCCTTCGGACGGGACGACGACGCCGATGGAGACGAAGACGAGGCTGGTCGCGAGCACGCCGAGCCAGCGGTACGGCGACGGGCTCAGACGGACGACCTCGTCGTCCTCCCCCGTCACCGCATGTCTCCGGGGCGCTCCCCGATCGCCCAGGCCAGCGCCTGCTCCAGGCGGTCGTTGCCCCAGAACAGCTCGCCGTCGTCGGTGAGGAAGGTCGGCGCGCCGTAGATGCCGCGCGAGCGCGCCTCCTCGCCGACGACGCGGAGCTTCGTCTTGTTGGCCTCGCCCGCCGCCGCCTTGAGCTGCTGCGTGCCGTCGAGGCCGAGGCCGTTCAGGATCTCGACCACCGCCGCGGGCTCGGCGATCGAGCGCCCGTGCGCGTAGCAGGACGCGAAGACGGCGGTCGAGAACGGCACCAGCCAGTCCTGGTCCTGGCCGAGGATCGCGGCGCGGGTGGCGCTGAGGCTGTTCTGCGGGAACGGATCGGGGCGCTTCACCGGCGGCAGGCCGCAGCGGGCGGCCTCGCGCTCCAGGTCGCGCCACATGTTCCGGCCCTTGGCCGGGTAGAGGTTGAAGGGCGACGTGGTCCAGCCCTGCGCGGCGAAGATCGGCCCGAGCAGGAACGGGCGCCAGCGCACCGCGACGCCGGCCGCCGCGGCCAGGCCCTCGATGCGGGCGGCGGCGAGGTAGGAATAGCTCGAAGCGAACTCGTACCAGAACTCGAGGGTCGGCTGGCGCGCCATGGTGTTCGCATCTCCGGGCAGGGGTGTCGGCAGGCAAGACTCGCACCCGTCGATGTCGGGAGCGAGGCGGCGCGGCGTCCCGCATGCCGCCTGCCGATCCCAGCGAACGCCCGGCCCGGCATGCCGGTTGCAGGCCGTGTCGGTTGCAAGGCCGTGTCGGTTGCGGGCCGTCTCTGTTGCAGGCCGCCGGACACCGCGATAAGCCGCCGCGACCCGCCCCAGCCGCGAACACCCGAAGGCCGTCTATGTCCGACACCGACAGGAAGCCCGTGAAGAAGGTGGTGCTCGCCTATTCCGGCGGCCTCGACACCTCGATCATCCTCAAGTGGCTCCAGACCACCTACGGTTGCGAGGTGATCACCTTCACCGCCGATCTCGGCCAGGGCGAGGAACTGGAGCCGGCCCGGCGCAAGGCGGAACTCCTCGGGATCAAGCCTGAGAACATCTTCATCGAGGACCTGCGCGAGGAATTCGTGCGCGACTACGTGTTTCCGATGTTCCGGGCGAATGCCGTCTACGAGGGCGTGTACCTGCTCGGCACCTCGATCGCCCGGCCCTTGATCGCCAAGAAGCAGATCGAGATCGCGGAAGCGGTCGGGGCGGACGCGGTCTGCCACGGCGCCACCGGCAAGGGCAACGACCAGGTCCGGTTCGAGCTCGGCTACTACGCGCTCAAGCCCGACGTGACGGTGATCGCCCCCTGGCGCGAGTGGGACATGCGCTCGCGCGAGGCGCTGATCGCGTTCGCCGAGGCGCACCAGATCCCGATATCCAAGGACAAGCGCGGCGAGAGCCCGTTCTCGGTGGACGCCAACCTCCTGCACGCCTCCTCGGAGGGCAAGGTGCTGGAGGACCCGGCCGACGCGGTGCCGGACTACGTCTTCTCCCGCACGCTCTCCCCCGAGCAGGCGCCCGACACGCCCACGATCGTCACCGTCGGCTTCGAGAAGGGAGATGCCGTCTCCATCGACGGGCAGGCGATGTCGCCGGCGAGCCTGCTGGCCAAGCTCAACCAGCTCGGCCACGACAACGGCATCGGCCGGCTCGACCTCGTGGAGAACCGCTTCGTCGGCATGAAGAGCCGCGGCATGTACGAGACGCCCGGCGGCACCATCCTGCTGCCGGCCCACCGCGCCATCGAGTCGATCACGCTCGACCGCGGCGCCGCCCACCTCAAGGACCAGATCATGCCGCAATACGCGGAGCTGATCTACAACGGGTTCTGGTTCAGCCCCGAGCGCGAGATGCTCCAGGCGCTGATCGACCGGAGTCAGGAGCGGGTCACCGGCACCGTGCGGCTGAAGCTCTACAAGGGCGGCGTCCACGTCATCGGGCGGGAGAGCCCGCACTCGCTCTACGACCAGGACCTCGTCACCTTCGAGGAGGGCGCGGTCGCCTACGACCACCGGGACGCCGCGGGCTTCATCAAGCTCAACGCGCTGCGGCTGCGCACGCTGGCGCAGCGCAAGAAACGCGACGCGTAGCATTGGTGGGAAGATGCGGTTAAGACTTAATGATGCTGGTGCGATTTGAAATCGAGGATGCTAAAATATCTGATGTTTAAAGAATTGCTTTACAAGCATCTATGGTCATAGCTGAACCCAATGCTTTTGAGGAATTGAGTTTTTTCGATATGGCCTTCGGCCGGATGCAGGTCGGGTTTCTGCCGAAATCTGTTGACCGTCGCCGAGAAGCCCGAAGCCTTATCGCGGTAGCACGGAAATCCTTCCGGGCGCTGCCGCAAGGCGGCGAACCCCGTGCCCACTAGAAGAATTTCGCGCTCGAAATCGTCGCTCTTCAGTCGTCGGCCGTTTGGCAGAATATAGACATGTGCACCTTGGCATCGAGTTTGGAAAGTTTTACTTATAGATATCATATGTCATCGCTTTGACTCAGCATGGTGCTTCGCTTTTTCGAAGGGGATCACGGCGACGATAGCCTGCAAGCCTCGTGGCGCGACGGAGCCTGCGAAGGGCGGTTTCGTGCGCGGCCTTCAGCGGTATCGTTGCAGATCCTGTGGCTGCAACGATACCGAATACAGCGACGTGTCGGTCCTGCGGCGGGCCCGTGCCGAGGCCGAGGCGTTGCCCGAACCCGACGTCCCGGCCGATGTCAGAGTCCTGAGCGTCGACGCGATGGGGCATTCCGTAAAAAAGCCAGACACGCTTTGGCTCTGGCGCGCCTACGATCCTGTCGGCGGGCGAACCGTGGCCTGGGTTCCGGGTCGCCGTGATGATGCGACCTGCCGCAGACTTCTCGACAGGACCGGGACGAAGGGGATCACCATCGTCACCGACGACCGGGACGGCTATCATCGGTTGATACCGGCGGAACAACGCTTCAGCGGCAAGGACCTCAACCGTCCTCATGGAACACGACGTCTGGAGTATTTTCCATGATCCCTGGATCACGGAAAATACTCTAAGTCTCTGTGCGGTCGCATTGTCTTCACGCGAGCCGGTATCCACCGCGCTGGAAAATGTTCTAGCCCGAGGCTTGTGGGAGAGCACCGTATAGAATGAGGTCAACGAGCCCCCGAGCCGCCTTCTCCAAACTGTCCCCGGTCATGGCATCCTCACCTTCCAGTGCGACGATCTCAGAGGCGTAGTTGGCGTAGAACTCCGTCGAGGCCCAAATCAGGAAAAACAGGCGCATGGGGTCGACTGGGCGAACCAGGGAGTCGCGTTTCCAGGCGTCGACAAGGTCAAGCTTGGTCCTGAGGTGCGGCGCGAACTGCTCGACAAGGAAGCTCTTGAGCTTGGTTCCGCCGCGCAACACTTCCCCCGCAACGATGCGGGATGCGGCAGGATACGAGTGCGACACGCGCATCTTGGCCACGATATACGCGGCCAGGGCTTCAGCGGGATGACCGCTTGCATCGATCTGGTCGAGTTCGCTGAGCCAGGACTCAAGCATTCTGTCGAGCACAGCATCATAAAGGGCCGCCTTGCTCCTAAAGTAGTAGTGAACCGTCGCAGGCGGCATGCCAGCCTCTCCGGCGATCTCCGCCATCGTCGCACCCGAAAGACTGCTCCGCGCGAAGACCTCAGCCGCCGCATCCAAGATCCTGACCTGCGCCGTGTCCCGGATCCGTGCCTTTGCGGCCCTCGCGGCCGTCGTCCTGCTACTCATAGGCCTCGCTCTGTCGGCTCGGCCGCCTTTGGCACGCCGGTTGCTAGGATCCTGATGGAATAATCAGGATCGTGAGACATCCGCATGATCGCAGCCGACTTCGACTATGCCCGGCCGTCATCGCTGCGTGAAGCGCTGGGCCTTCTGGAGAGGCCGGGTGCCGTTCCTTTGGCGGGAGGTCAAAGCCTGCTGCCGCTCCTCGCAGACCGAAGCGTCGTCGCGGATCTGCTGGTCGACATCGGCCGGCTTGCGGAGCTTCGTCGCGTCGCGCGCGACCGGGACTGGCTGGTTATCGGTGCCGGCGCCACGCTCGCCGCGGTGATGACGGCGGAAGCGGCCAAACCCGTCCCGCTGCTCGCGGAGGCGCTGCGGTCAGTGGGGTCTGCCGCGATCCGCAATCGCGGAACGCTGGTCGGCAACCTGGTCAGCGCCAGCCCCAACAGCGAGCTTTCTGTAGCGATGGTAGCGCTTGACGCACGGTTCGTGCTGCGTCACCGCACAGGGGATCGCGAAGTTGCAGCTGCCGATTTCTTCCTCGGACCGCATCGGACGGTGCTCACGGCCGGCGAACTCGTCACCGAGCTTCGCATCGCCTCGCCCACCGCGAGCCGTGCGCTGGGCGGTTTCGCCGAAGTCTCGGTACGGGCCGGGGCACCGCCCCTCTGCTGTGTCGCAGTGGTTCTCGCCGTCGATGAGACCGCGGCCATCACCGACGTGCGCGTCGCGGCCGGCGGCATCACCGGAGCCCCGGCACGCTGGCACGAAGCGGAAGCCGCGCTCCGCGGGCATCCGCTGTCTGAGAACGTGGCCCGCCTCGCGCAATGTGGCGAACCGAGCCTCGTGCTCTCGCTGGACCTGCCGGAGGCCGCCTACGCCCGCGATGTGCTTCCCGTCCTGACCCGCCGAGCTGTCGCGGCAGCCGCGACGCGGTTCATTCCCAATCCTCAGCCGGGGATCCAGCCATGATCGCGCCATCGCAAGCCGTCGTCCTGACGGTCAACGGGCAGCAGACCGCGTGCAACGTCAATCCGCGCCTTCTCCTGTCCGAACTCCTCCGCGACGACCTGCGGCTCACCGGCACCCATGTGGGTTGCGGAACCGGCGCCTGCGGGAGTTGCACCGTCCTGCTCGACGGCGAGCCGGTCCGGTCATGCTTGGTTCTTGCCGTACAAGCTGACGGCGCGACGATCGAGACGGTCGAGAGCGTAGGCACGCCCAACGCCCTGCACCCGATCCAGTCGGCTCTCCGGGAGCACCACGGACTTCAATGCGGTTTCTGCACCCCGGGCTTCGTCATGTCGGCCGTCGCCCTGTTCCGGCGATCGGCTCGACCGAGCCGGGAAGAGATCAACGAGATGATGCAGGGGCATCTGTGCCGCTGCACGGGCTACCGCAACATCGCCGACGCTCTCATGTCGGTCGCCAGCGCGGGAGGAGTTTGAGATGGCGGCAGGTCGTCTGGTCGGAGCTCCCGTCCTTCGGAGGGAGGATGCGCGGCTCCTGCTCGGTCACGCCCGCTTCGTGGCGGACATCGAGGCCCCCCGCATGCTCCACATGGCGGTGGTGCGCTCGCCCGTCGCACACGGGATCCTCGAGCGTGTCTCTATCGAAGCCGCGCAGGCCAGCGCGGGCGTTCGGCTGATCCTTACGGGCCGGGATGTCGCGGCCTACGGCAAATTGCCCTCGATCGATCTGGCAGGGGCCGGCAATGCCGCCGCCCAGTGCATGCTGGCGCTCGACCGCGTCCGCTACGCCGGCGAGCCCGTTGCGATCGTCGTCGCTGACGATCCGTGGATCGCTGCGCAAGCGGCCTTGCTCGTCGAGGTCGGCGTCACGGCCCTGCCCGTGATGCTTGATGCCGAAGTCGCGGCTGAAAGCAGGTCACCCTTGCTCTACGCAGACCTCGGCACCAACGTGATCCATACCTGCCGCCAGCAGGTTGGTGATACGGATGCCGCCTTCGCCGCGGCCCACCTCGTGGTCGAGGACACGTTCCGTATCCATCGCTATGTCGCGGCGCCGATGGAGACCCGCGGCGTGCTTGCCGATCCCATAGGTCAGGGTGGTCGCGTCACCGTTACCAGCTCCACACAGTTCCCGCACCTTCTGCGCGGGTTCCTTGCCGGCGTCCTGGGCATGGCCGAAGCCGAGATCAGGGTCGTGGCGCCCGATGTAGGTGGCGGCTTCGGCGTGAAATGTGAGTTCTACCCCGAGGAAGTGCTCACGACTCTTGCGGCGATCAAGCTCGGACGACCGGTGCGTTGGATCGAGAGCCGGGAGGAGCACTTCGTTGCGACCACCCATGCCCGCGAACAGGTCCATCATGTCCGCGCCGCGGTGGACGCCGACGGTCACGTCACCGCCGTGACGCTCCGCTCCGTTACAAATAACGGCGCAGCCGCCGCAACCTTGTCGGTCACGCCGGCCTCGATCTCTTCCGCAATGCTTCGTGGGCCCTATGCCATACCGAACTACCGGGCCGAGTCCCATTCCGTCGTGACCAACAAGACGCCACTCGCGGTCTACCGCGGCGCGGGACATCCTCAGGCGGTGCTGTGCATGGAACTCACCATGGACAGGATCGCCCGGGAGATGGGCATCGATCGGGTGGATCTCCGCAGGCGCAACATGCTGACGCCGGCTGACATGCCCTGCGACCGCGGCACCGCCATCGTGCTGGCGGGCCAGGTTGTCTATGATAGCGGCGACTACCCGGGCTGTCTCGATCGCGCGCTCGTGCTCGCGGGCTGGAACGATCGGGAGGCGCGCGACACCGAGGTTCGGGCCCGAGGCAAGCTGCCCGGCACCGGTATCGCCTGCTTCGTCGAGGAGACCGCGATCGGGCCCTACGAGACCGGCCAAGTTCGAGTGGACGGCAGCGGCCGGGTGACGGTCCTGACCGGAGCCTCGCCGCACGGACAGGGAACCGCCACCGCCATCGCCCAACTCGTCGCCGACGAACTCGAGATCGACATCGACCGCATCACCGTCCTCCATGGCGACACCGACGTGGTGCCGGACGGGGTCGGCACTTTCGCCAGCCGTGGCGGCGCCGTAGCGGGAGCGGCCGCCCGCCTCGCCGCCCGAAAGGTCAAGCACAAGGCCATGATCGTCGCGGCGGGGATGCTGCAGACGACGCCCGACGAGGTGATATGGGCCGAAGGCGAAGCGCACGCCCGGTCGGGTGCCAGCGTGTCACTCTCTGCGATCGCGGGCCGAACGACTGCCTGGAACGCGCTGCCGGAGGGGCTTTACTCATTCAACCTTGACGATGTAGCCCACCATCAGGTGCCTGGTATCGCCTTTGCGAACGCCACTCACGTGTGTGCGCTCGAGATCGATCCGGAGACCGGCGCCATCGAGATCACGCGTTACGCCGTCGTCCACGATTGCGGCACGGTGATCAATCCCATGATCGTCGAAGGACAGGTGCTGGGGGGCCTCGCCCAGGGGCTCGGCGGCACGCTGTTCGAGGAACTGCGCTACGACGAGCAGGGGCGGCTACTGACCCGCAGCTTCGCCGACTACCTCACCCCGACCGCCGCCGACATGCCGCGGAGCATCACAACCGGCAGCATGTCCTCGCCGTCCCCGTTGAACCCGTTCGGGATGAAAGGTGCGGGCGAAGGCGGCACGACGGGGTCGGTGGCCGCGATCGCCGGCGCGGTCGCGGACGCGCTGTCGCCGCTCGGCGTGCGCGTGACGGGCGATGGGCCCTTCACGCCTCCAAATGTGCTGCGCCTGATCCAGTCAGCCCCTCGCCCGCTGGAGACCGCCGCGTGAGTTTCATCATCGCCGACGCCTGCGTCGTCACCATAAACCCGCAGCACGACATCCTGGACCATGGAAGCGTGCTTGTTGTCGACGACCGCATTGCCGGCATCGGCACACGGACCAGGCTCGCGGCCGACCATCCCGAGGCCGAGCTGATCGACGGCGCCGGCCAGATCCTCATGCCCGGCCTCGTCAACACCCACACGCACCTGTTCCAGACGCTGCTCAAGGGACCAGGCGACGACATGGAGCTGAAGAAGTGGTTCAGCTGCATGACCGGACCCGCCGCGGCTCAGCTGACCGTTTCCGACGCCCATGCCGCGGCCCTGCACGGATGCGTCGAGTCGATCCGCTCGGGCGTGACGACCCTCGTGGACTTCATGTACGTGCATCCGCGCCCCGGTCTCACGCAGGCGGTCGTCGACGCTTATGAGATCACCGGTATGCGGGGCTTCGTATGCCGGGGCTTCCTGTCGGACGGCGTGCAATACGGCGTTCCTGAAGCCCTAATCGAGACGCCGCAGGCGGCGCTCGCGGATGCGCGGCGGCTGATCACCGCCAACAACCGGCCGGGCAGCCGTGTACAGGTTGGCTTGGCGCCTTGCATGATCTGGACGCTCGACGACGAGAGCCTGCGCCAGACGCGGGCGCTGGCCGACGAACTCGGCATTCTGCTGACGATCCATGTCGCGGAGACGCCCTTCGAACTCGAGCACGCCGCCCGGGTCTACGGGCGCAGCGACACCGAGGTGCTGAGCGATCTCGGCGTCCTCGGTCCGGACGTGCTGGCGGTGCATTGCGTCCAGTGTGGCAGCCACGATCTCGACCTGCTGCGGCGCCACGACACCAAGGTTTCGCACAACCCCTGCAGCAACTTGTACTTGGCATCGGGTTTCGCGCCCGTGCCCGCGATGCTCTCGCGCGGTATCACGGTCGGGCTCGGCAGTGACGGCCCGGCCAGCAGCAACAATCACAGCCTGTTCCAGGCCATGAAGTTCGCGGCGCTGATCCAGAAGGGTCTGCATCGCGACGCGACGATCATGACGGCTCGCAAGGCGCTCGAGATGGCGACCATCGACGGTGCGCGTGCAGTGGGCCTCGAGCGAGAGATCGGCTCGATCGAGGTCGGCAAAAAGGCCGACCTTGCCCTCGTCGACGCGCGCAGTGCTTTTATGGCTCCCATCCATGATCCTGTCTCAGCACTCGTCTACTCGGCCTTGGGACACGAGACGAGCTTAGTCACCATCGACGGCCGGATCGTGATGCGGGATGGCTTGGTGCGAACCGTTGACGAGGTCGAGGTCCGTCGAAAGGCTCAAACTGCGGCTGTAGAACTCGCCCGCCGCGCCGGGATCGCGAGTTCCGCCGCCGTCTGGGCCTGACGGTCGAAAGCGGCCAGCCATGCTTTTGGCAGGTGTGAGTAGGAAGTGGCCTGCCCCCTTCTCCTGCTCCTGGCTCATCGGCCTCCGCTCCCCGCCGTCGAACACCGACCACAGACTCTCGGCCACGCCCGCAATCACATGACCCAGGCCGTTCGTTATCCCGTCGATGACACGGCCCGGCTGCATAACCTCTACGCGGAAGGAATCCCGGCGTCGGGCTGTCCGATGAGGTGGAAGCGGTCTGTGATGAGGCTTGCCAGGTCAGCTTCGTGCTCGTTCAGGCGCTCGAAGAACGCGTCGAAGGCTTGCTTGAAGAGAGCGAACTTGGCGTAAGCCTTGTTGAACAGGACCTTGCGCTTCATGACGTGCCAGAACCGCTCGATCAGGTGGAGCTTGGGCGCGCAGGGCGGCAGGTAGATCAGCTTCAGGCGGCGGCCGGGCCGGTCGAGCCAAGCCTCGATCTCGCGCGAACGGTTGTAGCGGGCGTTGTCGAGCACGACCGCGATCTCGGCCGCCTCCGGGTGGCGGGCTTCGAGATCGGCAAACAGACGGATCATCGCCGCGCTGGTGATGATCTCCTCGCGATGGATCAGGGTGCGATCCGGCCAGGAGAGCGCCCCGTTGATGGTGATCCGGGTGCGGCCGTGATCGAACTTCAGTTCGACCGTGGCGCCCCGTTTGATCCAGCCGTGGGCTGGGCGACCGGCACAGGAGGGGTGGCAGCCGTCGACGAAAGAGAGCGGCGCCTCCGGGCCGGCGGCGTCCATCGACGGCTTGAGCGCGGTGTCGAGGAAGGCCTACTGGATGGCGGCATCCGCCTTGGCCGGCACGCATCTGGGCTTCCTGAAGACGAAGCCGATCTGCCCGGGCAGCCGGGCCATCGCGTGGGTGGCGTACGCCACGCCGAAGGTCGTCTGCACCCAATCGCAGACGGCTTGGGCGGTCTGCGGCACCTCGGCCGCGATCCAATCCGAGAGGGCGGCGCGCTGATCGGCCGACAGGCGCGAAACCCGCCCCGCATAGCTCAGGCTCTCCACACCGGCCCGCCTACGCTCCTCGTACAGCGCAGTGTTCGGCGACCGTGCCTTCGTCCAGGTACAAAGCCGCCGCGCTCCAGCCGTCGTCGAGCAGCAGCACGTTCATGCGCCGATGCACGGCGCTGTTGCGCTGACGCCGCATCGGAAGAAGGAAGCGCGCCCGATCGTCGGATGTCAGAATCAGTCCTGCCATCCAGGTGGCGAATCACGCAAATCGCCGTCTGAAACCAGGAAGAACGGAATCCTTCCGAGTCGCGGTATATGAGAGCCGGCCTGCTCAGAAGAAGTGCTTGGACAGCTTCAGGCCCTGCGCCTGGTAGTTCGAGCCGGCGCCCGCGCCGTAGAGCGTCGCCGGCACCGCGTCCATGCGCTCGTAGACGAGACGGCCGACGATCTGGCCGTCCTCCAGCAGGAACGGCACGTCGCGGGAGCGCACCTCCAGAACGGCGCGCGCACCGGTCCCGCCGGCGCCGGCATAGCCGAAGCCGGGATCGAAGAAGCCGGCGTAATGCACCCGGAACTCGCCGACGAGCGGATCGAACGGCACCATCTCGGCGGCGTGGTCGGGGGGCACCTGTACCGCTTCCTTGGAGGCCAGGATGTAGAACTGTCCGGGATCGAGGATCAGCGCACCCGAGCCGTCGGCGGGCAGCGGCTCCCAGAAATCCGTGCTGCGGTGGCGGCCGGGCGCGTCGACGTCGACGAGGCCGGTATGGCGCTTGGCCCGGTAGCCGATCAGCCCCTCGAAGCCGGAAAGATCCACCGAGACGGCGACGCCTCCCTGAAAGGACGGCGCCTTCGCGGAGACCAGCGGCGACCGGGCATGGAGATCCGCGAGCTCGTCGTCGCGCAGGCGCGCGATGCCGCGGCGGAAGCGGATCTGCGACAGCCGCGAGCCGGTGCGGACCAGCACAGGGAAGGTGCGCGGCGAGATCTCGGCGTAGAGCGGCCCGCGATAGCCGGCCTCGACCTGATCGAACGCCTCCGCCCGGTCGGTGATGACCCGGGTGAACACGTCGATCCGGCCCGTCGAGCTCTTGGGGTTGGCGCTCGCGGCGAGGTCGGCCGGCAGCGCCAGCGATTCCTGCACCTCGGCGATGTAGACGCAGCCGGTCTCCAGCACCGCGCCCGGGCGCAGGTCGATCGCGTGGAACGCAAGCCGCTCGACGCAGGCCGAGACGGCGCGTGCGGCGCCGGGCAGGAAGCTGGTTCGGACGCGCCACGCCCTGGCGCCGAGGCGCAGGTCGAGGCTCGCCGGCTGGATCTGGTCCGGGGCGTAAGGGGAGGCCGGGAGGATGCCGCCGCGCGCGGTGAGGGCCGCGATGCCTTCGGCCGACAGGATGCCGTCGCGCGCGGGCGCGGGTTTCCAGGAAGGGCGTCCCGTCGTGCTCATGTCCATCGTGCGTCCCGGCCCGCCGCCGCCCTGGCCCTTCTCCGGCAAAGCGCCTAACGGCGGCTTAAGGCGTCCTGCGCGCGCGGCGGATCGGGGTCTGCCGACGCCCCGTCGCATCCGTTCCCGGAGAGCCCGAGCACGACGCGGATCAGCGCGAGCCGGGCCAGGGCGCCGATCGCGAACAGGCCGGCGAGCGCGCTCGCGAGCACCGGCACCGCGCGCGGGAACAGCAGCAGCGCCGCACTGGCCGCGAGGAGGCCAATGGTGCCGCCGATGCCGAGCACCAGCGAGGGCAGGCCGGAGAGCCGCGGATCGGGGCCCGCCCGGCGCGCGATCGCATCGCCCGCGACCCGGCCCGCCCCGTCGAGGAGGAGCGCCAGGCCCAGCGCCGCCGCCGGGTACAGGTTCGGGCCCGGGTTCCGCCACGCGAGCAGGACCGCCAGCGCGAGGAGGCCGGCCCGGGCCACCGCGTGGGCCAGCACCGCGACGGTCCCGCGCGCGCCGCCGGCCGCGCGAAAAGACCTGAGATGGCGCAACCTCGCCTCGACCATGCCGGGACCATCGCCCTGCCGCGACGTACTCCGCCGCGATTGACGGGGAATCCGCTGCCAACTACCACGAAGAACGACGCATCGCGAGGCGGCTTCCAGACGGCTAGACCAAGCCTGGACCGAAGTCGCGCGCGGCTAGAGCGTTTTCCACGATCCTCGGATCGTGGAAAACGCTCTAACTCCTTGTGTGGTCGCATTTTCTTCACGTGAGCCGGCGTTCACCTCACTGGAAAATGCTCTCGGGAAGGCAATTAGGGACGATGTACAAGGCCGAGACGCGCGGAATCAGCGTGACCGTCAATCCGCGCTTCGTCGAGGAGGAATCCTCGCCGGGTGACAGCCGGTACTTCTTCGCCTACACCGTCGAGATCGTGAACAACGGCAACGAGCAGGTGCAACTCCGCTCGCGCCACTGGCGCATCATCGACGGGCGCGGCGAGTGCCAGGAGGTGCGCGGCGCCGGCGTCGTCGGCAAGCAGCCGGTTCTCGATCCGGGCGAGTCGTTCTCCTACACCAGCGGATGCCCGCTCACCACGCCGGACGGGCTGATGGCCGGCAGCTACACCATGGCCACCGTCGCGGGCGAGAGCTTCGAGGCCGAGATCCCGGCCTTCTCCCTCGACAGCCCGCACATCCGCCGCAGCCTGCACTGATTCGTCTCCGGGCGCCGCTCATCGGTTCCCTCGGGTCGTCGCCGGCGTCGCGGCCGAGGTCGCGGCGGCCCTCCCTGCGCGGCCGGCACGCCGCCGCAGGACGTAGAGGGTCAGCCCCGTCGCCGCGAAGGCCGGCATGGCGAGCGCCGCGAGGCAGAACAGCAGGGCGAACGGGTCGCCGAAGAAGCGCCCCCGATGCACCTCCAGCATGTTGTCGGCGATGCGCCGTCCGAGCGGCAGGTCGGCCGAACGCCAAGCCGCGAGCATCACGCCGGTCGTGGCGTCGTAGCGCACCTCGTTGCGGGCGCTCGGCGCATCGGTCCCGGCCGGCAGCCAGCGGATGCGGATCGCCCTGGCGTCGGGCTCCGGCAGGGTGATGTTCGCAAGGCCGGCCTCGCGCCCCTCGCCGGCCCGGAACGCGGTCCAGGCCCGGTCGAGGACGGCCGGATCGAACGCCTTGGCGGGCGCATCGACGGGACCCCTGCGGCCCGGCTCCCCGGCCGGCCGGGCCTCGCCGCCCCGGCCGACGAGCAGCCACGTCGCGCCGTCCTTGACCCACGCGTAGGACCACGTCAGGCCCGAGAGCGCGATCACGAGGTAGACCGGCGCGAGCCACGTCCCCATCACCGCGTGCAACGACCACCAGCGCGGCCGGCCCGGCCGGAACAGGTTCGGCTTCAGCCAGATCCGCCAGCGGTGGAGCCGAGGCCAGCGCAGGTAGAGACCGGTCGCCAGGACCGCGATCAACGCCAGGGCGCAGGCACCGGTGACGGTGCGCCCCCAGCCCTTGCCCTCGCCGGAGATCAGGAGCCAGCGGTGCAGGGCGCGCACCGTGCCGAACGCCGCCTCCAGCCGCACCGGGCCGAGCGACACGCCGTCGTAAGGGTCTGCGTAGATCGAGCCCGGCCGCTCGCCGGTCTTCGGGTCCCGTGCGAAGCGGACGCGGACGCTCGCCGTCGGGTCGTCGGACAGGGTGAGCGCGTTCACGCGCAGGCCGGGGGCCTGCACCTCGATCCGCGCGGTGATCGCTGCGGGCGACATCGCCTGGCGCCGGCCCTGCGCCACGACGGTCCGATCGCGGTCCGCGAAGGCTGTGACCGCCTCCTCGTAGCTCATCAGCGCCCCCGTCAGGCCGGTCAGTGCCAGCACGAGCCCGGCCGTGAGGCCGAGCGCCCAGTGCAGACGGAAGAGGACGCTACGGAAGGAGGGAAGCGGTGTGGGGGTCACGGCTCGACCGATCTGGCTTGGCATTCATGAAACAAGACCGGAACCGGTCCCCCGGCGCGGATCCGACAGGTCGGCCCCGACGACACGTTCGCTCGAGGGGCGGCCCTCCTCACAGCCTGGCCGTGATCGTGGCCAGCACCGAGACCGGCGCGCCGGGTGCGTTGTTGAACTGGTTGAAGGGCTGCTCGATGTAGCGCCGGTCCAGGAGGTTGCGCGCGTTCAGCGAGAAGCGGGCGTGCTCGCTGATGTCGTAGAACACCGCCGCGTCGACGCGGGCATAGCCCCCGACCGAGTAGCTGTTGTTGAGGTCGCCCGTGCGCCGCCCGACATAGGTGATGCCGCCGCCGACGCTCCATCCGCGCAGGAGCCCCTCCTGGAACTGGTAGGTCGACCAGAGGTTGGTGCTGAAGCTCGGCACGGCGACGAGGCGATTGCCGACCGTGAAGGTCGTGTCCTTGGTGATGCGCGCGTCGAGGCGCCCGATGCTGCCGATGACCTTCCAGCCCGGCAGGATCTGGCCGGCGAGGTCGGCCTCGACGCCCTCGGAGCGCTGCTCGCCGGTGATCACCGAGAAGCCCGTGTTGGCCGGGTCGGCGGCGGCCACGTTCTGGCGGGTGATGCGGAAGGCGGCCGCACCGAGCGTGAGGTCGGGCGTGAGGTCGAGGCGGCTGCCGATCTCATATTGATCGCCGGTCTCGGGCGCCGGGTTGGAGACGTTGAGGACGTTGGCGGTCTGCGGCTTGAACGAGGTCGTGTAGCTCGCATACAGCGTCAGCGGCTCGAACGGCCGGTAGACGAGGCCGACGCGCGGCGAGGTGCCGGACAGCTCCTGGTCCGGTGGAACCCGGGTCGAGGCCGGCACCCGGTTGAAATAGAACTGCGTGCCGGAATCGTAGCGGACGCCGAGCAGCAGTTGCAGGCCGAAGCCGAGATCGATCTGATCCTGGGCGTAGAGTCCGTAGAGTTCGGTCTTCTGCCTGAGGTCGCCCTGGAGCGTCGTGCCGACGAGGGCCGCGCCGGGCAGCGGATAAAGGACGTTGACCGAGGGGTAGCTGGTGCTCTGCGTCGTGTAGGAGTGGCGGAAGCCGTCGGTGTATTCAAACCCGACGAGCACGGTGTTGCGGAAGCCGAACAGATCGAACTTCGCGACCATCTCCGTCTGGCTGTCGATCGAGGCGTAGGCCGAACGGACCGCCGTCTCTCGACGGGTCACGAGGGTATTGCGCGTCGCCAGGCCGGTGGCGCGCGTGGCGACCAGATCGAACCCGCCGCCCTGGGCGCTGAAGACCTCGCGCAGGGTGATGTTCTCGTTGAGATCGTGCTCGATCCGCAGGATGCCGAAATTGGCCGCGGCGTTGTAGCGGCTGAAGGGCTCGCCGTAATACCGGGCGATGTTGTCGAGCGGCACGCGGCCGTTCACGGCGATCAGGCCCTCGTCGTACTGGCTGTCCTGCCGGGTGAACTCGCCCAGGAACGAGACACGGGTATCCGGCGCGGGATTCCAGGTGAAGGCCGGCGCCACGAAGGTGCGGGAATTGTCGCGGCCGCCGTAGTTGCGGAAGGTCGGGTCCGTCTGCGCGCCGAAGCTGACGCGGCCGGCCAGGCCCTCGACGCTCGGGATGGCACTCGACACCGAGCCCTGGACACGGCGGAAGCCGAAGCTGCCGCCCTGGATGCTGATGTCGCCGGACGGGACGAGGGTCGGCTGCCGCGTGACGATGTTGATCAGGCCGCCGGGCTCGCCGCGGCCGTAGAGCACGGAGGCCGGGCCCTTGAGCACCTCGATCCGCTCGACGTCGGCGAGGTCGCGCTGGACGGTGTAGAAGTTGCTCGCCTGGTTCAGCAGGACACCGTCGATGGCGTAGGTCTGCGTGTTGAAGCCGCGGATGACGAAGGTGTCGCTGCGACCCTGGATCGTGCCGGCCGGCTGGACGTTGCTGACGTTCTGGAGCGCATCGCCGAGGCGGATGTCCTGCTGGTCGACGAGGATGTCCCGCGGCACCACCTGGACGGATTGCGGCGTGTCGCGCAGGGGGGTGTCGGTGCGCGTGGCGGTGGCCGAGCGCGTCGCCCGGTAGCCGACGACGGGGCCGGTCGCCCGCTCGATGTCGACCCCGGTGCCGGTGACGCTGAGTTCCGACAGCACGACGTCGCTCACGATCCCGTCGGACGGGACGGGTGCCGCCGTCGCGGCGAGCGGCGACAGGCCGCCCAGCGCGACGACGACCGGAAGGCCGACGCTCCGCCCGAGTGCGCCGACGGCAGGACGCCTCTTCCTACGGGTTTGGACCATAGTTTGTACTCGTTCTCAAGACTTCGTGAGCCGCCGGGGCTTGCAAGCCTTTGAGCGCCGCGTGCTGATGATGCAATGCGCAGAACGATACAAAAGATCGTCCGCGACGCACTCTCGAAGACAGCGGGCCATATCGGCAACAATCTCTCATTAGAAAAACTATAAAGCATCGAGGAGAAGATGAACCTTCATGCCGAATCGGAAGACGCAGAAGCTCTTCACCGGCGGAATATGCTCTGTATCGTCCTGGATGGCCCCGTTCCGAACGGACACGTGTCCGGCACCACCGCGACGGGTGAACGGCGCGGCTGATCTGAGAGCAGGTGGATCGCGGCAGGAATGGTCGCTTGGCAGCGACCCGCTCATGCCCTTTGCCGCAGGTCCGCCTCGCTTGCTTCACGCCCGAGGGCGGACCGGCACGCGTCCACCCGTTGCAGCCGAAGGCGCGACTCGAACGCGCGACCCGACGGCCGGTCCGCGTGACGCTCATGCCGCCTTGCGATAGACCAGGGCCGGCGCCCCGCAACGGCGGGCCGCGCCCAGGAAAGACACCATGCCCGGTTCCGGGGAGCGGCTCACCCCGCTCGAGATCCTCGCCCGCCTCGTCGCCTTCGACACCGAGAGTTCGCGCTCCAACCTCGCCCTGATCGACTGGGTCTGCGCCTACCTCGACGGCTGGGGCGTACCCTACGCCCGCGTGCCGAACGCCGCGGGCGACAAGGCGGCGGTGTTTGCAACCCTCGGCCCGATGGCGGACGGCGGCGTGGTGCTCTCGGGCCACACCGACGTGGTGCCCGTCCTCGGCCAGAGCTGGACCGCCGACCCGTTCCGGCTGCGCGTCGCCGAGGGTAGGGCCTACGGGCGCGGCGCGGTCGACATGAAGGGGTTCTGCGCGACGGCGCTGGCGCTCGTGCCGGACTGCCTCGCGGCCGACCTCAGGCGGCCGATCCACATCCTGCTCTCCTACGACGAGGAGACGACCTGCCTCGGCGTCATGGACGTCGTCGCCCGCTTCGGCGCCGACCTGCCGCGGCCGGGCGCGGTGATCGTCGGCGAGCCGACGGATCTGGAGGTCGCCGACGCGCACAAGAGCATCGTCACCCTCCACACCACCGTGCACGGCCACGAGGCGCATTCGGCCAAGCCCCAGCTCGGGGCGAACGCGGTGATGGCGGCCTGCGACCTCGTCTCGGGGCTGAACGCCATCGCCGACCTGATGATCGCCCGCGGCGACGCCTCCGGCCGGTTCGATCCGCCCGCGACTACCGTGCATGTCGGGACGATCCAGGGCGGCACCGCGCGCAACATCCTGCCCAAGACCTGCGCCTTCCACTGGGAATTCCGCGGCCTGCCCGACCTCGACATGGGCGAGATCCCGCGCCTGTTCCAGGCGAAGGCCGATGCGGTGACCCGCGAGCGCCTGAACCGCTACGGCGATTTCGGGCGGATCGAGACGATCGAGGAGGTCGCGATCCCGGGCCTGCTGCCGGAGCCCGGCTCCGCGGCCGAACGGCTGGCGCTGCGCCTGGCCAGCCGCAACCGGACGGTCTCGATGCCCTACGCGACCGAGGCCGGGCGCTTCCAGCAGGCGGGCATCCCGACGATCGTCTGCGGGCCCGGCTCGATCGACCAGGCCCACCAGGCGGACGAGTTCATCACGCTCGATGCGCTCGGCCAGGGCGAGGCGTTCCTGCGCCGGCTGATCGCGGATTGCGCGTCGTGACCGGCGCCACCCCGGACAAGGTCAAGCTGCGCCCGCTGGAGCGCGAAGACCTGATGTTCGTGCATCAGCTCAACAACAACGACAGCATCATGCGCTACTGGTTCGAGGAGGCCTACGAGTCGTTTGCCGAGCTGGCGCAGCTCTACGAGCGCAACATCCACAACCAGACCGAGCGGCGCTTCATCATCGCGACCCTCGCGGGCGAGCCGGCGGGCTTGGTCGAGCTCGTGGAGATCAATCACCTGCACCGGCGCTGCGAGTTCCAGATCGCGATCCATCCCGGATTCCAAGGCAAGGGCTTCGCTCTCCAGGCGACCCGGATCGCAATGGACTACGCCTTCAGCGTGCTCAACATCCACAAGCTCTACCTGCACGTCGACAAGGACAACGCTCGCGCCGTGCGCATCTACGAGAGCTGCGGCTTCCGCCCCGAGGGCATCCTGCGGGACGAGTTCTTCATGAACGGGCGTTATCGCGACGCGGTGCGCATGTGCCTGTTCCAGCCGGAATACCTCGCCGGCCGCCATGCCGTCGACATCGCCGAGCCGGTGCTGAGCACCTGAGCGGACCTGCGTCGCCTACTGGCTCGGCGTCGCGGCGACCTCCGCCTCGACCTCGGCCGGGTCGAGGTCGTAGCGGCGCGAGCAGAACTCGCAGGTGATGGCGATGCGGCCG
>NZ_CAXTHR010000073.1:0-21448 GCF_964244095.1 uncultured Methylobacterium sp. | reverse complement strand
CAGATCGCGGCCGGCATCAACGCGGCGATCGTCAGGGCGCGCGCAACCGCAGATCGCACTTGACTCTGACAGAACCGCGATTGGATCACTCGCATGTTGCCCGATCGTTCCAGATCGGGACAGGCCTCGGTGACCATTGTGACAGCGTCGGCATCGTCCACCATCCCCACGCACGCCCTTCCGCCAGAGCGCCGCATGCCGGCCGGGCGACACGCGGGCGGGATCCGCCGGAGCCGGGTGCACGCGCCGCCGATCGGCACCCGGCGCGAGGGCACCCCCAACAAGCGGGTGATGGACATCGAGGACGCGCTGACCTGGGCCTATCGCCACGAACTGCCGAAGCGCCGCGAGGGTGAGGGCGACGGGCGGATGCGGGAGTTCCCGTCGATCTCGCCGATGTTCGCGATCTGCGCGCTCGGCGGCCGGGTCGAGAATTTCAGCCGCGAGCCCGGCTTCCCGGCGGCGATGGGCGAGCCGCACCCGGACGCCCTGATCATCGAGGCCGCCGTCGAGGAGCTGAAGGCGTTTGCCGCGCACCGCTTCGAGGGCGAGCTCGGGCTCCTAACTCACCTGCCCGCCGGCCTCGACGAGCATGCCGCCATGGCCCGCTCCATGGGGCAGCTCTTCGACCTCGTCCGGATCAAGGCCCGGCTCGGGGGCCGCCCGACCTTCGCCCGAACCCCGGAGCCCGCCGCGATCGTCGGCCGGGCCGGCAAGCCGATCATCTACGTGATGCGCCACGGCACGGAGCAGATCTGCGGCGCCGAGGGTAAGGACCGATATCCGAGCGGCGCCTACTGCGCGATCCAGTGGGAGGACCCCAAGGCGATCCTGATCGAGCGGGCCGACTATGCGGCGTGGTGGGCGGCCATCGACCTGTTGGCGCACCGCCTGTCCGGCCGGCTCGCCGGCATCAGCGTGCTGCCGCCGGCGGCCGCGCAGCGCCCCTGGGCCGGCGAGGTCGACGCGGGCAAGCCCCGGCGCCTCCTCGATGCCCCGGCGAGCCGGGCTCGGCTCCGCGACCAACAGGAGAACGAACTGGTGCGGCGGCTGCTGGCGCACCGGCGGCGGAACAGCCCGCGGAAGCGGCCGGCGGCGAAGCCGGCCGAGGCGGCGACGGGCTGAGGAGCCATGTACCCTTCACCCCCATATGAGGTGATCGGTCTGGCGCCATGATCCGTTGCGTCCACTACGTCGGCTTCCGCGATGACCGCTACTGGAACGCCTACCGGATCTACGGCGGCCCGCGCGTGATCCACCGTCGCTGGGATCGGCGGGCGCGGCGGGATATCGGCGTCGACGACGTGGTGATCTTCGCAGAGGGCGATGAGCATCAGCCCATCGCCGCGCGCAACGGCGACGACCTCGACGAGCGGTTTTTATGAGCCGTTCCATGCCGGGTTGACTGCGGTCAACCGCTTGACGTATAGGGATGACGCAGAATTTTAAGACGGCCTCGGCGGAACCCCGCTCGGGGCCGTTGTCGTTTCAGGGCCGGGTCCGTGCGCGATATGGCATTCCGCAGGCAGACCGATCGTCATCACCGATCCTGCGCGCGAGCGAGGCCCGAGCTCATCCAGGCGTAGCGCCCCTGCTGCACCTTCCCCTTCCGCTCCCCGCAGCGGGCGCGATCTGATAGGATCGACCCGATGACGGATCCGCGGCCGTGACCAGCCAGGACATCGAGCGGCGTCTGCACGGCCTGTGCCTGCTGGCGGACCGCTACCGTCAGCCCGGCCCGCGCCGGACCACCGAAACCTGCATGATCGAGTTCGAGGAGATCCGCGACACGGCGCGGCGGCTCTACCGCGAGCTCACCGGCTCCTGGCCGCGCCACGCCGGTGACGGCGAGGCCCCGCCGGCGCGGCGTCCCACGCCGGCGGCGCCGAGCGCGGTCCTGCGCGACCGCGAGCGGCGTCGGGCGAGCGCACAGCGGGCCTGATCCGAAGCGCGGCCGGTTCCGACAACTCCCCTTGTCGGAGGTAATTTACCGGTTCGACAGCCACCCTGTCCGCCTATTTGCGATCCCAAAGCGGCGGGCACCGTTGCAGCAACCCGCGCTCGTGCGCCTCGACCTCAAGCGCGTGCGCGACGCGCTCGATCGAATGATCGGAGCCCAACGCCTCGGCCTCACGTCGGCACGCGGCCGTCACGACGGCGTCGGGCTTCGATTGGTCCGCATCAAAGATCGCGTTCCGTCGCAGGGCGCGAAGGCTTTCCCAGAAGTCGCCGCTCGCCTTCGGTAGCTGTGCCATCGTTCGCTTTCCTCCGTTCGACGGATGCCCCGTCCGCCGCCGCGATCCCCGCAACCTTTAGCAGCGACCTCAAGACCACGCGCTGACGGATCTATGCGATGACGCTTCTGCCGGTGCCGGTCGCACCGGCGGAGCCGCCGCCGGACGAGTGCGCGCTGGCCGTCTTCACGTCCTCGATCGAAAGCGCGGCCGCCTACGCCGCCGAGGCGAAGTCGCCCCGGACCCGAGCCGCCTACCGCGCCGCGGCGACCGCCTTCGCCGCCTGGTGCCGGTCCGCCGGTCATCCGGTCGGCCTGCCCGAGGAGCCCGCCTCGGTTGCGGTGACCGCCGCCTACCTCGCGGCCATGGCCGATCGCGGCGCCAAGGCCTCGACGATTGATCTGCACACCGCCGCGATCGCCTTCGCGCATCGTGCCGCCGGCCACGAGCCGCCGACCAGCTCGGAGGCGGTGAAGGCCGTCGTCCGCGGCATCCGCCGGCGGATCGGCACGAAGGTGACCCGCAAGGCGCCGGCGACCGCCGACGCGCTCAAGAAGATCCTGAAGCGCATCCCGGAGACGCTGGTCGGCAAGCGCGATCGCGCGCTGCTGCTGATCGGCTTCGCCGCGGCGCTCCGGCGCTCCGAGCTGGTCGCGCTCCAGGTCTCGGACCTCGAACGCTCGGCCGAGGGCGTCATCGTCCACATCGCGAAATCGAAGACCGACCAGGAAGGTGCCGGCCACACGGTGCCGGTCCCGGCCGGCTCCAAGCTGAAGCCGGTCCAGGCGCTCGACGCTTGGCTCTCGGCCGCGGCGATCGCCTCGGGCCCGGTGTTCCGGCCGGTGGCCAAGGGTGGCCGCGTCGGCCTCGTTGCGCTGACCGACCGCTCCGTCGCGCAGATCGTCAAGGATCGCGCGGGCTCGGCGGGTTTCGATGCGGCGCTGTTCTCGGGCCACTCGCTCCGGGCCGGCTTCGTGACCTCGGCCCTCGAGGCCGGGGCGGACCTCCTCAAGGTCATGGACGTCACCCGCCACACCCAGGTCGACACGCTGAAGGCGTACGACCGCCGGGCCCAGGCCTTCAAGAACCACGCCGGGAAGGGCTTTCTGTGATGTCGATCGAGCTTGTGTACGAGCCGGCTGCGGGACCGCGCCCGTACCTGCTGCGATGCCGACTGGCCGGCACGCTCATCGAGGCCGGCTACCCGACCCACGCGGCAGCGAGCGCCGCCAGGCCCGAGTTCGCGGCGATGCTGCGTGGGGGCTACCGTTCATGACGGCCGCCGAGAAGCGCCACGCCACCGCCGCCGCCAGGATGATCGCCGGCCTCCCGAAGGGCGGTGCCCTGGTGATCGTCCACGCCCACACCGCCATCCGCCCGATGAAGGCGCTGATCGCCGCACGGCGCGGCGCCGGGGTGGCGGCCGCGATGCGCGTCGTCGCCGCGCCGAGCCTGCGCGACGAGACGGCCATCGTCGGCGGCACCGCGCTGCCGGTCCACCGCGATCCGTTCGTGGCGACCTTCCGCGCCCACGCCCGGGCGATCCAGCCGCTGCTCCCGGAGATCCCGGCGCCGGCGACGCCGACCTCGTGGGGCTACGGATGCTGACCGCGGCCGAATACGATCGCCTGCCCGGCATCCTGCGCCGGATCGTCGACGCCGATCGCAGCAATGCGCCCTGGCTCAACGCGATCCGGGAGCCCGTCATCACCTTCAACGTCGCCAAGGCGGTAGGTCGCCGGCTGCAGCACCGCCGCGCACTCTCTGCCGAAGCCGACAAGCTCTACGGCCACCGCCTCGCCGGTACCGGGCCGGCAACCGTCTGATGCCTCGGGTCCGCGCGCGGCCGTTCCCCGGCGGCCTCGTGCTAGCCGCGCGGCGCCCGGCCGACCGCGCCTACGCCTTTCCACCCTCCTGCACGGTGCACTGACATGGACGAGGTCCTGATCCTCGTCGGCGATGCCGGCCCGCAGGCCGGCGCGCTCGCCCTGCCCGTGTGTGCCTCGCCGATCGCCGCCGCCCTCATCGTCGCGGCGATCGTCGCGCTCGCCGTCGTCGCCCTCTCGGGCCTCGAAGGCTCGGAAGGTCCCCGCCGATGAACCTGCTGAAGATCACGGGTGGGCCGCAAAGCGGCAAAACCCGCACTCTGATCAGTCTCGCTCGGGTGGCAGAGCGCTCCGATGTGGTGGTCTACGTCTCGCCCTGGATGCGGCGGGACGTCCACGGACTTCTCTACAGCGTCGGAATGCCCCTCGTGGTGAAGATGATCTCGGCCAGAACGGGACTGGAAGGTTTTCGCGGCCTACGACCCGCAATGGTGTTGATCGACGACATCAACGCACTTTCATGTTCGGAGCAGCATCGGCTTCTGAAAGCCTGCGAGATCGTCGGCGCCCGCCACGTCGTGACGGCCGGCCTATGACCGGATTCCTCGCCGTCGTCCTCGTCTGCGCCGTCGCCGTACCGGGGCCGGAATGCAGCCGCGACACCGCGCTCGACATCGCGATCCAGCCGGTGGCCTCGGTCGCCGCCTGCGGCCTTTCCGGCCAGGTCCTCGCCGCGCAGGCCTTCGGCCCGGCCGGGGACGGCCGCTACTTCAAGATCGGCTGCCAGCGCCGGAAGGTTTCGTGATGGCCGACGCCAAGCCGCTCGCGCCCATGGGCTCGCGGATCTGCGAGATCCTCGCGGCCCTCGACGACGCGATCGCGGACGAAGCCCGCCTGCGCCACGAGGAGCGCCGTCTCGCCGCCGAGCTCGCCCATGCAGGCCGGAAGGCCGAGAGCCTGCGCGGCGACCTCGACGTGGCGCTGGCGAGCGCCGCCGGCGCCGCAGGACTGGCCTGATGCCCTCGCGCTCGTCCATCCGCCGCGGGCTTTCGTGGAACCGTGTGCTGTCCGAGATGCTGCACGACCGCGCCACCCAGCCCGCGGTGCGCGAGGAACGCCTTCGCGTGCTCGCAGGGTTGCGCGCTGCGCCCGTCGTGGCCCTCAGCGCCTGGCGCGGGCGCTCCGGCAGGCGCTACGTCGTCCAGGTCCATGACATCGCCACCGCCGCGTCGATCGAGGCGCCCGGGAGCGTGATCCTCGGCGTGCGCCGGGACGAGGCCGGCATCGCTCTGCTCCTCGGCGCCGGCCATGCTGGCACGGTAGCCGAGGGCGCGCGCCTCGCCGCCTTGGATGGCGCCACCGAGATCCACCTACACCGCCTCGCCGACACGGTCGCCGAGCGAGACGCGATGGTCGGCGATCTGGTCGACCACGAGGGTGCGTGAGGCGCGGCGCTGATGTTCCGGGGATGGCTGCGACGGCACATCCGGGCGATCGTCCGGGCGCTCGCAAACCAAGGCCAATCGGCCTAGACTGATCTCGCTCTGAAAAGAGGCGGGAGCCGGGGTGCTGGACACACCCCGAACCGCGTGGGTGGTCCACGCATGACCGCAGCAAGGCCTTTACCGAGGCCACCCCGCCACCCGTCGACGGGCCGGGGCACCCTGCATCAGGTTATGCCCGAAAACCATTCCTGTTCGGCCGCGCCAGCTCCCGGCGCGGATCAGCTCCCCGCGCCGGCGATCGCCCGGCGCGGGGATGTCTGGCGCCTCGGCCCGCACCGTCTCGTGTGCGGCGACGCCACCGACCCCGCCGACGTCGCCACGGCCCTTGCCGGCGCGGTGCCGCACCTGATGGTGACGGACCCGCCCTACGGCGTGAGCTACGATCCGGGCTGGCGCGCGGTGATCGCTTCGGCCCACTCGACGCTCGCGACCGGCGCCGTCGCCAACGACGACCGCGCCGACTGGCGAGAGGCCTGGGCTCTGTTCCCGGGCGACATCGCCTACGTCTGGCACGGCGCACTGAATGCCAGCGCCGTCCAGGACAGCCTTCGCGCCGCGGGCTTTCTCACGCGATCCCAGATCATCTGGGACAAGGGCCGGCTGATCATCAGCCGCGGGCACTACCACTGGCGCCACGAGCCGTGCTGGTACGCGGTGCGCAAGGGCCGCACGGCCCGCTGGGCCGGCGACCGGAAGCAGATGACGGTGTGGCTCATCCCGCACCGGCGTTCCGAGACCGGTCACGGCACCCAGAAGCCCCTCGAGGCGATGCGCCGACCGATCTTGAACCACACCGTAGTCGGGGATCGGGTCTACGATCCCTTCGTCGGCTCGGGGACCACGATCATCGCGGCCGAGGAGCTCGGCCGCATCTGCCACGCGATCGAGCTCGATCCGACCTACGTCGACACCGCCGTGAAGCGGTGGGAGGCGGCCACCGGCCGGACGGCGACCCTCGTTCGCGCGATCGCCGAACAGGCCGCCTGACGAAGGCCGATCCGCAGACGGCCGCGCTTCCGATAACCGCCCTTGTCGGAAGTAAAACGGTCGCCTCGGGTTCGGGCGATCGCCACACCAAACCGAGTTCCGAAATGCGCTGTTCCACGTGCCCCAGCGATCGGCAGGATTTCTGCCGGCGCGAGGGCTGCTACGCGAAGCTCGTCGAGCTGCGGCACGCCACGATCGTCGTAGTCGATGAGGCGGACCCGGCGCCGCGCCCCGCCTTGGGCAGCCCTGCTCCGGTGTTGGGCCCGATCCGTGGGTCGTTTCACGAGCTCCTGACGCAGATACGCATGCGGCCCGCAGCGCCGGTCCTCGACGACCTCGGCCTGCAGGTGAAACGTCTCGACGTCGAGCACGGCGACATCCTCGTCGTCCGGACGGCGAAGACGCTGACCAGGGCGGAGGCCAATGCCGTCGAGGCCATGGTCTCGGGCCTCGCTCGCCGGCACGGCGTGCGCGACGTCTCGGTGATGGTGCTCGACGCCCGCACCGACCTGACCGTCGAGCGCCCGGGCGCGGCCGATACTCGCATGCAGCACCAAGCGCCGCGCGTGGTGCCGATCGTCTCGCGGTGACCCATGCAGAAGCTGATCAGGATCGGCAACGAGCCGATCTGCACGAACTGCCGCTTCTACGCGGCCGCGAACAGCGAGGCCGGCGAGTGCCGTCGCTTCGCCCCCGACCACGGCGACGACACGCGCCTAGCCATCTGGCCGCTGCTTGCGGCGGGTGACTGGTGCGGTGAGTTCGATGTGCGCCTTGTTGTCTCGGAGGACTGACGGATGCTGCGTCCCGCCTTCGCCGCCTGTCTCGGCGCTGCCTTCGGCGCGCTGACGATCAGCGCAGCGCGCGAGCGCTTCGCGGACATGCTGGTGCAGCCGGCCGAGGCCTACGGCCTGGCCTTCGTCTCGGCGGCCGCGTTCCTCCTCGCCATCCTCGTCCTCGCCTGCCGCGAGCCGGCCGAGCGTGCCACGGCCCCGCACTGCCGGCCCCGTCTCGGTGGCGGGCATCAGCCCTGCCGTGGCGGCTCGGGCCGCCCACAGCCCCCGACGACGGGCTCCGGCATCAGGCCGGCGCGGGCCTCGCGGCCCAAGCCGACGGCCACGTGACCTGCCGCTGCGGCGATCGCCGCGCCGTCCTCGCCGACGCGGCCCGCGCCGCCGCTCGCGGAAACCTCGGGGGCCTGCGCCCCTCTGCCGGCGCGCTGGGCCGCAGTCTCGCGGCCGACGCTCAGGACCTCGCCCGCGCGCTGACGTCTCGGACGCGGGCCGCGCTGCCCGCCAGCGCAGGGGTGACCCCCCCGGGGGGGCGCGGGTCCTTCCCAGGGGGTGACCCGCGTGCGGCCGTAATGGGCGCAGGTTGTGAGCGTATTTAGGGTTCGCGTTTTCGCGTTTCGGTTTCGCTTTCCGAGGGTGCCATGGAGGTCTCGACGGCCGATCTGGCCGAGATCCTGGGCGTCTCGGCCCGCCGGGTCCAGCAGCTGGCGGGATCGGGGGTCCTGCGCAAGCTCGGGCATGGCGAGTGGCTGCTGCCGGAGTGCGTGCAGGCCTTCGTCGAGCACAAGGTCCAAGGCGAAATCCGCCGGGCCACGAAGGGTGAGGCCAAGGGCGGCGACCGGCTCAAGGAGATCAAGGCCCGGCGCGAGGAGCTGAAGCTGGCGCGCGAGGAGCGCGAACTCGTGCCGCTGGCCGACGCGATCTTCGCCATGGATCAGGTCGCCGGCGCGATCGTGCTGGAGGTGAACAACGTCCCGGCCCGCTTCACGCGGGATCTCGATGCACGCGAGCGTCTGCAGGCCGAGATCGACGATGTCCTCACGAAGGTGGCCAAGCGCATCCAGAAATGCGGTGCGGCTCTACGAGCGGACCTCGACGCTGATCCTCCCGACGAAGAGGACGACGCCTGACGAATGGGGCGCGGACAACAGGGAGTATCCGCCGAGCTCGGGCTACCCGGGCAAGCGCAACCCGTACCTGACGCCCTACAGCGTGCCCTTCGGCCGGGCCGTCGCGCGGCGCCGCCACAGGCGCTGCGTCTACGTGGTCTCGGCCCAGAGCGGGAAGTCGGAGACCCTGCTCGACATCATCGGCCAGCGGCTCGACCAGCAGCCCGCGCCGATCCTCTACGTCGGGCCGAACAAGCAGTTCATCACGGAGCAGTGGGAGCCGCGCGTCATGGCGCTGCTCGACGAGGCCCCGAAGCTCGCCGCCAAGGTCGCCCGCGGCAAGCGGATGACCAAGACCCGCAAGGTCATCGCCGGCGTCCCCCTGCGCCTGGCGCATGCCGGTTCCTCGACCGCGCTGAAATCCGACCCCGCCTCGCTGGCGCTGACGGACGAGGCCGACGAGTTGATGGCCAACCTCAAAGGCCAGGGCGACCCGGTCGGCCTGATCGATGCCCGCGGCGACACCCACGCCGACTTCGTCCACGCGATGGTCTCCACGACCTCGCGCGGCTCGAAGGAGGTCGAGGTCGACCCGGTCTCCGGCCTCGAATTCTGGAAGGTCCAGCCGGCCGACGAGATCGAGTCGACGATCTGGAAGTTCTGGCAGTCCGGCACGCGCCATCACTGGACATGGCGCTGCCCGCATTGCGAGGAGCGGTTCGTCCCGCGCCTCGCGTGCCTGGAATACGACCACAAGGGCGACGAGGCGAAGACGACGCCGGCCCAGGCCCGCGCCTCGGCGCATCTCGTGTGTCCGCGCAACGGCTGCATCATCACCGACGCCGACAAGGAGGCGATCAGCACGACCGGCCTCGAGGTGGCCCCCGGCCAGGCCCTCGACGACGACGGGAACGCCGTCGGCGAACCGCCGGCGAGCGACACCTGGTCGTTGTGGGTGTCGGGCCTGTGCTCCCCGTTCCAGAGCTTCGGCGATCGCGCGGCGCGCTACGTCGAGGCGATCCAGTCCGGCGACCCGGAGAAGGTCCAGACGGTCACCAACGCCGTTTTCGGCGAGCTGTGGATGCCGTCGGGCGGTGACGCCCCGGAGTGGGAGGACGTGGCGGCCCGCCGGCTGCCCTACCGGTTCCGCGAGGTGCCGGACGGCGTCCTGTTCATCACCGCCGGCGTCGACGTGCAGAAGGACCGGCTCGTCTACGTCATCCGCGGTTGGGGCCTGCGCAACGAGTCCTGGCTGATCGAGCATGGCGAGCTCTACGGCGAGCAGCACGACACCCGGCTCGACGACATCTGGCTGGAACTCACCGACCTGATCGAGACGGAGTTCGCCGGCATCCCGGTTCGGCGCGTCTTCGTCGACGCGGGCTTCCGCCCCGGCAAGAGGGACGCCGGCGACGAGAACAAGGTCTACGAGTTTTGCAGACGCCACGCCCGCTTCGCATACCCGTGCAAGGGCTACGCGAAGCGGCAGACGCCGATCTCGGTCAACAAGATCGACGTGAAGCCGGTCGGCGGCACGCCGAGCTACGGGCTCGACCTCGTCCGCCTCGACTCGGACGTGATGAAGTCCTGGCTGCACGCGCGCATCCGCTGGCCGGAAGGCCAGCCGGGCGGCTGGCACATCTCGAAGGACACGACCGAGGATTACTGCCGCCAGGTCGTCTCCGAGGCCCGCATGAAGCGGCCCGGCGGCGGTGCGATCTGGATCTCGCGCTCGCGCAGGAACCACTTCCTCGATGCCGAGGCCCTGGCCTACGCGGCCGCCAGGATGATCGGCCTCGATCGTCTGCGGGACGACACGCCCCCGCCTCCGCGGTCCGGACCTGCCGCGGCACCGCCGGCGCGGGTGCCGACCTCGGTCGCGCCGGCCCCTGCGCCGTCCGTCGAAGCCCCGACGCGCGCCATCCCACCCTCGCCGGGCGGATGGTTCGACAACCGCACGGATGACTGGTTCGCCCGATGAACACCTGGACCTCGGCCGACCTCGCCAGCCTCGACAAGGCGATCGCTACCGGTGCCACCAAGGTGCGCTTCGCCGACAACCGCGAGGTCACCTACCGCTCGCTCGCCGACATGCGGTCGATCCGGAAGGAGATCGTCGAGGCCCTGACGGGGTCCGTGCCCATCGCGCGGACCACCTTCGTCGAGCATTCGCGGGACTGACCGGATATGTCCCTGGCCCTGAAGGCCCTCGCCTGGGTCGCGCCCGGCGCAGCGATCAAGCGCGCGCGCGCGCTTACGACGCTCGCCGGGCTCGACGGCACCCGTGCCTATGACGGAGCCCGTGGCGGGCGGCGCGGAGCGTCGTTCTCGGCCGGCGCCACCTCGGCCAACGTCGAGATCGGGCCGGCGCTTGCGCGCCTGCGCGACCGCTCGCGCGACCTCGTGCGCAACACCTCGGCCGGTGCACGCATCGTCGACATCCACGTCGGCCATACGATCGGCAACGGCATCAACGCGGTCCCCGACAACGGTTCGGACCGGATCGACAAGCCGCTGAAGCAGCTGTGGGAGGATTGGTGCGCCACCTCCGACATCGAGGGCATCAACTGCTTCGGCGGCCAGCAGGCGATCGCCTACCGCAGCATGCTCGAGGGTGGTGACTGCGTCATCCGCCGCATCCCGCTGCGGCGCGACAGCGGCGAGCGCGTGCCGCTGAAGCTCCAGGTGCTGGAGGGCGACTTCATCGATGCCGCCCGCGACCAGGGCGTGTTCGAGCAGCAGATGAGCCGCCTCGGCGTCGGCCTCGGGCCGTTCGACCGTCGCACCGGCTACTGGCTGCACGCCCAGCACCCGGGCGACTTCACCTTCCACGGCGCCCCCTACGCGTCGCAGTTCGTGCCGTTCTGCGATGTGATCCACCTCTACCGTCAGATGCGGGCCGGCCAGGTCCGCGGCGTGCCCGTCCTGGCGCCCGTGCTGATGAACGCGCGCGATCTCGCCGACGTCATGGACGCGATCGTCGTCAAGCAGCGGGTCGAGGCGTGCTTTGCCGGCTTCGTGACCAAGAAGGAAGACGGCGATCCCAGGATCAGCCCGAAGAAGGACGACGCGCGCATCGATCAGATGAAGCCGGGTATGCTGGCCTACCTCGACCAGGGGGAGACCATCACCTTCGGCCAGCCGTCGGGCCAGGGACAGTTCGAGCCGGTCTGGATCACCACGATGATGGGCATGTCGGCCGGGGCCGGGCTCACCTACGACCAAGTCACCGGCGACCTCCGGCAGGCGAACTATTCGAGCCTCAACGCCGGCGACATCCACCGTCGCCGCCTCTGCGAGCAGACCCAGAACCACCTGCTCGTCCCGCAAGTGATGCGCCGGACGACCGGGTGGTTCGTCGAAGCGGCGATCATGGCGGGCGAGCTGAAGCCGCGGAAGGGCGGCTACCGCTGGGACTACATCCTGCCGGCCGTCGAGCCGATCGACGCCCGGAAGGCGCTCGAGGCGGACATCCTGGCGGTGCGTGCGGGCAGGATGACCCCGCAGGAGTTCATCGCGAGCTGGGGCCAGGACTGGCGCAAGGTCATCGCCGACACCACGGCCTTCTTCCAGATGCTTGACAAACAGCCGGGCGGCCTCGTGCTCGATATCGACCCGCGCCGGGTCTCGCAGATCGGCGTCAAGCAGAACGAACCCAGCGCGCCCGCGGCACCGGGCGCCGAAGCGGCCTGAAGGACATCCCATGTCGATCCTGCTGCAGCTGCCGCGCGAGATGCGGTCGGTCGAGGTGCGCGCGGGCTCGTTCGACGAGACCGCCAACACCATCGACATCGTCTGGACCACAGGCGCCGCGGTCCGCCGCTACGATTACCGCTCGAGCACCAGCTACGACGAGGTCCTGGACCTCTCGCCGGGCGCCGTGCGCCTCGAGCGGCTGAACGCAGGGGCTCCGTTCCTCAACACGCACGGCAGCTACGACCTCAGCCAGGTCCTCGGCTCCGTCGTCCCCGGCTCCGCCAAGATCGAGGGCGGCCGCGGGCTGGCCACGATCCTGCTGTCCCGCGCCGCCGGCGACGCCGACATCGTCCAAAAGATCCGCGACGGCGTGATCCGCAACGTCTCAGCCGGCTACATCCGCCACCAGATCGAGAAGACGGAGTCCGACGACGGCGCTGTCGCGATCTGGCGGGTCACCGACTGGGAGCCCTGCGAAATCTCCGCCGTGCCGATCCCGGCCGATCCCGGGGCGCAGACCCGCTCGGCCCCGGCCGCCGAGCTGTTCCCGTGCGTCGTCACGATGCCGGGCCGGCGCGCGATCGCCGACGTCGCCCGTGCGCGGCTGCGCATGCAGGCCCGCCGTCTCGGCCTCCACGCCTGACGCCCTCCGCCTTTCCCAACGCCGCCTGTGCTCCGACGGGGCCGCAGGATCACGGTCGCTCGCCCCGTACAGCCCTTCGCAGGAACCCCTACGATGAATAAGCTCTTCCGGGCGGCGCCCACCCTCGGCCTGTCGCTCGCCTTCGCGCTCCTCGCGGTGGCGCTCTGCGTCGGCGCGCCGGACCTCGCCCACGCCGCCGTCCTCGCCAAGGCGACGGGCGCCCAGGCGCTCCACCACTGGCCCGACCTGTCGATCGCCAGCATCGGCCTCGCCGGCCTACGCGCCAAGGAAACCGACCTCGTCACCCGTGCCGCGGCGAAGTTCGCCGAGATCTCCGAGGATCTGGCGCCCGAGGCCATCCGCACGATCGAGACCGAGCACGCCGAGTTGATGACGCAGGTCGAGGCCGTGCGCGGCAAGATCGCCGAGGCGGAGAAGGCGCCGCCGGCCGACACCGCCGGCCAGCGCGCCGCCGCCCTGAAGGCCGAGCGGGAGCGCGCGTCCACCATCCGCGACCTCGGCCGCCGCGCCGGCATGAAGCAGGAGGAGATCGAGGCTGCGCTCGATGGCGACACCAGCGTCGATGCGTTCCGCACCCTCGTCTGCGACCAGATGCACGAACGTGCCGCGGCCGTGCCGACCGGCAGCGGCGCCCGGGCCCGCATCGTCGGCGCGACCGACGAGGAGAAGCGCGGCGCGGCGGTCGAGAATGCCCTGCTGCACCGCTTCGACCCCGGCACGCAGGAGCTGTCCGAGCAGGGCCGCCAGTACCGCGGCATGACGCTGCTGGAGATGGGGCGCGACCTCCTCGAGGCGCACGGCGTCCGCACCCGCGGCCTCTCGAAGCACGAGCTCGCCAGCGAGATGCTGATGGCCCGCATCCGGGTCGGCGACTTCTCGGTCCGCACGGGCGGCATGAACTCGACGGCGGACTTCCCGAACGTTCTGGCCAACGTGGCCAACAAGACCCTGCGCGCCGGCTACCAGGCCGCTCCGCAGACCTTCCGCCCGATCGTCCGCGTTGTCACCCTGCCGGACTTCAAGGACGTCTCCCGCGTCCAGCTCGGCGAGGCCCCGAAGCTCGAGAAAGTCAACGAGCACGGCGAGTTCAAGCGCGGGACGATGGGCGACTCGGCCGAGAAGTACCGGCTGGCGACCTTCGGTAAGATCGTCGGCATCACCCGCCAGGTCCTGATCAACGACGACCTCGACGCGTTCACCCGGGTGCCCCGTTCGTTCGGCGTCGCCGCGGCTAACCTCGAGAGCGACCTGGTCTGGGGCCAGATCACCGCCAACCCGGTGATGGGCGACGGTAAGACGCTGTTCCACGCCGCGCACGGCAACCTCGGCGTTGCCGGTGCGATCACCACCGACGTTGTCGGCGCGGGTCGTCAGCAAATGCGCGTGCAGACCGGCCTCGACGGCAAGACGCTGCTCAACATCAACCCGGTCTACATCCTGGTGCCGACCGCACTGGAGACCGCGGCCGAGAAATTCCTTGGCCAGATCTACCCGACCACGACCGCCGATGGCGTCCCGCAGTCGATGCGCAAGCTGATCGGCATCTCCGAGCCGCGCCTCGACGCCGCCTCGGCGACGAACTGGTACCTCGCTGGTGCTCCCGAGCAGATCGACATCGTTGAGCTCGCCTACCTCGAGGGGCAGCAGGGTCTCTTCACCGAGACCCGCATGGGCTTCGAGGTCGACGGCATGGAAGTGAAGGTCCGCCAGGACGTGGCCGCCAAGGTCATCGACTGGCGCGGCCTCTGGAAGAACCCGCAGTAACGCGGGCTTCCTCCCCATCGAGGAGCGAACCGGGCCGCCACAGCGCGGCCCTTCGCTTTTCCGGACCTCTCGCGTGAAGGCGCTCCACCATGAAGAACTACGTCCAGAAGGGTGACATCCTCACCGTCACCGCCCCCTCCGACGTCGCATCGGGCGATGGCGTCATCGTCGGCGCGATCTTCGGCATCGCTGGGATCTCCGCGCTGTCCGGCGCCGACGTCGAGATCGACGTCGAAGGCGTCTACGACCTGCCGAAGGTCTCCGCGCAACCCTGGACCCAGGGCGCGGCCGTGTACTGGGACGCCGCCGCCAAGAACGTGACCACCACGTCGGCGGGCAACACCAAGATCGGCGTCGCCGTCCTCGCTGCGGCCAACCCGTCGAGCGTCGGCCGCGTCCGTCTCAACGGCACGTTCTGATCCGATGCCCTCGCTGTTTGCCAGCCTCGCCGCCGTCGCCGGCGCGACGGTCGACGCGGTGTTCAGCGAGGGCTTCGTGCTGCTGCCGCAGTCCGACGCGGCGGCGCCCCTCGTCGGCGGCGTGCCGGACCGGAACGGCCGCCTGCGGCCGAGCGCGGTCCGCGAGGTCTTCGCCTTCGTCGGCACCTTCGTGGCGCCGGGCGCGGTGCTGCATGCCCACGGCCGCTCGCTCGCCGACAGCACGACGCGCCCCGTCGTCGGCGAGAAGCCGATGATCGATGTCGCCGTGGCCGCGCTCCCCCGGCGCCCCGAGAAGGGCGACCTGATCCGGCGCGACGAAACCGGCGAGACGTTCGAGGTGACGCGCTTCGTGCCGGAGGACCTGGGCCGCGCCTGGATCCACCTGGCCGAGCGGCGCCATGCCCAGGTGGGACCGGTATGAGCCTCGGTCTCACGGCCCTGCGGCTGCAAGCAGTTGCAGCCCTCAACAGCCATCCGGTGATCGCGAGGCTTTGCGACGGGCGCGTCTACGACTCGCAGATCGGCGACTTCGATCATCGTCAGCCCGTACCGGTGATCGTCGTCACGACCGAAGAACTGCACGGTGACGGCTTGTCCGCCAACAACGGCGGCACGCCCTTCGAAGACGCATGCGACCTGGTCCTCGAGGTCATGATGTGCGCGACCGAGGGGGCTGATGGAGAGACCGCCGTCGTCAACCCGGTGACGGACCGGGAGCTCGAGGCGGTGCTGAACCTCATCGCATGGTGCGCGGAGACCATGCTGACGCTTGGTCGACCGCATCCGGCCAACCGATCGACGCCCGAGGGGCGCCTGCTGCTCGCCGCCGTCACCCGGCGCGTCACGAAGAGAACGGTGTCCCGCTTTTCTACGGATCAGGCCGGGGTGAAGCTCGCCCTTCACCTCATCACCTTCCGGGTCGAGGTGAAAGGCGACGACAGGGGCGACGCGCGGTCACCGCCGTCCGGTCCGTATGCTGCGCTGCCGAACCCGCTGCGCAGCGTGTGCGAGGCGGCGCCCGAAGGATCGTCGGCCGAAGGCATCTGCCGCCTCCTGGTCGCAGCGCTTCCGCCCGTGCCCGTGCCGCGCGACGCCCCGACCGTCACCTTCGCCCTCAACCTAACGCCCGTCCCGGCCCCGAACGCGGGCACGCCGGCTACGGCGCAGTTTCCCCTCGACGGAAGCCTCTGATGGACAAGCGCGTGCACGTCACCCCGGCCGATGCGACGGCCACGATCCCCGATCCGACGCGGGGCCGCGATTTGCCCGCCGACGGCGCCGCCGTGGCCTGGAGCGCCTACTGGGCGAGCCTGGAGCGGCGCGGCGACGTGACGGTCTCCGAGCTCGCACCTGAGCCGTCCGACCCGGGCGCCGATGTGCCGGCCGAGCCCGAGCATCACGACGAGGCCGACGCCCACGCCTGAGGCGCGCTGACGGCTCCCACACCACCCCGAACCCCCTTCACGGGCCGCCCTCGAGCGGCCCTTTTCTTTGGAGCACAGCGCCATGGCCGCCAATCAGGTCGCCTTCAACCAGATCCCCGGCGACGTCCGCGTGCCGATGTTCCTGGCGGAGCTGAATTCCGGGCCACCGAGCTATTCCGGCAATTCCCGGCAGATCGTGATCGGGCGCGCGCTCACCGGATCGGTCGCCGCGTCGTCGGGCAAGCCGGTGACCGTGGGCTCCTCCGATCCGAACACCATCGCCGGCCCCGGCTCGATCGGCGCCGAGCAGCTCCTCTATGCCCGTCGCCGCAACCCGATCGGCGAGCTCTGGTTCGTCAGCGCCGCCGATCCGGCGAACGCCGTCGCGGCGACCGGCACCGTCACGATCGCCGGCACGGCCACGGGTCCGGGCACCCTCACCCGCTACGTCGGCGGCGAGCGCTACGACGTCAACGTCGCCACCGGCGACACCGCGACTGTCGTCGCCGCGGCGCTCGCCGCGCGCATCGGCCAGGGCTACGCCAAGTTCGGGCGCCGCATGCTGCCGGCGGTCGCCGCCGCCTCCGCCCTCGGCGTCGTGACGCTGACCGGTCGCCACGGCGGCACCGAGTGCAACGGGATCTCGATCCTCGCGGGCCTCGATGGCGACGAGGTCGAGGTCCCCGGGCTCACCGTCACGATCGCCGCGATGTCGGGCGGGGCGGGCGACGTCGACATGGCCGACGCCCTGTCCCGCCTCGGCTCGCAGGCGTTCGATTTCATCGGGGGCCCCTACTCGACCACGGCGCAGCTCAACGCCGCCCGCGACTTCCTCAACAACCGCTGGTCGCCGCTGGTCGGGCTGCAGTGCCACTACTGCACCGGCTACGAGGGCAACCTTTCGGGTCTGACGGCCTTCGGCCTGACGCGCAACGATCCGCACGTGACGGTGCTCGGCCTCAACAAGCTGCCGCACCCGCGCTGGTCGATCGTCGCCGCGCTCGACGGCGAGATCGCCTTCCTCAAGAACCTCGGCCGCAGCCTGAAGACGGCGATCGAGATCGCCCGACCGATGCAGACCCGCGTGCTGGAGGGCCTGCGCCCGCCGGCCGACCCGAACGACCGCTTCGCCGCGGCCGACCGCGACTCGCTCCTGCGCAACGGCATCTCGACCACCGTCGTCACGGAAGACGGCCAGATCGCCTGCGACCGCATCATCACCACCTACCGCGTCAACGCGGCGGGCCTGCCCGACACCAACCTGCTCGACATCGAGAAGTTGATGATCGGCATCTACGTCACGCGCTACATGAAGCAGAAGCTCGTGGGCACCTATCCCCGTCACGTGATGATGGAGGACAACCCCGGCCTCATCCAGGGCGTCGTCACCCCGCCGCAGGCGCGCGGCACCGTGATCCACGCCTACGAGGATCTGCATCAGGCCGGGCTCGTTCGGCAGGTCGATCTCTTCGTCGCCAACCTCATCGTCGACTTCGACTACGAGAGCGACCGCGCGAACTTCTACCTGCCGACCGCCGCCGCCGCGGCCCTGCGCGTGTTCGCCGCCAACGTGACGCTCTTCAACAACCTCGACGATCAGAACGCCTCCGGCCTCTGAGCCGCCTCCGGTCGCCTCACCGCGGCCGGGCTCGCGTCCGGCCGTCCTCGACCCATCACACCTGATCAGCGGGAGCATCCTCCATGGACACGCAGGGCGGCCGGTACTCGGCCACCATCAACGGCAAAGCCTTCTCCGGCCGCGCCGAAGCCAAGCTCAAGCCGGCCCGCGGCACGCCGGAGAACGGCGTCAACTGGAACGGCAAGGGCTTCAGCTTCGTCAAGCCGCAGCTCTCTGCGGTCGAGCTGACCTTCGATCGAGGCCAGGGTCTCAAGTGGGACGAAGCCATGATCCTCCAGAGCATCGACCTCACCTTCGTCGAGGACGATGCCCGCGTGGCGCATTACTTCACCGCCGCCCGCTGGTCGGGCGAGCCCGAGATCAACACCAAGGACGGTGAGGTCTCCGGCATGAAGATCGAGTCCGATCAGTACCGCAGCGAAGTGATCTGACCGGCCCCGCCCGGCGCGTCGCCGCCGGGCGCCTCACCCCGTCCCGAACCATCGGCGCCCGCTCGGCGCACGCACGTCAGAGGTCACCGTGGCCAACGCAATCGTCGTCCTGGACAAGCCCCTCGTCGGGCACGGCGTCATCCGCCAGCTCGAGTTCCGCGAGCCGAAGTGGGACGAGATCATGGACATCGGCGACCCCTACGTCTGGACGCCGGCGCCCGGCGACGACAGGCACGTCGTCGCGACACCGATCCCCGAGGCGGTCAAACGCTACGCCGACCGCCTGATCGCCGACGGCGACAAGCCCGGCGACCCCATGCTGCTGCCGCGGCTCGGCATCCGCGACACCTTCAATGTCCGGGATGCGATCATGGCTTTTTTCCTCGGCGTCGATCCGCGGGTGCTCGCTGGCTCGACGCCGTCGCCGACGAGCTCGTCTTCGATTGCGGATGGCAGCCCGACGCCGTCGGAAGGCTGAGCGTCTCGCAGATGCTGTACTGGCACGGCCGCGCCGTCGACAAGGCCGAGCGGCGCCGCCGCGAAAGGCGATAGGACATCTCCATGGCGGCGCGCACGGTCGAGGCCCGGCTCCTCATCTCCGGCGAGGATCGCGGCGCCGCCGCCGCGATCGGCCGGGTGACGAAGGCGATCGAGGGCGTCGCCAGGGCCGGGAAGGTGTCGGCCGAGGTCAAGCGCCTCACCGATCAGCTCAACCGCGCCGGCGAAGCCGCCAGGGCGGCCGAGCGCGTGAGAGCCGCCGGCAACGCCGTCGCCTCGGCCGGCATGGGCTTCAAGACGGCGGAAGCCCGCGTCAAGCAGCTCTCCGCCGCCCTCGACGCGGCGCGCGCCGCCGCGCGCCAGTTCGAGGGTGTGAAGGCTCTCAACAAGTCGGGCGCGATCGCGCAGGAGATGGCGCAGGCCGCCGCACGCGTGAAGGACCTCGATACGCAGCTCAAGGGCGCGCAGCGGGCCCTCAAGGGCACGGCCTCGGCGATGAACGGGCAGGTCGAGGCGGCGCGCGCCGCGCGCTCGGCGCTGAACGCCTACGGCGTGCCGGTCACCAGCCTGGAGGCGCATCAGCGCGCGCTGAAGGGCACGATCGAGGCGACCACCAAGGCGATCCGCGACCAGAACCGCGAGGCGGCGCGCACGAGCGAGGTCAAGCGGCTCGCGATCCAGCGCCGGCAGGAGGTCGCCGCGCAGCGCGCCGCGCTCGGCGATCAGATCGCAGCCCACCGCGCGCGGGTCCTGCAGGACACCCTCGAGCGCCGGGAAGCACGGCGAGATGCCTGGAAGGGCGCGGCCGGCATCGTCGGGATCGGCGCCGTGCACAAGGCCGAGCATTTCGGCAAGCACGCCCTGCACACCTATCAGGAATTCGACAACGAGCGTCGGTTCGGCAAGGTCGTGATGGGCCTGACCGACGACCAGCAGAAGCCGCTGGTGGATCAGGCGATCCACATGGGCGCGACCACCCGCTACAACGATGTTCAGGTTCTGGAAGCCCAGCGTGAGCTGGCGGCCCGTGGACTGAACAAGGATCAGGTCCTCGGCTTGATGAGCCCGGCGGCCGACCTCGGCCAGTCCCTCGACCTGCGCCTGCCCGACGCCGTCAAGCAGATGGAAGGGGCGATCTTCGGCTTCAAGAAGGACATCAGCACGGTCGCGGCGGCGACTGCGTCGGCACGTCAGACCGCCGACGTGCAGGTGAAGGCGGCCAAGATCTCGGGCATGACGCCGGAGGACATCAGCCAGACCTACAAGTACGGCGCCACCTCGGCCCGGCTGTCGGGCGTGTCCGAGCAGACGTTGCTGGCGTTCGGCGGCATCTCGAAGAAGGCCAACATGGGCGGCGAAGAGGCGGGTGTCGCCTTCCGCGCCCTCATCGCCAACGCGCAGTCCCCGACGCAGAAAGCGCGGGAGGCGATGCTTGCCAACGGGCTCGACTATAAGACCTATCAGAAAAATCCGGAGAAGCTCGACGAAGCCGCATTCACAAAGCAGGTTGCCGCCAGTTACGGTGTCGAACTCGACAAGAACACGCGGGCGGGCATCAGCAAGATCTTCTCCGACAAGGCCCTGATCGCCAGCCCGGAAAAGTTTACGCCAGCGATCATGGATCTGCTGTCCGATAACCTCGGCGGAGACGACGCCAAGTCGAAGAAGAGCATCGCCGGCCTGGCCAACCGCTTCCGCAACGCATCGATGCAGGGCGTCGACACCAACGCGCTCATCGTCGACCTGATGAAGAAGCTGCCGGGCAACCTCGCCCTGGCGAATTCGATCTTCGGGCCGAAGCAGGGCAACCGCATCGCCAACGCCCTCGGCGATCCGGAAACGCTCAGGCACATGATCGAGGAGCTGCTGAACCACTCCGAAGGCTACGCCGCCAAGGTCTCGACCGAACGCATGGCCGGCTTCGACGGCGCCGTGAAGCGGTTCCAGGGCGCGGTCACGAACGTCGAAACGAAGCTCGGCCGTGCCTGGGACAACGACGGCAAGGGCGGCGCCCTGACCTGGGTCGCCGACAAGGCCGGCCACCTCGTGCAGTCGTTTGCCGAGTTGGACAACCGCGTCGTCCAGGCGACCACGGTGGTGGCGGCACTCGGTACCGCCTTCGTCGGCGTCAAGTCCATCGGCCTACTGGCCGGGGGGTTCGGCCTGAAGGGCTCGGCCGTCGCCTTGGCGGAGTCGGCCGCGGCGCTCAACGCCGCGGCGGCAAGGCTCGGGGTGAGCGGCGTTCCTGGCTCCGCCGCCCCGGCCGCTGTCGCAGGGGGAACGCTCCTCGGTCCTGCCGCGGTCGGCGCCGGCATCATCATGGGCGGGTCCGTCGCCTCGGTGATCGCCAAGAACGCGGTCGAGAACGAGACCTTCGCGGACGCGTACCTCGACAACTCCCTGCTCGGTGCCGACCCGGCCGGCTATGCGTTCGGGGCCG
>NZ_CAXTHR010000072.1:0-21656 GCF_964244095.1 uncultured Methylobacterium sp. | reverse complement strand
GAACTTCTTGGCGACCTTCAGGGTCGGCTCCATGAAGCCGAAGGAGGTCGTGAAGACCAGGCCCATCCCGGACCGGGCGAGCTTCTCGATGGAGCGCTCGCTGTCGGCCTCGGGCACGCTCTCCAGGAAGGTGGTCTCGACCCTGTCGCCCAGCGCCTCGGCCAGCGCCTTGCGGCTGAGGTCGTGCTGGTAGGAGTAGCCGAAATCGGCCACCGGGCCGACGTAGACGAAGCCCACCTTCAGCCTGTCCGCGGCGTGGGCCGGGCCGAGCGCGGTGAGGAAGGCGCCGAGGACGGCGCTGCCGAACTTGTTCATGGTCATCTGGGTCCTCTCGTTGCCCGACCGTTCAGCGGTGCGGGATGAAGTCGCGGCCGAGCGCCGCGGGCGCGAGCGAGCCGCCCTGTCGCCGGCCGAGCGAGAGCAGGACCAGGGCCAGGATCGTCGCGACATAGGGAAGCGCCGAGAGCGCCTGGCCCGGCAGGCCGAGGCCGGCCGCCTGCGCGTGGAGCTGGAGCACGGTCGCGCCGCCGAACAGCAGCGCCCCCGCCGCGACGCGAAGCGGCCGCCAGGAGGCGAAGACGACGAGGGCCAGCGCGATCCAGCCGCGCCCGGCCGTCATCCCGGGCGACCAGAACGGCGTGTAGGCGAGCGAGAGGTAGGCGCCGCCGAGGCCGGCGCAGGCGCCCCCGAACAGCACGGCGAGGAAGCGGACCTTGCGCACGGGCAGCCCGAGCGCGTGGGTCGCGGTGTGGTCGTCGCCGATCGCGCGCACGGTCAGGCCGAGCCGCGTGCGCCAGAGGAACCACGTCACGCCGGCGACGAGGAGCGGCGCCGCGTAGACGAAGGCGTCCTGCCCGAACAGCAGCCGCCCGACGCCCGGCAGGTCGGACAGGACGGGCAGATGCAGGTGCGGGGCGGGGTCGCGCTTCATCCCGACATAGGGCGTGCCCACGAGGCCCGAGACGCCGAGGCCGAGGATGGTGAGCGCGAGGCCGGAGGCGACCTGGTTGGCCGCCAGCCCGACCGTCAGCACGCCGAACACGGCCGACAGCAGCAGGCCGGCCGCGGCCCCGCCGAGCGCGCCGAGCGAGGTCGAGCCGGTCCGCATCGCGACCGCGAAGCCGGCGGCGGCGCCCAGCACCATCATGCCCTCGACGCCGAGGTTCAGCACGCCGGCGCGCTCCGCCACCAACTCGCCGACCGCCGCCAGGATCAGGGGCGTGGCCGCCGCCAGCACCGTGACGAGGACCATCTGCACGACGTCGAGGGTCATGGCAGGGGACTCATAACCTCGGGGCTCCCCATGTCATGCGCCCCCCGGGACGAGCCGGACGCGGTAGCGGGAGAGCACGTCGGCGCCCAGCACGAGACCGAGCAACAGGCCCTGGAAGGCGCGGGTGAGGTCGAAGGGCAGCTTCAGATCGATCTGGGCGGCCTCCCCGCCGATCACGGTGAGCGCGATCACGAGGGCGGCGACCAGGATGCCCGGCGGCGACAGCCGGCCGAGGAAGGCGACGATGATCGCCGTGAAGCCGTAGCCCGGCGCGATGGTCGGCTGGAGCTGCCCGAGCCGGCCGGCGACCTCGGTCACGCCCGCGAGCCCGGCCGCGCCGCCCGAGACGGCGAAGGCCGCCAGCGTCAGGCGCACGCCGCTGAAGCCGGCGAACCGCGCCGCGCGGGGGCTCGCCCCGACCACCCGGATCTCGAAGCCGAACAGCGTGCGGGCGAGCACCAGCGCCGCGACGACGACCGCCGCGAGGCTGATCAGCACGCCGGCGTGCAGCGTGTCGCCCTCCATGAGGTAGGGGAACCGGGCGGCCTGATCGAAGGAGACGCTCTGCGGGAAGTTGTAACCCGCCGGATCGCGCAAGGGGCCGCGCGCCATGTAGTCGAGCAGCAGCTCGGCGACGTAGACGAGCATCAGGCTCGTCAGGATCTCGGAGACGCCGAGCTTGACCTTCAGCAGGGCCGGGATCATCGCGTAGGCGAGGCCGGCCAGCGTGCCCGCCAGCAGCATCGCGGGCAAGATCCAGAGGGTGAAGCCCTCCGCCCCGTGCGTCGCCACGCCGAGCCAGCCGCCGGCCAGGCCGCCGACGGTGAACTGGCCTTCCGCCCCGATGTTCCACTGGTCGGCCCGGTAGCAGAAGGCGAGGCCGGTCGCGATGAGGGCGAGGGGGGCGGCCTTCAGGGCGACCTCCTGGAGCGACCACACCTCGCTCAGCGGCGTGACGAAGTAGGTGAGGAAGGCGGCCGCGGGCGAGACGCCGAGCAGGCTCACGCCGACCCCGCCGATCGCGATCGCCGCCACGAAGGCGATCACCGGCGAGAGGGCGGCGAGCCAGGGCGAGCGGTGCGCCCTGGGGCTCAGGTCGAGGCGCATGGGGCGGGCCGCTGGGGGCTGGCGGGCCGGCGCGGTGCCGGCCGGCGATGGTCCGGTGCGCCGTCAGTGGGCATGGGCGGCGATCGCGACCGGGCGGGCGGGGGGCCGGGCCGCCCCGGGTTCGTCGGAGCCGCCCATCAGCAGGCCGATCGCCTCGCGGCTCGTCGTCCCCGTCGGCACGGCGGGCGAGAGCGTGCCCGTGTGGAGGACGGCGATGCGGCCCGCGATCTCGAAGAGTTCGTCGAGGTCCTGGCTGATCACGAGCACGGCCGCGCCGTCGGCGGCGAGGTCGATTAGCGCCTGCCGGATGTGGGCGGCCGCGGCCGCGTCGACCCCCCAGGTCGGCTGGTTGACGACGAGGATCCCGGGCGCGGCGAGGATCTCGCGGCCGACGACGAACTTCTGCAGGTTGCCCCCCGACAGGGTGCCCGCGGCCGGGTCGGGGCCGGCCTTGCGCACGTCGAAGGCCGCGATCACCCGGGCGGCGAGCGCGCGCGCGATCGCCCGGCGCAGAAGGCCGAGGCGGGTGAGGGGCGCGGTCGCGTGCCGCGACAGGACGGTGTTCTCCGACAGGCTCATGCTCGGGACGGCGGCGTGGCCGTTGCGCTCCTCGGGCACGTAGGCGGCGCCCAGGCGCCGGCGCGCGTTGATGCCGGCCGTGCCCACGGGCTTCCCGTCGAGGCGCACCGCGCCGGCCTCCGCGGGAGCCTCGCCGGAGAGCGCCGCGACGAGTTCGGCCTGGCCGTTGCCGGCGATCCCCGCGATCCCGACGACCTCCCCGGCGGCGACGCCGAGCGCCACGCCGCGCAGGGCGGTGGCGTGCAGCCCGGGGGCCGGCAGGGACAGCCCGTCGAGCGTGAGGCGCTCGAGCCCGGCGGCGCGGGCGGGGGCGGGCCTCACCGCGCCGACCTGCTCGCCGACCATCAGCGCCGCCAGCGAGCGGGCGCTCTCCCGCGCGGGGTCGCAGGCCCCGACGACCCGGCCGCCCCGCAGGATCGTGGCGCGCGTGCACAGGCGGCGCACCTCGTCGAGGCGGTGCGAGATGTAGAGGAGCGCGCGCCCCTCGTCGCGCAGCCGCTCCAGCACGACGAACAGCGCGTCCGCCTCGCCGGGCGTGAGCACGGAGGTCGGCTCGTCGAGGATCACGAGGCTCGGATCCTGGAGCAGGCAGCGCACGATCTCGATGCGCTGGCGCTCGCCGGCCGAGAGCGACCAGACCGGCCGCGCCGGATCGAGGTGCAGGCCGTAGGTCGCGCCGAGCGCGGCGATGCGCGCGGCGAGCGCCCTGCCGCCGAGGCCCCTCGGCATCACCAGGGCGATGTTCTCGGCGACCGTCAGGTTGTCGCACAGGGAGAAGTGCTGGAACACCATGCCGATGCCGATGCGCCGCGCGGCCTCGGGGTTCTTCAGCCGCACGATGTTGCCGCCGTGCGTGACGACGCCCTCGGTCGGCTCCAGCAGGCCGTAGAGGATCTTCATCAGGGTCGACTTGCCGGCGCCGTTCTCGCCGAGCAGCGCGTGGATCTCGCCGGCGCGGATCTCGAGGTCGACGTGGTCGTTGGCCGTGAAGTCGCCGAAGCGCTTGACGATGCCGTAGGCGCCGTAAAGCGGCACCGGGCCGGCCCTGGGGCGTGGGGCTGGCGCGTCCATCTCAGGCCGTCCCGAACAGGTGCCGGGCCGCCGCCGTGTGCGCCTCGCGCAGGGCGCCGGCATCGATGCCGACAGCCTGCCCGTCGATCACCCGCCACGCGCCCGCCACCATCACCCGGTCGGCGCGGTGGGCGCCGCACAGCACCAGCGCGGCGAGCGGGTCGTGGGCCCCGGAGAAGCGCAGCTCGTCGAGGGTGAACAGGGCCAGATCCGCCTCGCGGCCCTCCTCGATCCGGCCGATGTCTGAGCGGCCGAGGCAGGCGGCCGAGCCTTCGGTGGCCCAGCGCAGGGCGTCGAGATGGCTCACGCGCTCCGCGCCGTAGGTCAGGCGGTTAATCATCAGGGCGTGGCGCACGCCCTCCATCAGGTTGGAGCTGTCGTTCGAGGCCGAGCCGTCGACGCCGAGGCCCACGGGGGAGCCCGCCGCCTCCAGCTCGCAGGTGCGGCACTGGCCCGACGCCAGCGTCATGTTCGAGGTCGGGCAGTGGCAGACGCCCACGCCGGCGCGCCCGAGGCGGGCGATTTCGGCGTCGTTGAAGTGGATGCCGTGGGCGAGCCACGTGCGCGGGCCCATCCAGCCGACCTCTTCGAGGTAGTCCACCGGGCGCTGCCCGAACATCGCCAGGCAGTAGGCGTCCTCGTCGAGCGTCTCGCCGAGATGGGTGTGCAGGCGGCAATCGTGGCGCTCGGCCAAAGCCGCGCTCTCGCGCATCAGGCGCTTGGTCACGTTGAACGGCGAGCACGGGGCGAGCCCGATCTGCACCATCGCGCCGGGCGCGCGGTCGTGGAACAGGTTCAGCACCCGCTCGCTGTCTTCGAGGATGGTGTCGTCGTCCTGGACCAGGCTCTCGGGCGGCAGGCCGCCGTCGCGCTCCGACAGGCTCATCGAGCCGCGGGTGACGAAGGCGCGGATGCCCGAGGCGCGCGCCTCCTCGACCTGGATGTCGACGGACCGCTCCAAGCCCTTCGGGAACAGGTAATGGTGGTCGCCCGCCGTGGTGCAGCCCGAGAGCAGGAGCTCGGTGTAGGCAAGCCGCGTGGCCAGCCGGAACGCGTCAGCGGTGATCCGCGGCCAGACCGTGTAGAGCGCCTTCAGCCAGGGAAACAGCGGCTTGTCGATCGCCAGCGGGTGCGCCCGCGTCAGGGTCTGGAACACGTGGTGGTGGGTGTTGATCAGCCCCGGGATCACCACGTGGCGCCCGGCCTCGAAGGTCTCGTCCACCGGGTCCGCGGGCCGGGCGCCCGCGGACACGCACTCGACGATGCGGCTCCCCTGGACCACGACCCCCCCGGCCGCGTCGGCGGCCAGGATCGCCAGCGGATCGCGAATCCACAGGCGGGGCTTCGGGTCGGATTCCGTCATCCCGCTTCCTCTCGCTGCGCGAGCCGGCATCCACCGCGCTGGAAAATGCTTTAGAGCCGTGCCCGACCACGTCCGGTCGGGCACGGCTCTAAGATTCCGTCAGGAGCTCAGAAGATGTGGAAGGCGACGCCCGCCAGGAAGCTCTTCTCCTCGGTGCCCTTGAAGGTCAGCCGCTCGACGTTGCCGAACTTGTTGAGCCAGTACTGGAACCCGATGAAGACGTCGACCTTGTTCGGCTGGTCGTAGACCAGCTTGCCGACGTCGAGCACGAGGTTGGTGCGCGACAGGAACTCGAGACCGGTGCCGGGATAAAAGGCATAGTTGAACGGGTCGCGGATGCCTTTGCCCTTCGGCGTGACGATGTTGTTGAAGCCGGCCAGGCTCAGCGGCAGCCCGGTGAATGTCAGCGGGAAGTTGTAGACCACCTCGATCTCGGCGGTGGTGTCGAAGCTGACGTCGCGGTCGGGCTGGAAGTTGAAGCCGTTGCGGTTCCACTCCTTGTAGGCGTGGACGGCGACGTTGAGGAAGCCCGCCGGCACGTCGAAGGCGAAGTTCAGGCCGCCTACCACGTCGCGCTTCTTCGACCCGAACGCATCGTTCTTCGAGTTGGCATCGAAGCCGTAGGCGAGCGACACATCCTTGATGATGCCGGGGATGACGAAGGCCTTGGTGCCCGTCAGCGCGTTCAGGCTGAGCGTGCCGCGATACAGTCCGTAGGCTTCCGTGGCACCGTAACCGTATTGCGCGAAGCCGCCCGGCACGTTGGTCGTGCCGGCCGGGTCCTGGGAACCGGACTTCAGGATGTCGAGGGTGAAGAAGTTGGTGCCGTAGGCCCAGGCGTCGGCGTGCGAGATGTTGTAGATCGACTTCGGGATGTCGCGGCCGACGAAGCTCCCGTTAGGCCTCTGAATCTGTATGCCCGGCTCGGCGGCGGGGAACTGGTAGCGATAGCTGAACTGGGTGTCCGAGAACAGGAAGATCGGCATCTCCTTCAGCGGCGCCGCCTCCGGCGCCTTCGCCTTCCTGACGGTCTCCAGGTCGGCCGCCGTGGCAGCCCCCGCCAACGCGAGCGACAATGCCGCTGCGAACAATCCTTTTACCATCATCGTCGTCCCCTCTTCGGTACCCACACGATACGGTTTTTGGCAGCAACCGATATACCAATGAGAGAGATCTGGCAGATGGTGTCCGCGTCCGTCACAAATTTGCAACGATTCCGGTTGTGTTGACTACAACCGTGCGGTGTTTGAGGGATCGGGAAGCACCGAAGACCTTCGATGACGGCGCTCAACGTCGGCGTTGGGCGATGTCCGCCTCGCGAGGCGGTGCAAGACCTGCCGCACCAGCGATCATTCTGCATATTCATTAGGCGTCATGCCGCAATAGTTCCACCGCACGCGGATGACGGGTGAGTCGGGCTTGAGGGACCGGGACCGGCCGTCGCGGCGGCCTCGCGCTGTCGCGGGGGCGTCGTCCCGAACTTGCATGGACGGACCTCGCAGGCGGACACGGCGCATCGGCAGCGTCGATCGCCGATCCAACGGGACCAAGGCCATGCCCATCCTCCTCGACGCCGAACCGGCGCCGCTGCCCTTCGATCCCCGCACGACGGCGCTGGTGATCATCGACATGCAGCGCGATTTCCTGGAACCGGGAGGCTTCGGCGAGAGCCTCGGCAACGATGTCGGCCTGCTGGCCGCCGCCGTCGGCCCCTGCCGGGCCCTGCTCGCCGCGGCCCGGAGCGCCGGCCTCCTGGTCGTACACACGCGCGAGGGCCACGCGCCTGACCTGTCCGATGCGCCCCCGGCGAAGCTGGAGCGCGGCGCGCCGACCGCGCGGATCGGTGCGCCCGGTCCGATGGGCCGAATCCTGATCCGCGGCGAGCCGGGACACGACATCGTGCCGGCCCTCGCGCCCTTGCCCGGCGAGCCGGTGATCGACAAGCCGGGCAAGGGCGCGTTCTACGCGACCGACCTCGCCCGCGTGCTGGAAGCGCGCGCCATCGCCACGCTGCTGGTCTGCGGCGTGACGACGGAGGTCTGCGTCCACACCACCGTGCGCGAGGCCAACGACCGGGGCTACCGCTGCGTCGTCGTCTCCGACGCCTGCGGCTCGTACATCCCGGAGTTCCACGCCGCCGGCCTCGCGATGATCAAGGCGCAGGGCGGCATCTTCGGTTGGGTGTCCGATTCCGCCGCGGTGGTCGCCGCCCTGAACGCCGGGGGCTGACGCAGCAGCGCCGGCCGGGCTGCGGGTACGACCCCGGCTATCCGCCCAGTGTTCGAAATTCTTGAACGCTTCAATCGAGAGAATTCGGGTTTTCCGAACGCGGGGCTGGGTCCATCTCTCCTTCATCGCAGGACGGCAACCGGCCGTTCCGCCAGACCGATGGAGCCCACCATGACCCGACTCATCTCAGCCTCCGCCCTCGTCCTCTCCCTCCTGACTGGGTCCGCCGCCCTGGCGCAGAGCTACACGGCGCCGGCCGGCATCCCCGCCGCGGCCGCGCCGGGCTCCGCCGTGGTCGAGCGCGGCGTCGCGGACCGGAGCCGGAACGCCGGCGCCCCCGGCAGGGACGACGGCCTGACCACCGGTTCGGTCACCCGGCACAACGTCCGCCAGGGTGCCGCCACCCGTCGCTAGAGTGCTTCCCGACGGCAGGATCTGCCACATCCAACGGCAAGATCTGCCGCTCTCGGCGGCAAAGTCTGCCGCATCCGATCGGTCGAAGCCGGCTCCGCTCCCGCGGGGCCGGCTTCGCGGATTCGGGGGTCGGCTCTTCGTTCGCTTGCCGAAGGCCCCGGCATGCGAGAAATCCGGCGATGCCGGCGCGCAAACGTTCGAGGGAAGCGGCATGCAGGGGCCTGGGACGCCGACCTTCGATCAGTTGAACGTCTTCCTGACCGTGGTCGAAGTCGGGAGTTTCGCGGCGGCGGGGCGGCGCCTCAACCGTGCGACCTCTGCGATCAGCTACGCGGTGGCCAACCTGGAACTGCAGCTCGGGGTTTGCCTGTTCGACCGGGCCTCGACCCGCAAGCCGCAACTGACCGAGGCCGGCCGGGCCGTGCTCGCGGAGGCGCGCACCGTCGCGCACGGCCTCGATGGCTTGCGCGCCAAGGTCGCCGGCCTGCTCGGCGGCCTCGAATCCGAGGTGAGCATCGCGGTCGATGTGATGCTGCCGACCGCCCGCCTCGTCGACGCCCTCAAGGCGTTCCAGGAGAGCTTTCCGACCGTCGACCTGCGGCTCCACGTCGAGGCGCTCGGCGCCATCACGCAGATGGTGGTCGATCGCCGGGCCGTCATCGGGGTCAGCGGACCGCTCGCGACTGGCATCGACGGCATCGAGCGCGTCGCGGTCGGCTCGGTCGAGCTGACCCCGGTGGCCGCCCCGACGCATCCGCTTGCCCGCGCCGCGCGCAACGGACCGGGCGCCGCGCGCGACCACATCCAGCTCGTGCTCTCGGACCGCTCGTCGCTGACGCAGGGCCGCGACTTCGCGGTGCTGGCGACCCACACGTGGCGGCTGGCCGACCTCGGCGCCAAGCACGCCCTGCTGCTCGCCGGGATCGGCTGGGGCAGCATGCCCGCGCCGATGGTCGCGGCCGACCTCGCCGCGGGCCGCCTCGTCCTGCTGGACATCCCCGAGACGGTGCAGCGGCGCCTCGACTTCAGCGCGATCTACCGCACCGACACCCCGCCGGGACCGGCCGCGCGCTGGCTGATCCGGCGCCTCGCCGAGCAGGCGGGGCTCGCTCATTGAGGCACGGGCATCCGGCCCCGAATCTCCCGACGACGTCCAGGAAACGGATGTGGTTCACGCCGCCTCGAACAGCGGCACCTGCCGCATCTCCGGCACCAGCACGAGGCCCTTGTCGGTGATGCGGATCTGCGGGATCACCGAGAGCGGGATCAGATTGAAGCCCATGTAGGGGATCGTGCAGCCGGCCCTTGCCCAGGCCTGCTTCAGCACGCACACCGCCTCGGCCACCGCGCCGACGCGCTTGTCCGAGATCAGCCCCGCCACCGGCAGGGGCACGAAGGCGACGACGCGCCCGTCCTCGACGACGCAGACGCCGCCCTGCGCCTGCGCGATCGCGTCGAGCGCCACGCGCATGTCGGCCTCGTTCAGGCCGGCGACGATGATGTTGTGCGAATCGTGGCCGACGCTGCTCGCCACCGCCCCCCGCCTCAGGCCGAACGCGCTGAGCAGGCCGTGGGCGACGCCCGCCGCGGGCGGCCTGGTCAGGCCGTGGCGCTCGATCACCGCGACGTGGCAGAGACCGTGCCGTGAGAGCGTCTCGGCCCAGTCCGCACCCGGCACGAGGGCGACGCGCTCGTGGATCAGCTCGATGCCCGGCAGCGTGGTGCGGATGGCGTTGACCGTGCAACGGTCCGCGGGCAGCGGCGGCACCAGGGCAGGGAGCGGATCGGGCAGGTGCACCGTGACGTAGGCCGGGGCCGGGTAGCGGTAGGGGTGCTCCAGGGCGGCCTCCAGGCGCGGCGTGGGCCTGCGGTCCTCCACCACGAGTTCGCCGCCATACCACGTGCAGCGCGGCACGAGGTCGTCGTCGAGCAGCACGAGGTCGGCCCGGCGCCCGCCGCCCAGGCCGCCGATCTCGCCGTCGAGCCCGTAGCGGGTCGCCGGGTGGAGCGAGCCCATCGCCCAGGCCGCGGGCTTCGGGATGCCCACGCGGACGGCCTCGCGCACGACCCAGTCGAGGCCGTAGGCGAGCAGGTCCTCCGCGTCGCGGTCGTCGGTGCAGCAGCAGACCCGCTTCCAGGCGGCGCCGTACTCGGTGACCGCGCCGATCGCCTTCGGCAGCGAGTGCCACGGGGTGGTGGGCGGGCCGCCGCGCAGGAAGATCCAGATGCCGGCCTCCAGGAGGTCGTCGGCGATGTCGGCGTCGATCGCCTCGTGGGTGTCGGTGACGCCGCTGGCCGCATAGGCGCTGACGAAGTCGCGGCCGTAGATGTGGCCCGAGACGGGGCGCCCGCGCGCGAGCGCCGCGGCGATGATCGCGTGCGCCCGCGCATCACCCTCCGCGACCGCGACGAAATCCATCTTCTCGCCGAGCCCGATCGCCTCCGGCCACGCGTCGAACAGGCCGGCGATCTTGGCAGCCGTCAGGTCGCCACCCGCGGTCTCGATCGCCGGCGTGGTGGCGGGCACGGTGCTCGGCACGGTGAGGTAGATGTTGAGCGGGGCCGCGCGCGCGTCCTCCAGCATCCACGCGACCCCGTCGACGTCGAGCACGTTGCCGATCTCGTGGCTGTCGCACATGATCGTGGTGGTGCCGTTGACAAGCGCGGCCTCGGCGTAGGCGCAAGCCGTGACCATGCTGCTCTCGATGTGCAGGTGCGGATCGACCAACCCCGGCGCGATCAGGCCGCCGGCCGCGTCGTAGCGCGCCGCCCCGCCCCGGTGGCTGCCGGCGGGCTTCACAGCGGCGATGCGCCCGCCCGCGATCCAGACCTCGCGATCACTCAGGATGCGCTCGGAATAGGTCGAGAGCACCCGCGCCCCAGTGACGACGCGGTCGGGCTCGGCGCGTCCCGCGGCCACGTCGGCGAGCCGGCGCGTCATCGTGGCGAGCGGTGCGACGGAGAAGCGGTTCAGCGGTGCGGGAGGAGCCATGGCGACTTTCGAGGATCTGGGGATGCCAGACGGGTCGCGCACGCATCGTGCCACGATCCGGCCTTCGGGGACGGATGCGTCGAGCGCGCCGCCGGCTTCCGCCACGCGTCCGGCCGGCGTCAGGACGCCGGCGCGGCGTCTGCCTCCGCCGCCAGCAACGGGCGAAAGATCCGGTCAGGGGCGAACGGCGTCGCGGTCAGCCGCGCGCCGGTGGCGTCATGGATGGCGTTGGCGAGCGCCGCGGCGACCGGGTTGAACGGGCTCTCGCTCATCGACTTGGCGCCGAGCGGGCCGATGCGGTCATAGGTGTCGGCAAACAGCACCTCCGTGGCGGGCAGGTCGGCCGCGGCCGGGATGTGGTAGCTGCGAAACACATCGGTGAGGACGCGGCCGTCCTCCAGGCGCAGGTCCTCGTAGAGGGCCGCGCCCAGCGCCTGCGCCACCCCGCCCTCGACCTGCCCGCGGCACTGCATCGGGTTCATCACCCGGCCGGCATCGACGGCCTGGACGCTGCGCAGGACGCGCAGTTCGCCGGTCTCCGGGCGCACGGCGACGCGAAACGCCTGGACGTTGAAGGCGACCGAGCGCGGGCTGCCGTCCGCCCGGCCGACGGCCTCCAGCGGACCGGCGGCGGCGAGGTCGGAGAGCGCGATCGCACCGCCCGGCCACGCCACGCCCTCGGGGCCGAGGCCGCAGGCCTCGGGCGGGCAGCCGGCCCGCGCGGCCGCCGCCCCGCGGATCGCGGCGGCGAGCGCCTCGGCCGCCCGCAGGGTGGCTTGGCCCCCGACCACGATCCCCGTGCTGCCGTAGGCGCCGGTGTCGTGGCCGACCGCGTCGGTGTCGGCCTGGACCAGGGCGATCCGGTCGGGGGTGGTGGCGAGTGCCTCCGCCGCGATCTGGGCGTGCACGGTGGAGGTGCCGTTGCCGAACTCCGCCGTGCCGACGAAGAGCGCGTAGCGCCCGTCCGGCCCGAGCCGGATGCGGGCCTCCGCGAAGTGGCCGCGGGGCGGGATGGTGTCGATCATCGCGAGCGCCATGCCCTGCCCGACGCGCCAGCCGGGGGGCGCGTCGTCGCCGCCGGGGCCGGCCATCGCGCGCTCGGCGAGGTCGAGGCACTGGTCGAGGCCGTAGCTTCCGTACGCGACGTCGTGCGGCTCCAGGCTCGTCGAGACCATCGCGTCGCCCGGCCGCACCACGTTGCGGCGGCGGATCTCGTAAGCGTCGAGCCCGAGCCTTGCGGCGAGCTCGTCCATGGCGGATTCGACCGCGAAGACCGTCTGGCTCAGGCCGTAGCCGCGGAAGGCGCCTGCGGGCAGCGTGTGGGTGTGGACGGAGTAGCCGTCGACCCGCTTGTTCGGGCAGCGGTAGACCCCGATCACCTCGTTGCAGCCGTGGTGGAGCACGCCGCCGGCATGGTTGCCGTAGGCGCCGGTGTCGGCGACGACGTGGAGCGCGATGGCCGTCAGCGTGCCGTCGGCCCGCGCGCCGAGCCGGACCCGGACGCGCATCGGGTGGCGGGTGGTGGCGGCGGTGAACTGCTCCCGCCGGGTCATCGCCCACCGCACCGGGCGGCCAGTGCGGAGCACCGCCAGCGCCACGAGGTCCTCGGTGAGCATCTCCTGCTTGCCGCCGAAGCCGCCGCCGACGCGGCCGCAGAGCACGCGCACCCTGTCGCGCTCCAGGCCGAACAGCGTGCACAGCGCATCGCGGGTCAGGAACGGCACCTGCGTCGAGGCGCGGATCGTCAGGCGGCCGTCCGGATCGAGCCAGCCGACCGCGCCGTGCGGCTCCAGGTGCGCGTGCTGCACCCGCTGCGAGACGTATTCTCGATCGACCGTCGCGGCCGCCTCGGCGAAGCCCGCATCGACGTCGCCGATGGCGCCGTGGGCTTCGGCCGCGAGGTTCGGGTGCCCGGGGCGCGGCGGGGCGTCGGCACCGGCGGGCGTCGCCGGGCCGTGGACCAGGGGGGCGTCGGGGCGCAGGGCCTCGTCCGGGTCGAGCACCGCCGGCAGCGCCTCGTACGTCACGCGCAGCGCGCCGCATCCGGCCTCGGCCGCCGCCTCGGTCTCGGCCACCACGGCCGCGACCCGCTGGCCGACGAAGCGCACCACGTCGTCGAGGAGGCGTGTGTCGAGGGCGTCGTCGAACGGGTTCTGGTGGCGCCCGGTCGAGAAGCGCCGCGCCGGGGCATCCTCGTGCGTCAGCACCGCGACGATTCCGGGGATCGCCAGCGCCGCCGCACGGTCGATGTCCAGGATGCGCGCGTGCGGATGGGGCGAGCGCAGCACCTTGAGGTGCAACAGGCCCGGCACGGCGAGGTCGAGGGTATAGGCGGCCCGCCCCGTCACCACGGCGGGCCCGGCCGGCGCGGGCAGGCAGGTGCCGACGGGATCGCGGGCATCGCGGGGTCCGGCCTCGGCCCGGCCCTCGATCGCGTCGCGGATCGCCCGGTAGCCGGTGCAGCGGCAGAGGTTGCCCTTCAGCGCGTCGCCGAGATCCCGGCGCTGGCCCTGGTCGAGGGCGGCGGCGGTCATCACCATGCCCGGCGTGCAGAAGCCGCACTGAAACCCCTGCGCCGCCAGGAAGCCGTCCTGCACCCGGTGGAGCGCGTCCGGCAGCCCGTCGCCGGGGGCGCAGGGGCCGGCCAGGCCCTCGATCGTGGTGACGGCCCGCCCCGCGGCACGGAAGGCCGGGGTTATGCAGCTATGCACCGCCTCGCCGTCGAGGTGGACGGTGCAGGCGCCGCAATCGCCGGCATCGCAGCCCATCTTGACGCCGAACCAGCCGAGATCCCGCAAGAGCGTGCGCAGGCACTGGCCAGGCGCCGCCGCCGCGTCCTGCGCCTGCCCGTTGACGGTGAGCCTCATGCGGTCGGACTCCCGAACAGCTCGGCCCGGATCTCCTCGGCCAGCAGCAGCGTGACGTGGCGGCGCCAATCGGGCGTACCGTGGACGTCGTTGTACCAGAGGTCGTCCGGGATCGTCCGCGCGATGGTGCCGCGCAGTTCGTCCGCCGCGGGGCAGGCGGTAAAGGCGAGCCGCACCGGGCGGCGGGTCGAGGCCGTGACCGTCAGCACGAGGGCGCCCTGCCGGTCGCGCATCCCGATCACGAGCGCGCCCGAGCGCCCGTTGGGGCTGAGCGAGAGGCGCCGGAAGCCGCCGCGCCGCATCAGCGCGGCGGCCGGCAGGTCGATGCTGCGCAGGATCTCGCCGGGCCTCAGCGTCGTCTCCTGCGGGCCGCGGACGAGGTCGCGGGCCGGCAGCCGCCGCTCGCCGCCGTCCGGGCCCCAGATCAGGCAGTCGCCGTCGAGGGCAACGCAGAGCGCAATCATCGGGCCGGCCGGCAGCGCGAGGCAGAGGTTGCCCCCGACGGTGGCCGCGTTGCGGACCTTGAACGAGCCGAGCAGGGCCCGGCAGCACTGCGCGACGATCGGCGCGGCGGTCCAGGCGGCGGGCAGGTCGAGCCGTTCGAGGGCGGCCACCGTGCAGGTCGCGGAGAGCGACAGGCCGGCTTCCGTGATCGCGTGCGGCGCCCAGCCGAGGCCGGCGAGATCGATGAGCCGGCACAGGTCCGGTTGCGGCTCCGAGAACAGCCACGTCCCGCCCGCGAGCACCGCGTCGCCCCGCCGCCAGCCCGGCACCTCGGCCCTGGCGCAGGGCCGGACGAGGGTATCGATCGTGTTGAGGTCCATCGCGGCGCCGTGTAGCAAAAAACCGTCCAGTCCCGCCACCGCCCTCGGCGTAGGATCGGACGGGTTCGCCCCGTCCCCGGACCGGACGCGGGAATCCGTGTGCGGGTCCCACGGCGCGTCACGCCTCCACGCCGTTCCCTGCGCGTGCGGCGAGGGCCTTCGCCGGTCGGCATCGGGGGGGCGGTCGGATCGCGACCGTGGAATGGGGACGGTCCTTCCCGGGCGCCGACCGAAGGGCCTGACCACTCCGCTGGCGGCCGACACCGCTTGTCGGTCGTCGTGGACCGTGAGGTGCTCCTCCACGGCGGGAGACATGGCCGGAGGGGGCGTCGTGCGCGCCCGTCGTGATATCAGGCTGACCCGGGATACCACACGCCTGAGCTTGAGTGTTCGACGGGATTATGGAGCGGGCGGCGGGAATCGAACCCGCATATTCAGCTTGGGAAGCTGACGTTCTACCACTGAACTACGCCCGCGCCGGACCGCGTCCCGGCGGCACGGGCAAACCATAGCAGAGCCGGTGACGTTGTCCACGGGCTCCTGGTCCACGGGCTCCCGGCCGCGCGACCGGCGCACCGCCGGGACCTGCGTTCCCATCGCGGCGGCGTTCGACTATCAACCACGGCGCTTGAGGCATCCGCCGGCAGGCGCGGGCGGATGCCGCCGAGGACCAGCTTGAGCTTCATGGACGCCCCTTCCCCCCTCGCGGCCCGGGCCGCGCCCGCGGAGACGGCAGCCGCGCGGCTGGTCCTGGCCTCGGCGTCGCCGCGCCGGCTCGCCCTGTTGCAGCAGATCGGCATCGAGCCGGATGCCCTGTTGCCCGCCGATGTCGACGAGACGCCGCTGAAATCCGAATCGCCGCGCGAACTTGCACGCCGCCTCGCCCGGGCCAAGCTCGCCGCCGCGCAGGGCGCCCTCCACCTCCACGAGCACGGGGCGGCGACCTGGGTGCTGGCGGCCGACACCGTCGTGGCGGTGGGCCGTCGCGTCCTTCCGAAGGCGGAGGTCCCCGACGAGGCGGCCGATTGCCTGCGCCTGCTCTCGGGCCGCCAGCACCGGGTGTTCACGGCCGTGTGCCTGCTCTCGCCGAAAGGCGCCCGGCGCGAGCGCATCGTCGAGAGCCGGGTTCGGTTCAAGCGCCTGTCGCCGCGGGAGATGAGCGGCTACCTCGCCTCGGGCGAATGGCGCGGCAAAGCCGGAGCCTACGCGATCCAGGGCCTGGCCGGAGCGTTCGTCGTCAAGCTCGTCGGCTCCTACTCGGCGGTGGTCGGGCTGCCGCTCTACGAGACGATGAACCTCCTCGACGGCGGAGGCTTCCCGGTCCGCGCCGGCTGGGGCGCGATGGCATGACCGAGGCAGCTCCCATCCGGCGACCCCCGACGCTCGCGCCCTGCCCGATCTGCGGCCGCCCCGGCGATCCGAAGCTGAAGCCGTTCTGCTCCGAGCGGTGCTCGGACATCGACCTCGGCCGCTGGCTCAGCGACCGCTACGTGATCCCGACCACGGACGACGACGACGGCGAGCCGGAACCGCCGCGAAACCCGGAGCGCGGATAGCGCCCCGACCCCGAAGCCGGGGAATACGCCGCCGTCCGCTCCATGATGTCCATGCGGCCCGACGCGGCGAACGCCTCCATCGGGAACGGGATCGGCGATTGTGCGCGCAAGGATTGCCGGATCGCGCGCATCCCCTCATCCCCGTCGGGGAGCAGGGGTCCGTTGCGCCGACGGCGACCCTTTCAGGAACCTGGCCTCTAGGGAGCCGTCCATGGCCCGCAGCACCGTCCGCACCGTCGCCGAGGATGTCGGACCCGGGATCGCGGCCGGTGCGATGAAGGCGTCCGACGCGGCTGGGCCGACGCCGATGATCGCGCAGTACATCGAGATCAAGGCCGCCAATCCGGACTGCCTGCTGTTCTATCGGATGGGCGACTTCTACGAGCTGTTCTTCGCCGACGCGGAGACCGCGTCGCGGGCGCTCGGCATCGTCCTGACCAAGCGGGGCAAGCACGCGGGCGCCGACATCCCGATGTGCGGCGTGCCGGTGGAGCGGGCCGACGACTATCTCAGCCGCCTGATCGGGCTCGGCCACCGGGTCGCGGTGTGCGAGCAGACCGAGGACCCGGCCGAGGCCAAGCGCCGGGGGCCGAAATCGGTGGTGCGCCGCGCCGTCGTGCGGCTGGTCACGCCCGGCACCATCACCGAGGATCGGCTGCTCGATCCGGGCCGCGCCAACCTGCTGCTCGCCATCGGCCGCCGGAAGGTCTCGGACGCGGCGTTCGCGTACGGGCTCGCCGCGATCGACATCTCCACCGGCCGGTTCGGCCTGAGCGAGGTGCCCGGCGCCGACCTTGCCGGAGCGATCGCCCGCCACGATCCGCGCGAGATCGTGCTGTCCGAAGCGATCGTCTCGGACCCGGGGCTCGCCCGCCTCTGGAGCGAGACCCGGGCGGCGGTGGTGCCGCTGGCACAGGGCGAACTGGAGCCGGCCGCGGCCGAGCGGCGCATCCGCGAGCAGTACGGCGTCGCGACGCTGGACGGCTTCGGAGCCTTCACCCGCGCCGAGATTGCGGCGGCCGGCGCCGCCCTGCTCTACGTCGCGCGGACGCAGCGCGCCGCCCGCGTGCCGCTCGGCGTGCCGAGCCGCGAGGAGACCGGCACGCGGCTCGCGATCGACGCGGCGACGCGGGCCAACCTCGAACTGACGCGCACGCTCTCGGGCGAACGCGGCGGCAGCCTGCTCGATGCCATCGACCGCACCGTCTCGGCCAACGGCGCGCGGCTGCTGGCCGAGCACCTCGCCGGGCCGCTCACCGACCTGTCGGCGATCGCGCGGCGCCACGCGGCGGTGGCGCGGCTTACCGAGGACCCTGCCTTGCGCGGCGTCCTGCGCGCGGCGCTCGCCCGCGCGCCCGACCTCGCCCGCGCGCTCGCGCGCACCGGCCTCGGCCGGGCCGGGCCCCGCGACCTCGCCGCGATCCGCGACGGGCTCGACGTGGCGCGCGCGCTCGGTGCGCACCTGTCGCAGCAGGGCGACCTTCCGGAGGAGCTGGGCGGGCTTTCCGCGACGCTTGCCCGCGCCGACGCCGACCTCGTGGACGCCCTCCGCGCGGGCCTTGCCGACGACCTGCCGCTGAACCGCCGCGACGGCGGCTTCGTCCGCGCCGGCTACCATCCGGAGATCGACGAGGCCCGGCTGCTCGGCCAGGATTCGCGCAAGGTCGTGGCCGCCCTGCAGGCCCGCTACGCCGAGGAGTCCGGCTGCCGGACGCTCAGGATCAAGCACAACGGCCTGCTCGGCTACTTCATCGAGGTGCCGCAATCGGTGGGCGAGGCCTGCCTCAAGGGGCTGATGCGCGACTTCGTGCATCGCCAGACCATGGTCGACGCCATGCGCTTCACCAGCGTCGAGCTCGGTACGCTGGAACAGAGGATCTCCGGCGCGGCCGACCGGGCGCTGGCGCTGGAGGCGGCGGTGTTCGAGGATCTGGCCGGCCGCATCGTCGGGCGGGCGGAGACCATCGGCGCCGTCGCCGAGGCGCTCGCCGCGCTGGACGTGGCCGCGAGCCACGCCGAGCTCGCGGCCGAGCTCGACTGGCGCCGGCCGGAGGTCGACGATTCCTTGAGCTTCGTCGTCGAGGGCGGGCGCCATCCGGTGGTCGAGGCGGCGTTGCGGACGTCCGGCGCGGCGTTCATCGCCAACGATTGCGATCTCTCGGGCGAGGGCCGCGGCCGCATCCGGCTGATCACCGGCCCGAACATGGGCGGCAAGTCGACCTACCTGCGCCAGAACGCGCTGATCGCCGTGCTGGCGCAGACCGGGTGCTTCGTGCCGGCGATGCGTGCCCGGATCGGCCGGGTCGACCGCCTGTTCTCCCGCGTCGGGGCCGCCGACGACCTCGCGCGCGGGCAATCGACCTTCATGGTCGAGATGGTCGAGACCGCGGCCATCCTCAACCAGGCGACCCGCCGCTCGCTGGTGATCCTCGACGAGATCGGCCGCGGCACCGCGACCTATGACGGGCTGTCGATCGCCTGGGCTTGCCTGGAGCACCTGCACGAGGCCAACGCCTGCCGCGCGCTGTTCGCCACGCATTTCCACGAGCTGACGGCGCTCGGGCAACGCCTGTCCCGCCTCGACAACGCGACGCTGAAGGTGGCCGAGCACCGCGACGGCGTCGTGTTCCTGCACGAGGTGGTGCCGGGGGCGGCCGAGCGCAGCTACGGGCTGCAGGTGGCGCGGATCGCCGGCCTGCCCGCGAGCGTCGTCGCGCGGGCCGGTGCGATCCTGAAGGGCCTCGAGAAGGCCGAGCGCGAGCGCCCCGGCCGCCCGCGGATCGACGACCTGCCGCTGTTTGCCAGCCTCGCGCCGCCGCCCCCGCCGGAGCCCGCAGCCGACGACGCCCTCGGGCTGATGCTCGACGCGATCGACCCGGACGCGCTGACCCCGCGCGAGGCGATGGAGGCCCTGTACCGGCTCAAGCGCGAGCGCACGGCGCGCGGATGAGCGGACGCTCAGCGCGGTGCGCGGAGGAACCCGTCCGGGCAGGGCGGGGCGGGGTCCCGGCCGGCGCGAAGACCGGCGATGTAGTCGAGGGTGCTCACCACCACCCGCTCGGAATAGGGTTTCGCGATCACGCCGAAGGCGCCGGCGAAGTCGTCCGGGATGCGCTTGGCGTTCGCGGTCATGAACACCACGGTGGTGCGCGGATCGGCGCTGAGCGCCCGCGCGACCGCGACGCCGGTCGGCCCGTCGACGAGGTGGATGTCGACCAGCGCGATGTCCGGGACGGTCGATCGCCCGAGCGCGATGGCTTCGGTGGCGTTGCCGGCGACGCCGACCGTGACGTAGCCGAGTTCGTCGAGCAGGCATTCCAGTTCGAGGGCGATCAGCGCCTCGTCCTCGACGACGAGGATGCGGAGTGCGGGCGGGCGTCGGGGCGCATCGACCGTCTCGCCGGACCGCGACGCGCTCACGCCCTCATCCCCTGGTCGCGTCGGGCTCCCGTCCCGCTCATGCGTCCTCGCCGAGGGGAACGCGGATCTCGACTCGCGTGCCGGGCGCGCGATCGTGCCACGTGATGGTGCCGCGTAACTGGCGCACCACCATCTCGACGAGGTTGCGGCCGAAGCCCGCCGGGTTGACCGGACCTGAGTCCAGGCCGACGCCGTCGTCCTCGATGCTGAGATGCATCGCCGCCCCGTCGCGGCGCGCCGTGATGCCGATTCGCCCGGCCCGGTTGTCCGGGAAGGCGTGCCGCACCGCGTTGGTCGCGAGTTCGTGGATCATCAGGGCCAGCGGCGCGGCCATCGCCGCCGAGACCGCAATCGAATCGATCTTCGCCTCCACCCGGGTCCGCTCCGGATCGAGGCCGGCGTTGAGGTCGGAGAGGAAATCGTCGGCGAAGTCGGACAGGTTGAACTTGGTGACGTCGCCGGCCGAGTAGAGCATCCGGTGCGCCGTCGAGAGCGCGCCGATGCGCTCGGCCATGCTGGAGAGTGCCTCGCGCGCCTCGCCCTCGGGCGTGCGCCGGGCCTTCAGCAGCATCAGGGACGAGATCACCTGGAGGTTGTTCTTGACCCGGTGATCGACCTCGTGGAGCAGCGCCGTCTTCTGCTCCAGGGCCGCCTGGAGGTCGGCGGTGCGCTCGCCCACCTGCCGCTCCAGTTCGGCGTTGGTGCCGCGCATCGTCTGTTCGAGGCTGCGCTTGTCGGTCATGTCGGCCTGGGCCGAGAAGAAGTACGCGACCTGGCCCCCCGCGTCGCGCACCGGGTTGATCGTCATCCGGTTCCAGAAGGCCGTTCCATCCTTACGGTAGTTCAGAAGCTCGCACGTGGCCGGCTCGCCGGCGTCGAGCGCGGCGCGCAGGCGCGCGACCTCCGTCTGGTCGGTGCCGGCTCCCTGGAGCATCCGGCAGTTCCGGCCGATCAGTTCGTGCCGGCCGTAGCCCGTCAGATCGACGAAGGCGTCATTGACCCAGACCATCGTGGTGCCGGCGCTGCGCACATCTGTCATCAGCATCGGGGCCGGGCTGGCGGCGAACGCGAGCGCGAAGGTCGCCGGGGCGAGCGCGATCTCCGCTCGGGCACTGGTCTCCGTCATCCTGCAACCGATCGGAACGCGCGGAGGCTCGACACACGAAACGCGGCCGTACAGCCTGACAAGGGGGAGGCGGCGCAGATGGAAAGGCCGCGCTCGCCGACACCGAACAGGCGGACGGGAACAAGGTTCCCGGGCCTCGACCGTTGTCCCCGATCAAACATGAGGTGCCGCGTTAACGAAGCGCCGACCATCCTCCTCCGGAGGCGCGATCACGTGCGGAGCCCTCCCGCGACGCGACGGCAGCGCAAGGCTGCCACGATTTCGCGGGATCAAGGCGCCCAGGCTGAGGAGTTCCATGCGATGGCGGCCGAGACCCGACCGGACAAGCCGACCCGACGCCTGCGGGCGCGCGACCTCGTGGAGGACCCGCGCATCGTGCTGATGCTGGCGCTCGGCTTCTCGTCGGGCCTGCCGCTGCTGCTGGTGCTCGGCACCTTCACCCTGCGGCTCGCCTTCTCCGACATCAACGTCAAGGCGATCGGGCTGTTCAGCTACGTCGCGCTGCCCTACTCGCTGAAGTTCCTCTGGGCGCCGATGATCGACCGGATCGACGTGCCGGTGCTGGCCCGCCGGCTGGGCCGCCGCCGCGCCTGGATGGTGACGACGCAGGCGGCGGTCGCCCTCTGCCTCGTGCTGATGGCGTTCTCCGATCCCGGCACCAGCCTCGCGCTGCTCGGGCTCGGCGCGTTCCTCGTGGCGTTCTGCGCCGCGACGCAGGACGTGGTGATCGACGGCTGGCGCATCGACGCCGCCGGCAGCGACTTCCAGGGCATCCTCGCGGCGACCTCGAACCTCGGCTACCGCCTCGGCCTGATCACGGCCGGCGCCGGCGCGC
>NZ_CAXTHR010000071.1:0-22121 GCF_964244095.1 uncultured Methylobacterium sp. | reverse complement strand
CACCTTCACCAACGCCGAGCGCCGCATCAGCCGCGTGCGCAAGGTGATGCCGCCGCTGGCCGGATACGGCGACTGGGAGGGTACGGTGCTGCTCTCCAAGGCGCTCGGTTACGAGATGAACTACACCCACCCGTCCGAGATCATGGACGAGATCGCAGCCCTCACGCCGAGCTTCGCCGGCGTCTCTTTCGCCAAGCTCGACGAACTCGGCTCGATCCAGTGGCCGTGCAACGACAAGGCGCCGATGGGCACGCCGATGATGCACGTCGATCGGTTCGTGCGGGGCCTGGGCCGCTTCATGATCACCGAGTTCGTGGCCACCGAGGAGCGCACGGGTGCCAAGTTCCCGCTGATCCTCACCACCGGCCGCATCCTGTCGCAGTACAATGTCGGCGCGCAGACGCGGCGCACCGAGAACTCGCGCTGGCACGAGGAGGACCTGCTGGAGATTCACCCGTTCGACGCGGAGCTGCGCGGCATCGTGGAGGGCGACCTCGTCTCCCTGGAGAGCCGCTCGGGCGACATCGCGCTGAAGGCCAGGATCACCGAGCGCATGCAGCCGGGCGTGGTCTACACCACGTTCCACCACGCCAAGACCGGCGCCAACGTCATCACCACCGACTTCTCGGACTGGGCCACCAACTGCCCCGAGTACAAGGTGACGGCGGTGCAGGTGCGGCGCACCAACCGCCCGTCCGACTGGCAGGCGCGGTTCTACGAGGAGGACTTCTCGCTGACCCGCATCGCACAACGGCTCGACGCGGCGGAGTGACAATGGGCACTGCCCTCCCCCTCTGCGGGGGAGGGTGGCCCGCGAGTCAAGTCGGGAGAGGGGAGCGCGTTGCTCGGATGCGGCGCTCCCTTCTCCCGACCCTCGCGTGAGCCGAGGCTTTCCCTCCCCCGCGGAGGGAGGAGGGAAACGCGTCGCCCGCGACTCCCTCGGGGACATGGTGAAAAAGGTTTTCGATGAGCGCGCTGACGAGCGACGAGAAGCTGGTGCGGATGGCCAACCAGATCGCCACCTTCTTCCGGTCCTACTCGGACGAGGAGGCAGTGTCGGGCATTCACAAGCACGTCGTTGCCTTCTGGACCCCGAAGATGGTGGCGAGCCTGAGGGCCTGCCTGCCGGCGATGGGCGAGCGGGTCGATCCCCTGGTGGTGCGGGCGATGCGTGAGGGGAAGACCGAGGCGGAGAGCCCGGTTCGTCCTGCGACGCGCAGTCCCCACACGCTCGGCGAGGGCGCGAGCGACGCCGGCTGAACCGAGGCGTATCGGTTCACGCCGTTTGTCATGGGATTTTGCGTCCCAGCGACCAAATGCCAGGCGCGCGCGGATAGTTTTCCGGCACGGCATTCTCTAACGCTCAACTTCGGAAACACGGCCCGTTGAAGCGGCCGGTCCCGGAGGATGTCGTTGATGAACTCGCGTGTTGCGGACCCGTCCTTCCCGGAAGCCACCGCGCCAAGCTGGCTGTCTCGGGAAAACATCGTCGCCAAAGCCGGGTTCAACCGTTGGCTCGTGCCGCCGGCGGCGCTGGCGATCCACCTCTGCATCGGCATGGCCTACGGCTTCTCGGTGTTCTGGCTGCCGCTCTCGCGGGCGATCGGCATCACCGCCGCGAAAGCCTGCCCCGACCTGACGCTGGCCGGCGCGCTCGTCACCACCACCTGCGACTGGCGGGTGGCCGATCTCGGCTGGATGTACACCCTGTTCTTCGTCTTCCTCGGCGCTTCCGCGGCCCTGTTCGGCGGCTGGCTCGAGCGCGCGGGGCCGCGCAAGGCCGGCCTCGCCGCGGCGTTGTGCTGGTGCGGCGGCATGATGATCTCGGCCGTCGGCATCATCACCCATCAGCTCTGGATGATGTGGCTCGGCTCCGGCGTCATCGGCGGCATCGGCCTGGGGCTCGGCTACATCTCGCCGGTCTCGACCCTGATCAAGTGGTTCCCCGACCGGCGCGGCATGGCGACCGGCATGGCGATCATGGGCTTCGGCGGCGGCGCGCTGATCGGCTCGCCGCTGGCCGCGATCCTCATGGATTGGTTCAAGACGCCGACCTCGGTGGGCGTGTGGCAGACCTTCCTGGTGATGGCGGCCGCCTACCTCGTGTTCATGACGGCCGGCGCGCTCGGCTACCGGGTGCCGCCGGCCGGATGGAAGCCCGAGGGATTTTCACCCGCGCCGGCCAAGACCGGGATGATCACCAACGGCCAAGTCCACCTCGACGACGCGCACAAGACCGTGCAGTTCTGGCTGATCTGGGCGGTGCTGTGCCTCAACGTCTCGGCCGGCATCGGCGTCATCGGCATCGCCTCGCCGATGCTGCAGGAGATCTTCGGCGGGCAACTCGTCGGCGCGCCGGGCGTCGGCTTCGCCGCCCTCGACGCGAGCCAGAAAGCGGGCGTCGCGGCGATCGCGGCCGGCTTCGTCGGGCTGCTGTCGCTGTTCAACATCGGCGGCCGCTTCTTCTGGGCCTCGATGTCGGACAAGCTTGGGCGCAAGACCACCTACGCGATCTTCTTCGCGCTCGGCATCGCGCTCTATGCCGGCGCGCCCTCCTTCGCGGCGGCCGGCTCGCAGGGGCTGTTCGTACTCTCGTTCTGCATCATCCTGTCGATGTACGGCGGCGGCTTCGCCACCGTGCCGGCGTACTTGGCCGACATCTTCGGCACGCAGTTCGTCGGCGCAATCCACGGCCGGCTGCTCACCGCGTGGTCGACCGCCGGCATCGTCGGGCCGGTGGTGGTCAACTACATCCGCCAAGCGCAGGTCGATGCCGGTGTCACCGGTTCGCAGCTCTACGACCGGACCATGTACATCCTCGCCGGCATGCTGGCGCTCGGCTTCGTCGCCAACCTCCTGGTCCGGCCGCTGAAGGCGCACCGGTTCATGTCGGACGAGGCCGTGGCGGCGCTGAGCACGAAGGGCGCGTCCGGCACGATCCCGTCGGGCTCCTTCGGCATCGGGCGCGGCGGGCTCGACGCGACGGCGCTCGCGGCCTGGGCCGTCGTCGGCATCCCGATCGCCTGGGGGGTGTGGACGACGCTCGCCAAGGCGCTGATCCTGTTCCGCTGAGCGCGGACGGGCACGGCCTCCCCGGTCCGGCACGGCCGGGGAGGCCGGCGTGATCGACAAGCTCGACTTCCTGCTCGCGCTCTCCCGCGAGCAGCATTTCGGCCGCGCCGCCGAGACCTGCGGCGTGACGCAGCAGACCCTGTCGGCCGGCGTCAAGCAGCTCGAGAACCGCTTCGGGGTGCAGCTCGTGCTGCGCGGCTCGCGCTTCCAGGGCTTCACCCCCGAGGGCGAGCGCGTGCTCGAATGGGGCCGGCGCATCGTCGCCGACGCCCGCGCGATGCACGAGGACGTGGCGGGCCTGCGCCGGGGCCTGACCGGCCACCTGCGCATCGCCGCGATCCCGACGGCGCTGCCGATGGTGGCCAACCTCACGACGCCCTACCGCGCCAAGCACCCGGACGTGCGCCTGACGGTGGAATCGACCACCTCGGCCGACATCTTCTCGCTGATCGAGAACCTGGAGGCCGATGCCGGCCTGACCTACCTCGACAACGAGCCGCTCGGCCGCGTCGTCTCGGTGCCGCTCTACCGCGAGCGGTACCGGCTGCTCACCGCCGCCGGCGGCCCCTACGACGACCGCGCCGCGGTGACCTGGGCGGAGATCGGCCGGCTGCCGCTGTGCCTGCTCACCCCCAACATGCAGAACCGCCGCATCATCGACCAGCAGATCCGCGACGCCGGCGGCGAGCCCGCGGCCTCGCTCGAATCGAACTCAATGATCGTGCTGATGACGCATGTGCGCACGCTCAAATGGGCGAGCGTGATGCCGGCGATCCTCGCCGATTCCCTCGGGCCGATGGACGGCGTCCGCGCGATCCCGATCGTCGCGCCGGAACTGGAGCACACGATCGGCCTCGTGGCGCCCCGCCGCGAGCCCTCGACGCCGATGATCGCGGCGCTGGTCGCCATCGCCCGGACGCTGGCCAAGACGCTTGACGCCTGAGCACCGGACGCGGAAACGCGGCGGCCCCGGCGAACGGGCGTTCGCCGGGGCCGGGAGGTTTGCGTCGCCGAGTCGCTCGGTCCTTGATGACTCTCAGTACTTGATGACTCTCAGTACTTGGCGATCACCGCGCGCGGCGGCGCGACCGGCGCCGGCGGATCGAAAGTGAAGCGGTAGTTCACGCCGACCTTGACGAGGTCGCCGGTGTGCTGGGCCTGGGTGAAGGCGATGTTGGCCGGCGTGAAGGCGTAAGCCTTCCGGTCGAGCTCGAAGTGCATGTACTCGGCCTTGGCCGACCAGTTCTTGGTGATCGCGTACTCGAAGCCGCCGCCGACCGTCCAGCCGGTGGAGAACGTCTTGACGTCGGAGCCGGCGAAGGTCGGCAGGTTGAACAACAGTGGGCGGTTGTTGAAGTTGTTCTGCTGCCGCTCGGATGTGTCGGCGAAGGCGGCGCCGCCCTTCACGTAGAACAGCGACCGCTCCATCGCGTAGCCGACCCGCGCGGTGGCCATGTAGAGGTCGTCGATGTTGGTCTGGCAGTTGAGGAAGTTGCCGCCGATACCGGTGGAGCAGCCGCGGCCGCCCCTGGCATTGGTGAAGCCGGCATCGCCCGCCACGCCGACGACGATGCGGTCGAACTGGTAATCCGCGCCGATCTGACCGCCGGCATAGACGCCGGCCGCGTGCGGGTCGGCCCGGTCGAGCACGTCGGAGAAGAAGGCAAACTGATCCTGTCGCGTCTGGCTCCACAAGCCGCCGACCGAGGCACCGGCGCTGAAGCCGGTCCAGTTGATGGGACCGTCGAAGGCCGCCAGGACCGGAGCGGAATCCTTGCTGATGAGGGCGCGGGCCGCGGCCTCCGGGTTGAACTGGTAACGCAGGCCGCCGCTGATGCCCCAGCCCTCGACGCGGTCGCCGGTGCGGTAGTCGCCGCGGACGTAGCCGAGCCAGCCGGTGTTCAGGATCTGGCCCGCGATGCCGGCCGAGAACTGGCCGTAGGTGCCGATGCGGTAGGTGCTCAGGCGGATGGTCGTGTCCAAAGGTGAGAGAATGGCATTACCGGCCGGCCCAGCGAGTGCTGAGCCGAGGCCGCCGAAATCCGTCGTGAGGTTCGACCGGACCGGTCCGGCGAACTCGTTGATGACGCTTGCGGTGAAGAACGGCTGCAGGGCGTAGCCGTCCACGATGACGTTCTTGCCGATGCGCACGCTGGCGCGAGCAAGGATGCTGTCGAAGTCCTGGATCTTCACCGAGGACGGCGCTGAGAAGCTGGGGCTCGTCGCGACGAGGAACTCGCCGCCGTTCTGGAAGCGGTCGACCTTGGCCTCGGCGTAGACGGCGCCGGCGGACGGCTCCACGAACCAGCCGTCGCTCAGCCCGAACTGATAGCCGACGTTGCCGGTGATGCTGAGGCTGCGTGCGTCGAGGCGCTGGTTGGTCAGCGTGTTGGTCGCGTCGTTGAGGATGCCCTGGAAGAAGTCCCAGCGCACCTGCCCGTCCGCGAAGAAGCTGCCCTTGGTGACGGCGCCGTAGAGCCCGACGAACGGAGTCTGGAAATCGGCCCGGAACGCGCTGTCCGAGCGGACCGACGACTCGGTGTAGCCCATGGTCACGCCGCCATGGATGTTGAAGCCGTTGATGTTGAGCCGCGAGATGTCGGCTCCGGTCTGGAAGCCGGCATAGTCTTGGAATGTGCGGACGTTGCAGGGATTGTTCTGCGGCGACGCGTTGAAGACGCTCGGGTTGAGCCCGTAGGCGCCGGGCGTCCGGGTATCGAAGGTGCCGCCGATGCCGCGCGCCCAGACGCCGCCGCCCTGAAGGTTCTCGGATGGGTTGGCGGGCGACCCGATGAAGCCCGAGGTCTGCGTGAGGAAGGCCGTGTTCTGGGTGGTCAGCACCGAGACGAGCGACTGGACGCCGGAGACCGTCGTCTGCGGCACGATTTGCGCTGAGCCGTTGATCAACTGGCCGTTGCCGCCGACCCCGCCAGACAGGCCAGCGCACTGCGCATGCGCGGCCGAGGCCGCCATCACCAGCAGCATCGCGGTGCCGCCGCGCAGGGCGGCCTTGCGGGCGAGGCGGCTTTGCACCGGCCGCTCGGTACGGTGCGATGCCTGCATCTCTGTCGTCATCAGTCTATTCCGTCCCCGGGCCGATCCAATCCACGCCGAGGCGATCGGGATCGGCCGATTCATCGGCGCCATACTGCCCATGTCCGGTACCGCACGGAAGTTGGAACACGGCCGTGCGCGGAGAGACTGCGCGAATGTGGTATGCGTGCCACATCCGATCGGTGGTTGCTGTTTTCGGCATGGAGTAACGCCGAAGAGTTCGTCCCCGCGCGGAGCGTAGATCCGCGACTAGGAATGCCGGGATCGGCGGCGGCGCAAGATGCGTCTTCGACGATCGGCTCAACGGCGGCTTGCGGGAGGCAGGACGGCGCGCGCGTCTTCATTACAACGGCCATGCGCGTGCCGTCCGGGCGGCCGGGCGGCCCGTTTCGACTGCGTATCCCGGGCGGGACATCGCTGGCGTCCGGCACGAAGCGCCTAGGCGGAGCCCGAGCCCGGCCCCACCCGCACCGGGAGAGTGGAACCCACGAAAAAGGCCGCCCCGGTCAGGGGCGGCCGCGCAGTCCGATCCGGGATGCCGGAGCGGAAACCTACTTGATCTTCGATTCCTTGAAGTCGACGTGCTTGCGCACGACGGGGTCGTACTTGCGCTGCGTCAGCTTCTCGGTCTGGGTGCGGGAGTTCTTCTTGGTGACGTAGAAGTAGCCCGTGTCGGCGGTGGAGACGAGCTTGATCTTGACGGTGACGGCCTTGGCCATGCGGGCGCTCCTGGGGCTTGCGGCATTCCGCATGCGCGAAACGCAAAAAGGGCCGGGCGTGGCCGGCCGAATACAGGCCGCGGCATGCCCGATCGGGCCGGCGGCGTCAAGGCTGCGGCGGCCTTCACGGGACCAGTGGGACGGCTCAGCGCGGGCCGCGCGGACCTCAGCCCGGCACCCCGCGCCGCGGCCCTGTCACAAGAAAACGCGCTCGCGGCGGCCGTGGCGTTCGTAGTGGAACGGGATCGGGCGGTGGGGCGCGAAACCGGCGGCGGCCTGCGCCTCCAGCTCGTCGAGGATCGCGCGGGTGATAGCCGGCAGGTCGAGTTTTCGCGCGGCCGCGAGGGTGAACCACGCCAGTTCTGTGAACTCGGCGCCCTCGCCGACCCGGCCCGGCGCCTCGGCGGCGACCGCGCGGCGGTCGGCCACGAAGAAGCGGGTGTCGAAGCGGCGCACGCGCTTGGGCGGGGTGATCGCGCGGGCGACGAGGTGCAGGGCTTCGAGGTCGGGCCGCACGCCGTGCGCCGCGAACGCCTCCCAGCCAGCGGGCACCGTCTCCGGCGGCCCGTAATCCCGGGTGCCGAGCAGGAGCCCGGTCTCCTCGAAGGTCTCGCGGATCGCGGCGAGCGCCAGCGCCCGGCCGAGATGGTGCGGCGGCCGGGTGACCCGGCGGACGAGCGCGGCCTCGGCGTAGGCGGGCAGCGCGCCCGCCACCGGCATGTGCCGGTCGCCGGGCTCGATCCGCCCGCCCGGGAACACGAACTTGCCCGGCATGAAGGCCAGCGCCGCGTTGCGCCGGCCCATCAGCAACCTCAACGCCCGCCCGCGGTGGTCGAGGACGATCAGGGTCGCGGCGTCGCGCGGGCGCAACGGCTTGCGGGCCCGCTCGGCGGGCTCAGGCCCGTCCGGCAGTGCCCGGAGCGCCTTCGAGGCGGGTTGAGTCAAGGCGCGCCTCCTCCGGCCCGGCTTCGGGCCGGCTCCCCGGTAGCGTGGCGAAGCCGTGCATGCCAAGGGCGTATTGCAGACCGACCACCGCGCCCTTGACCGGCTGGAGCAGCGCGAGGGCGAGCCCCGCCGTCACCGCCGGCCAGAAGCCGAGCTGGACCCACAGCGGCACGTCGTAGCGCAGCTCCGATTCGAGGATCAGGTAGCCGACGAGGTGGGCGACGACGAAGATCACCAGGTAGGGCGGCAGGTCGTCGGCGCGGTGGTGGTGCAGTTCGAGCCCGCAGACCGCGCAGTCCGGCCGCACCTTGAGGTAGCGACCGAAGATTTTTCCATGTCTGCAATGCGGGCAGCGGCCGAGGAAGCCGCGGGCCAGGGCGGGCGCGAGGCGGGTGCGGGGCTCGGTCTGTGTCATCGCCTCATCCTACACGCTCCCACCTCACCGGCGCGAGCCGCGGTGGCGCGTGCCGGCGTTGTGGATGCCGGGGGGGCGCCCGCTCGGGGCGGCCTTGAACGGGCGCTCGCCCCGCTCCTTGCCGCCGGCGGACTTCGTGCCGGCGCGCGTGCGGCCCTCGGAGAGCAGCTCGAACCGCAGCGCGCCCGCCACGGGCGCGGCCTCGACGAGCTTGACCTCGACCGTGTCGCCGAGGCGAAACGTCTCGCCGGTGCGCGCACCGACCAGCGCGTGGCGGCCCTCCTCGTGGCGGAAGTAGTCGGAGCCCAGTGTCGAGATCGGCACGAAGCCGTCCGCACCCGTCTGGCTAAGCTTGATGAACAGCCCGGCGCGCGTCACGCCGGCGATCTGCCCCGAAAACGTCGCCCCGACCCGGTCGGCGAGGTGGTGGGCGATCAGCCGGTCGATGGTCTCGCGCTCGGCCGCCATGGCGCGGCGCTCGGCGGCCGAGATCTGCTCGGCCGTCCGCGCGAGGTCGCCGGCCGCGACGTCCGGCGGCAGGCCGTCGGCGCCGAGCCGCCCGGCGGCGATCAGCGCCCGGTGGACGATGAGGTCGGCGTAGCGGCGGATCGGCGAGGTGAAGTGGGCGTAGCGGCGCAGGTTCAGCCCGAAATGGCCGAGGTTCTCCGACGCGTAGACGGCCTGCGCCTGGCTGCGCAGCACCACCTCGTTGATGAACAGCGCGTGCTCGGTGCCGGCCACGGCCGCGAGGATGCGGTTGAACAGGGCCGGGCGCAGGCTGCCCTCCTTCGGCAGCTTCATGCCGATCGAGGCCAGCACCTCTCCGAGCGCCCGCATCTTCTCGATCGCCGGCTCGTCGTGCACCCGGTAGATCAGCGCCTGGCGCGCGGCTTCCAGCGTCTCGGCCGCCGCGACGTTGGCCTGGATCATGAACTCCTCGATGAGCCGGTGGGCATCGAGCCGGTCCGGCACGATCACCCGGTCCACCGCGCCGTCCTCCGTCAGCAGCACCTTGCGCTCCGGGAGATCGAGCGCCAGCGGCCCGCGCCTGTCGCGCGCCTGGCGCAGCGCGGCGTAGGCGGCCCAGAGCGGGCGCAGCGCGCGCTCGAGGAGCGGCGCGGTCGCCGCGTCGCCGTGCCCGTCGATCGCGGCCTGCGCCTGCGCGTAGGAGAGTTTCGCGCATGAACGCATCATCACGCGGTGGAACGTGTGCTTGCGCTTGGTCCCGTCCGCCTGGATCACCATCCGCACCGCGAGCGCCGGGCGGTCCTCGCCCGCGCGCAGGGAACAGAGGTCGTTCGAGATGCGCTCGGGCAGCATCGGCACGACGCGGTCGGGGAAGTAGACCGAGTTGCCGCGCTCCAGCGCCTCGCGGTCGAGGCCGGAGCCGGGGCGGACGTAGGCGGCGACGTCGGCGATCGCCACGGTGACGACGAAGCCGCCGGGATTGGCCGGGTCGTCGTCGGCTTGCGCCATCACCGCGTCGTCGTGGTCCTTGGCATCGGGCGGGTCGATCGTCAGCAGCGGGCGCTCCCGCCAATCCTCGCGGCCCTTCAGGGCGACCGGCGCCGCCGCGTCGGCCTCGGCCAGGGTCGCTGCGGAGAACACGTGCGGGATGTGGTGCAGGTGCAGCGCGATCAGGCTCACCGCCTTCTCGGAGCCCAGGCTCCCGAGGCGCTCGCGCACCCGGCCGCGCGGCAGGCCGAAGCGGGTTTCGCGCTCCAGGGTGACGCTGACGAGGTCGCCCTCGCGGGCCTCGCCCTCCTCGCCCGGCGGGATCAGGATCTCACGGCCCTGCGATCGCTTCTCGACGGGCACGATGCGCCCGCCCTCGGCGCCCGCGCGGAACACGCCGATCACCTCGGCCTTGTTCCGGCCGATCACCTTGACGACGCGGCCGGTGTAGCGCCCGTCCGCGCCGTCGGGCTCGACCCGCAGCAGGGCGCGGTCGCCGATGCCGGGCGTCGCGCCCCTGGGCTTGCGGCCGCCGCGGGGCTGGCTCAGAACGATCGTCGGCGGCTTGCCGCAGCCCGCATCCCACTCGGCGGGAAAGGCGAGGAAGTCGCCGTCGCGGTCGCGCGCGCGGATGTCGGCGAGCACCACCGGCGGCAGGCGGCCCGCCTTCGACAGGCCGCCGCGCCCGCGTGCGATGTCCCCGTCCTCCTCGATTTCCCTGAGGATGCGCTTGAGGCCGATCTTGTCGGCGCCGCGGATGCCGAAGGCCTGCGCGATCTCGCGCTTGCCGACCTTGTCCGTTGCCTCACCGATGAAGGCGACGATCTGCTCGCGCGAGGGCAGGGCGGGTTCACCCGCCTGGGTGTCGATGCGTCTGGCCAAAGGCTGAGGCTCGCTCGCGCCGCAGGGGCGATGGTTTCATGGGTGATGGTTTTCCGGGGCGGACACGGCCGACGGCCGTGTCCGCCCACGGCGTCAACATGGTGCCGCCCCCGATCCGCGGCAACGCCCACGGCCCGCGCCCGGGGACCGCATCCCCCGGCCTCGGCGGCGGCGAGCGCGTCACCGCCGAGGGCCTGCGAGACGTCGGCGAGGACGACCGATCGGCCGTCAGGCTCCAGGCGGGTTTTCGTGGCTTCGCCCGCGAAGGCCCGCTTGGATCTTTTTGTTGGCGCATCGTTTTCGACCTCGGACCGCGGTCGAAAACGATGCCTGGGACGGACGAGAGCTTATCGATGGAAACGACCCCGTGGTCACGACCAGTGCCGCGACGTTATCGCGCCGTTCTCACTCCGGGTTACGTAATGTTATTCCATATCTGTTAGGTCGTCCCGATCGCGGTCGGCCCCGATGGGGCAGGGTCGCGGGACGCGGAGCGGACGGGGGACGCGTGGGCGCGGAGGGGAAGCCGGCCGCGCGCAAGCGGCGCCACCTGCCGGGGCCGGAGCGCGAACGGCAGATCGTCGAGGCGGCGACCCGCTTCTTCGCCGAGCACGGCTTCGAGGGCCAGACCCGGGAACTCGCCGCGCGCATCGGCATCACCCATTCGGCGATCTTCCGCTACTTCCCGACCAAGGAGGCCCTAATCGAGCGGGTCTACCACCGGGTCTTCGTCGCCCGCTGGAACCCGGATTGGGGGCCGCTACTCCGCGACAGGAGCCGGCCGCTGGAAGCCAGGCTGGTCCAGGTCTACCGGGAATACGCCGCGCGGATCTTCGACTACGACTGGGTGCGGATCTTCGTCTTCGCGGGCCTGCGCACGGTGGACGTAACGCCGCGCTACCTCGCCCTCCTGCGCGAGGCGCTGATCCTGCCGGTCTGCGCCGAGTTGCGCGCCGAAATCGGGCTGCCGCCGCCCGAGACGGTGCCGATCACTGAGCGCGAGATCGAGGCGGTCTGGGCGTTGCACGGCAAGGTGATCTACCTCGCGATGCGCCGCTACGTGTACGACCTGCCGACGCCGGCCGACGTCTCGGCCGTCGTCGCCGACGACGTGTTCGTGTTCATGCGCGGCGCGCCGGACCTGTTCCGCGCGATCCTCGCCGCGGGCACGGCATCGGCGCCCTGATCGTCCGGCGTCCGCGGTGCTTGCGCGGAGGTGACGGGACCGGGGCACCGGCGGCGGCGGCCCGGAACGGTCACTTCTTGTCCAGAACCTCGATCGGGTTGGTGCGCTGACTCGCCGGGGGCTCCTGCGTGAGGTTGCCCGCGTCGGATGCCCGGGGTGCCTCGCGGCCGCCGGCGCCGGACGTCTGCTGCGCGGGCACGGTGCCGCTCGCGAGTTCGAGGCAGGTCACCATCTCGACGTAGGAGGGGTAGCCGCCGGCCCTGAACTGGCCCTCGCACTGGCGTTTGGCCGCCGGCGTGTAGTCGCCCCACTTGCGCTCGGCCTCCTTCCGGGCCTCGCGCTCGGAGCGCAGGCACCCGTCCTCGTTGGCGTTGTCGCCGAGGCCGACATTGGCTTTGTTGGCCGACTTGCAGGTCGTCTCGATGTCGAGCTTCGGCACCGCGTCGGCGAAGGCCGGACCGGCCAGCAGGCCGAGGGCGGCGAGCGCGCGGGCGCCCGGCAAGGATCGTCTCGGCATGGGTCCGCTCACGGCTCTGCGGCGCGGGATGCGCGCCCGGGGGAAGGCTCGGGCACAACGCACGGAGACCGCCCCTGGGCCCCGCCGCCGCCGCAAGATTTCGGTGCGGCCGTCAGGCGTGTCCCGCGTGGGCTGCCCGGAGCGCCGCGTCGAGGTCCGAGAACAGGTCGTCCGGGTCCTCGATGCCGGTCGAGAGCCGCAGGAGGTCGGGCGGGCAGGGCGTGCCGGGCCCCTCCACCGAGGCGCGGTGCTCGATCAGGCTCTCGACGCCGCCGAGCGAGGTCGCGCGCTTCCACAGGGCGACGCGGGCCGCGGTGGCGACCGCCGCCGCCGCGCCGCCCCGCGTCCGGATCGAGAGCATGGCGCCGAAGCCGCCCGTCATCTGCCGCGCGGCGACGGCGTGGCCGGAATCGTCGGGCAGGCCGGGATAGAGCACCCGGGCGACGTGGGGGTGGCCGCGCAGGCGCAGGGCGAGGTCGATCGCGCCCGCGGCCTGCGCGGGCGCGCGCAGGTGCAGGGTCCGGAGCGAGCGCATCAGCAGGTAGGCCTCGAACGGCCCGAGGATCGCGCCGCCGCCCGCGCGGATCGCGCCGACCCGCGCCCAGAACGCGTCCGCCCGCGCGGTGGCGAGCACGCCGGCGACCACGTCGGAATGGCCGTTGAGGATCTTGGTGCCCGAATGCATCACGAGGTCGGCGCCGAGCGTCAGGGGCTTGGTGTGGAACGGCGAGGCGACGGTGGAATCGGCGGCCAGCCGGGCGCCGGCCGCGTGCGCGATGCCGGCGGCGGCGGCGATGTCGGTCACCGTCCAGAGCGGGTTGCCCGGCGTCTCGATCCAGACGAGCTTCGTCCGCCCCGGCCGCATCGCAGTGCGCAAGGCGTCGAGGTCGTCCATGGCGACGAAGTCGAGGTCGAGGCGGCGCCGGGGCGCCTCCTCGCCGAGCCACCGCTTGAGGCCCCAGTACATGACGACCGGCGCGACCACGTGGTCGCCGGGCTCCAGCGCCGAGAACACGGCGGTCGCCGCCGCCATGCCGGAGCCGAACAGCATCGCGGCGGGCGCCGCCTCCAGCATCGCCAGCACCGCTTCGGCCTGCCGCACCGTCGCGTTGTCGGGGCGCGCGTAGGAGAAGCCCGACGCGTAGCCGTTGTCCGCGTCGCGCACGAAGGTGGTCGAGACGTGCAGCGGCGCCACCACCGCGCGGGTCGCGGGGTCGACGTGGCCCAGCGCCTGGGCGGCGAGCGTCCGCGCCGCCCAGGCCGGGCGCGGTGGATTTTCCGGTCCCGGACCGGTATCGGCGGGTCGGTCCGGAGCGTCGGGGCGAGTCATGGCGGCATCCGCGGGCTGTCACACGGTTCGGACGGCCGCGCCTGACACGAACCGTGGCGGGACCGCAACCCGGGGGCCCGCCGAGCCGAGGAGCCGACGATCATCATGGCGCCCGCCAAACACGTCCCCGCCAAGCACCTCTCCGCCACCCGGGTCCCCGAAGGACCGGCCCTCCCGCCGTGGCTCCGCCTCGCCGTGGCGGTCCTGCCGGTGGGCGCGACCGGGCTCGTCGGGGCGCTGGCGACGCCGCCCGAGATCGCCGGGTGGTACGCGGGCTTGGCCAAGCCCGCCTTCAACCCGCCCAACGCCGCGTTTCCCATCGCCTGGGCGATCCTCGACGTGCTGATCGCCGTCTCGCTCTGGCGGCTCCTCGGCGCGCGGCCCCACACCGGCCCATCGCGAAACGGCTGGTGGCTCGCGCTCGCCGCCTTCGCGGTGCAGCTCGCGCTGAACGCCGCCTGGACGCCGGTGTTCTTCGGCCGGCACGCGGTCGGCGCGGGCCTCGCCGTGGTGGCGGCGCTCCTCGCGATGGTGCTCTGGACCATCCGGTTGACCTGGCGGGTCGATCGCCCCGCCGCGTGGCTGCTGGCGCCCTACGCCGCCTGGGTCGCCTTCGCCACGCTCCTCAACGCGGCGATCCTGCGCCTGAACTGAGCGGCCGCCCGGCTCGGAGGATCGCCGGTGTTTCAAATTTGAAACACCGGCCGGTTTCCCGACGGGCTGTCAACGGATTTTTCATATGTTAATGCAGCCCCGGGGTGCGCCTCCTAGGCTGCCGGCCCTGGACCACCGAGAACAGGGCGAGCAGCGTCATGGGCGAACACCTTCAATCTCCTCAGCGGTCTTCGACGCCGGAGGCGGTCCCCGAGGCGGTGGATCTCGGAACCTGTCGGCGCGCCTTCATCCAGGCGCTCGGCCTCGGCAGCGTCGGCGCGGCGATCCTCGGGGCGGCCGGACCGGACTCGGCGGCGGCGCAGGGGGCACCGGCCGACGTCACCGATCTCGACATCGTCACCTTCGCCCTGAACTTCGAGTATCTCGGGGCCGAGTTCTACCTGCGCTCGGTCAACGGCCAGGGCCTCAAGGCAGCCGACATCGACGGCGTCGGCGGGATCGGGACGGTCAACGGCGGGCGCCAGGTGCCGTTTTCGGACACGCTCGTGCGCAAGCTCGCCTTCGAGCTCGCGGCCGACGAGGAGGCCCACGTCCGCACCCTGCGCGCCGGGCTGCCGGATGCGAGCCGGATCGGGCGGCCGCAGCTCGATCTCGACTTCGCCTTCACCTTCGCCGCGCGCTCGGCCGGCCTCGTCGGACCCGGCGACCGGTTCGACGTCTACGCGAGCGACGACACCTTCCTGCTCGGCGCGTTCCTGCTGGAGGACGTGTGCGTCACGGCCCTGATCGGCAGCGCTCCCCTGATCAGGGACAAGGCCAACCTGATGGTGGCCGCCGGCTTCCTCGGCACCGAAGCCTACCAAGCCGGCGCGATCCGCACGCTGCTCTACACCCGCGGGCTGATCAACCAGGCCAACGCCATCTCGAACGCGCGCGACGCGCTCGACGGCAACACCGATCTCGACCAGGGCATCAGCGGCGACCAATCCGCCACGCCGGGCTTCAGCCGGACCGACGCCAACCTCGTCCCGGCCGACCGCAACAGCCTCGCCTTCGCCCGGACGCCCGGCCAGGTGCTCAACATCGCCTACCTCAACACGACGCAGAGCCCCGGCGGCTTCTTCCCGCAGGGGCTGCGCGGCCGGCTGCGCTAGAGCGCACTCCGACGAAGTGGCTACCGGTTCGTCGTGAAAGCGCGCGTCAAAACAAGGACCTAGAGCCGTGCCCGACCCAACGTGGTCGGGCACGGCTCTAGGTGTGAGCTTTCCCGATCCCCGCGGCGGACCTCCGCCCGTGGGGTGCACCGGCGCGACGGGGCGGCGCGCACGCCCGGATCGACCGCATTTTCCCTCCGGGCATGGTCGTGACAACGTCGCGGCCGACGGTTAAGCTTTCGCCGGCGCGGTTGCGGGCACCCGATCGCCGCGTGACCCGGAGGCGCGTGCGCGAGAGGATCGATGGCAGGCCAGAAGACCGATCAACGCGATGTCTATGTCGGGCAGCGCATCGCGGAGCAGCGGCGCAAGGCGTCCCTGACGCAGCGGCGCGTCGCCCAGAGCTTCGGGATGTCGGCGGCCCAGCTCCAGAAATACGAGAAGGGCACCAACCGCATCAGTGCGGTCCATCTCGACATCTTCTCGCGCATGACCGGCGTGCCCCTCGACCACTTCTTCAACGGCATGCCCCGCCTCGACGACCTCCCCGCGGACGGGTTCGGCGAGGACCGGCAACGGCCCTATCTCGACGGCGGCGACTGGAAGGGGCTGGCCGACGTGGTCGCCCGCCACGTCACCGAGCATTTCTCGGACGGGGCCCGGCGCGACCTCGCCGCGGCGGTGCAGGCGCTGGACCGCAAGCTGAACGGCTGACGGCCGTCATCGACCAAGCCGGACGGAGGCGACGGCGCGCCGGGAAGCTTCCGCTCTAACGTCCGCTTCGTACGATATAAAGGAAGCGTTCGGCATTTCACCTTGACCGTGCCGGGTGCCGATGCGAGAACCCCGGCCTTCGACCGGGTCAAGCGCCGCGATCAGGAGGGCGCGCCCGACAACCGGGGGCCTGCGATGCCGCGTTCCGACTACCTCTTCACCAGTGAATCCGTCTCCGAGGGCCACCCCGACAAGGTGAGCGACCGGATCTCGGACACCGTGGTCGACGCCTACATCGCCGCGATGCCCGAAGCGCGGCTCGGCGTCGAGACGCTGACGACGACGAACCGCGTCGTCATCGCCGGCGAGGTGCGCGGACCCGATTCGGTGACCTTCAAGGACCTGGAGGACCTGACCCGCGCCGCCGTGAAGGACATCGGCTACGAGCAGGCGGGCTTCCACTGGAAGAACAACGAGGTCGCGATCTACCTGCACGCGCAGTCCGCCGACATCGCGCAAGGGGTGGACGCGGCCGGCAACAAGGACGAGGGCGCGGGCGACCAGGGCATCATGTTCGGCTACGCCGCCGACGAGACCCCGGAACTGATGCCGGCGCCGCTGTTCTACGCCCACCGCATCCTCAAGGACCTCGCCGAGGCGCGCAAGGCCGGCACGGGCGATGCCGCCAAGCTCGGCCCCGACGCCAAGAGCCAAGTCACGGTGCGCTACGCCAACGGGCGGCCCGTCGAGGCGACGCAGATCGTGCTCTCGACCCAGCACCTCGACGAGTCCCTCGATTCCGCCGACGTGCGCGCCATCGTCGAGCCCTACATCCGCGCGGCTTTGCCCGAGGGCTGGATCAACCCGGGCACCGTCTGGCACGTCAACCCGACCGGCAAGTTCGTGATCGGCGGCCCCGACGGCGATTGCGGGCTGACCGGCCGCAAGATCATCGTCGACACCTACGGCGGCGCGTCGCCGCACGGCGGCGGCGCGTTCTCGGGCAAGGACCCGACCAAGGTCGACCGCTCGGCGGCCTACGCGGCGCGGTACCTTGCCAAGAACGTCGTCGCGGCGGGGCTGGCCTCCCGCGCCACGATCCAGCTCGCCTACGCGATCGGCGTGGCCAAGCCGCTGTCGATCTACGTGGACCTGCACGGCACCGGCCACGTCGACGAGGCCAAGCTCGAGGGCGTGCTGATGGACGCGCTCGACCTCTCGCCCCGCGGCATCCGTCTCGCGCTCGGCCTCAACAAGCCGATCTACGCGCGCACCGCGGCCTACGGCCATTTCGGCCGCGCCCCGGAGGCCGACGGCGGCTTCTCGTGGGAGCGCATCGATCTCGCCGACAAGCTCAAGTCGGCGCTGGCCTGAGGTTTAAGTCGAAAGGCGCGGGTCTTCCCTCTCCCCCTCTGCGGGGGAGGATGGCCCGCGAGCTAAGTCGGGAGAGGGGAGCGCGTTGTCCGGATACGGCGCTCCCCTCTCCCGACCCTCGCGTGAGCCGAGGCCCACCCTCCCCCGCAAAGGGGGGAGGGGGTGCCGCGTCCGATCACCTCAGTAGATCGAGCCGGGACGTGTCCGAAACGAGTCCCCCTCCGGCTGAGGGCGCCGTCGAGCCCATCGAGCGCGCCTTCTTCGGCCGGCGCAAGGGCAAGCGCCTGCGCGGCCTGCAGGAGCAGCGCCTCGCCGAGATGCTGCCGCGGCTGCGGGTGGACGTGCCGGCCGGCGGCGCCCGCCTCGACCCGGCGACGCTGTTTCCGGATATCGGACAGGCACCGAAAGCGATCTGGCTGGAGATCGGCTTCGGCGGCGGCGAGCACCTGGCCGCGCAGGCCGCCGCCCACCCGGAGGTCGGGATCGTCGGGGCCGAGCCCTTCGTCAACGGCGTCGCCAAGCTGCTGCGGGCGATCGACGAGGGCGGGTTGCGCAACGTCCGCATCCGCGACGCGGACGTGACGGCGCTGCTGTCCGCCCTGCCGGACGCGTGCCTGGAGCGGGTCTACCTGCTCTATCCCGATCCGTGGCCGAAGCGCCGCCAGCGCAAGCGCCGCTTCGTCTCAGACGAATCGCTCGCCGAGATCGCCCGCGTGCTGAAGCCCGGCGGGCTATTCCGCTTCGCCAGCGACATCGACGACTATGCCGGCTGGACGCTGGTGCGCGCCGCCCGCTGCCCCGGCCTTCGCTGGACGGCCACGAGCGCCGCCGACTGGACGCGGCCCTATCCCGGCTGGCCCGGCACCCGCTACGAGGCGAAGGCGCGCGCGGCCGGGCGCCGGCCGACCTATCTCGAATTCGCGCGGATCGGATCGACTTAGCTGTTGCCGGCGCCCCCGGAGGGCGTGCGCGCCTTGCCCCGGTCACGCTTGGGGCCCATCCTGGGTGTGCTCTCGGCCCGCCGCGGCAGCGGCGGACGACTCAAGCTTCCGGTAGGCGCCATCGCGCGTTCGAGGGGACGCAGTGACCGACAGGGACGATCATGGCCCGGGCGACCTGCGCCACGCGGCCTTCGAGGCGGCCGCCATCGGGCTGGCCGTGCTCTCGCCCGACGGAGCCTTCGTCCGCGCGGCCAACCCCGCCCTCTGCGCCCTGCTCGGCCATGCCCTGGGGGGACTTGCCGGCCGCCCCGTCCTCGACCTCGTCGGCGCGGGCGAAGGGCTCGCCGACGGCATCCGCCCGTGGCTGCGCGCCGACGGCCGCCCGGTCGAGGTGCGGGTGCGCCGCTCCGGCCCCGGCGGCGGCATCCTCGTCGTCGAGGCGGTCGATGCCGACGAGGCCGCGCGCTCCGACGAGAACCGCGAGGCGCTGGTCGCGGCGGGGCTGGGCGAATGGCGCTGGGAGCGCGCCACCGGCCGCCTCGTGCTGTCGCGCCGCGCCGCGCAGATCCTCGGCCATCCGCCGGGCTCGTCGGCGACCTGGGACATGCTGCGCGCGGGGCTGGCCGAGGGCGAGCCCGAGCGCGTGCGGGCCGTGGTGCGCGCCGCGATGGCGCGCGACGGCGCCTACGGCTTCGAGTGCCGCCTGACGCGGGAGGCGGACGGGCGCGAGGTGATCGTCGGCGTGCGCGGGCGCCCCGTCCGCGGGCCGGACGGAATGCCCGTCGGCATGGTCGGGGTGGTGCAGGACGTCACCACCCGGGTCGAGGCGCGCGACGGGCTCGCCGCCCGCGACCAGCGCCTGCGGGTCGCGACGACGGTCGCCCGGCTCGGGATCTTCGAGTGGCACATGCTCGAGGACCAGGCGATCTGGGAGAACGAGCGGATGTTCGAGATCTTCGGGCGGGCGCCCGAGGACGGCACCATCGGCAAGACCGAGTTCCTCGGCGACACCCTCCATCCCGACGACCGGGCGGCGGTGCGCACGGCGATCTCGACGGCCTTGCGCGACGACGCGATCCTGCACACCACCGGCCGCATCCGCCGCGGCGACGGCGCGTGGCGGACGATCGATCTCGCCGGCCGCTTCGAGCGCGACGCGCCCAACCGCCTGCCGCGCCGGCTGATCGGCGTCGTCGCCGACGTGACCGACCAGCGGGTGGCCGAGGAGCGGCAGGCGCTGCTGATCCGCGAACTGCACCACCGGGTGAAGAACACGCTGGCGACCGTGCAGGCGATCGTCGGCTCGACGGCGCGCACGGCATCCAGCATCGACAGCTTCTACGAAGCCTTCGTCGGCCGCATCAAGTCGCTCGCCCACACCCATTCGGTGCTCACCGAGGCGACGTGGCAGACGGCGGACCTGCGCACCCTGCTGCTCAGCGAATTGCGGCCCTACGCCGAGACGGACGCGGACGGCGAATCCATCGAAGGCCGCATCGTGCTCGACGGGCCGGACACCGCGCTCGCCTCCGAGATCGCGGTGCCGATCGGCATGGCGATCCACGAACTCACCACCAACGCCGCCAAGTACGGCGCGCTGTCGAACCGGCGCGGGCGGATCGCGGTGTCCTGGGCGCTGCTGCCCGGAGGCCCGGCCGGGATGCTGCGCTTCGCGTGGCGCGAGAGCGGCGGCCCCGCGGTGGAGCCGCCCCGCCGCCAGGGCTTCGGCTCCCGCCTGCTCCAGCGCGTGCTGACCACGCAGGTCCAGGCCGAGGTCGAGACGCTCTACGCCCCCGACGGCTTCGTGCTGACGATGCTCGCCCCGCTGCGCGCCCGCGACCGGTCGGCGTGAGGCGGTGGCGGACAAGATGCCCGCGCCGCCGGGAGCGGGTTCGCTTGCGGCGCCCCGGAACGACGGCGGGGACGGATCGTGCGGGATACCCGATCGACCCCGCCGACCGTGCAAACGGTCACGCGGCGCCGCGGGCGCCGGACTCGCCGCCGGCTTCCACGAAGGCCTTCAGTTCGTCGAGGGAGACGAAGGTGAAGCGGCCCTGCGGCGTCTCCGCCTCGATCGCGCCGTCGGCGAACATCACGTAGGTGTTGCCGCCCGACGCGTAGCGGCCGACGACCTCGCGCGCCGCGGGTTCGGCTTGCGTCTCGGGCGCCGGCGCGGCGTCGAGGCTCGGGCGCAGGGTCGGCGGCCCGGAGAAGACGGAGGCCCCGGAGGGGGCCGGCGCCGCGGGGGCCGCGAACAGGTCGTCCTCCGGCGCGAGGCCGGCGACGGGCTCCGGCGCCCGGGGTTCGGGCTCGGGCACCGGCCCGGGCGGCGTGAGGCCCGGCAGCGGCAGTTCCGGCTCGCGCGGCTCCGGTACCGTCCCGGCGGGCGGCGCGGACGCCGCCGGCTCCTCAGCCTCGGGCTCCCCGGCGGCGGGCTCCGCGAAGGCCGGCCCGGTGCGGCTCTGCCCGCCGAGCAGGGCCGCTTCCGGGCCGGGGGCGAGCAGGCCCGGCAGCGTCGGGCGGACGGGGAGCGCCAGGGCGCCGGGGGCCGGATCGGGATGCGGCCACGCGCTCGGCGCCCGGTCGGCGGCGCGCGGGGCGGGGGACACCGAAGCCGGCATGGCAAGGGGGGTGGAAGAGGGATTGGAAGGGCGCGCGGACGCCGGCACCCCGTCCGCCGCCGGGCCGCCGGCATCGGCGATCCGGCCGGCGGCGAGGGCGCGCTCGACGCGCCGCAGGCCGGCGGCGACCACGCCGAGGCCGGCCACCACCGTCCCCCCCGCCGCGACGCTCGCCCCGGCGATCACCATGGCGAGCCCGCTCTCCAGGCGGACGAAGGGGAAACCCTGGATCACGGCGGCGATGCCGCCGACCACCATGGCGGCACTGAGCGCGAACAGCGCGACGATCATGGAACGACTCAAGGCTCCGGGCCGGATGCGGATGCGCCCGTAGTAAGACCTTGGCCGTGTTTTGCAAAACCGCGGCGGGGCGCGCCCTCAAGGTTTTGTGTGTGATCGCATTTTCTTCACGCGAGCCGGCATCCACCGCGCTGGAAAATGCCCTGGGCCGGGCACGGCGGCGGTTTCGTCAAGGCCCGCACGGCCCCCACGTTGCCGCGGTGATGGCACCGACTTACCTACCGGGCCGTTGCCCCGTCGAGCGCGGTGCGCGGCCGATGGCTGCGCGCCCGTCCCTACGCCCTCGACAAGACGGAGAATGACATGACCTTCACCCTGCCGGACCTGCCCTACGCCCACGACGCGCTGGGCCCGTACATGTCGAAGGAAACCCTCGAGTTCCACCACGACAAGCACCACAAGGCCTACGTCGACACCGGCAACAAGCTGCTCGAAGGCACGGGGCTGGAAGGCAAGAGCGTCGAGGAGGTGGTGATGGCCGCCTACGGCACCAACCAGCCGCTGTTCAACAACGCCGGGCAGCACTACAACCACACCCACTTCTGGCAGTGGATGAAGCCCAACGGCGGCGGCGCGATCCCCGGCGCGATCGCGAGCAAGATCGACGAGGACCTCGGCGGCGCGGAGAAGTTCAAGGCGGACTTCATCCAGGCGGGCGTCGGCCAGTTCGGCTCCGGCTGGGCGTGGCTCGCGGTCAAGGACGGCAAGCTCGCGATCCTCAAGACGCCCAACGGCGAGAACCCGCTGGTGCACGGCGCCAAGCCGATCCTCGGCGTCGACGTGTGGGAGCATTCCTACTACATCGACTACCGCAACCGCCGCCCCGA
>NZ_CAXTHR010000070.1:0-22161 GCF_964244095.1 uncultured Methylobacterium sp. | reverse complement strand
TTCCACCTCATCGGAAAAGCCGAGGCCGGGATTCCATCCGCGTAGGGGTATACCAACGGCGGCTATCCCTCACCCTTTGTATCTCGGCCCTGCGCGGAGGACGGATGGGTAGATGATAGCCGCCACTGGTATTAGAGCTCTTCGGTGCCGCATCATTTTTTTTTGCGCGAACCGGCGGCCACTTCGCGCAATGATGCTTAGAATACCAGAGGCAGGTTGGTCGGCCATGTCGCGCGCGGCATGAGCGGGCTGGTCGGCCCGCAGGCGAAGGCCGGGCGCGAGACCATCCGGGCAGCGCGGACCGGACGCGTCAGCGACCCGCACCGCCTCCTCCCGTTCCGCTGACATCCTAAACCGGACCGGATCATCCGCGTGCCGCGTGCCGCCACACCACCGCGCGCGCGCCGGCGCCGAGGTGGAGCGTGCCGGCGACGAGTTCGCCGGCGCGGCGGGCGAGTTCGATCCGCATCTGGCCGCGTCGCGCGAACAGGCGGGTCACCACCCGCACCATCGACGTCTCGGACGGGTCGGCGATGATCGGCTGCGCCGCGTGGCGCGCATCGAGCGCCAGGAACGCCTCGACGGCGGCGGTGATCCGCGCCGGATCGGAGACGTGCTCGACCTCGCGCGGCGCTGCGTATCCCGCGGGCCGCACGCCGACGACGCAGCCGGCGGGGATCGTCCGGATGCGCCCGTCCGCACGGGACGCGGCGAGGACGGGCCGTGGGGCGGCGGCGGGCACGGCCGGGCGGGCCGGCGCGTCGAGGCGGAGCGGGCGGCGCAGATGCGCGAGCCGGCGGCGGATCGCGGTGTCGACGGCCTCCGCGCGGGGGCCGTCGATCAGGGCGGCCGCCGGGTGCGGCAGGCCGGGAGGCTGCCACAGGCGGGCGCGGGCGCGTCCCCAGACCGGATGGGGCATCGCCAGCGGCACCACGCCCTGGAGCGCCTCGGTCCCGGTGCGATCCCGGTCCCAGGCCAGCGCGAAGGCGATCCGGCAGCCCTGCGCCTGATGGCGCGCCGCGCTCAGCACGTAGTCCGGGTCGGCCTGCGGGTCGGTGACGGCGTTGCGCGCCATCAGCGCCCGCCACGCGGCCACCGCGCCGGCATCGACGGTCCCGGCCCGGTGGAGGTCGACGCGCCAGCCCGGCGCCGCACCGGACCCGAGCAAGGGCTCGGCCTGCGCCTCCGGCCCCGACCGCCCGCCCTGGATCACCGTGAAGCTGCGCGTCATGGCCCCTGGTCCCGCATCCGACAGACATGTCCCGGTCCGGGACGTCCGACGCCCGTGGAGGCGCCGCTCGCAGGGTCGGGTTCAAGGATGATGCCGCGGGCCGGCGCGGTCAGCCTCCCGGAATAGCCAGCGGGTTGGCGGTGAGCGCCGCCGCATCCGGCGCGTCGATCCGCGGGCGGCCGAGGAAGGCGTCCCACAACCGGGTGACGAAGGCCGGGTCGAGGTCGTGCACGATCAGCACGAGCCGCGAGGTCCGGTCGTCGTCGGGCCAGGCCGGCAGGGTCACGGGGGCGTGCACGACGTGCTGGACGCCGTGGACGACCACCGGCCGGTCCGGCGCGTCGGCCAGCGCGACGAGGCCCTTGAGCCGCAGCAGCTTCGGGCCGTGGCCGCCGCGCAGCAGGTCGAGGAACATCTCGAAGGCGGCGCGCGGCACCGGCACGTCGCTCGTCAACGAGAAGGCGCGGATCGCCGCGTCGTGGCGGTTGACGTCGTGCGCGTGGCCGTGCGCTTGTCCGTGCCCCTCGGCCTGAGCCTCCCCGAGCCATGCGCGCACGTCGGCGCCCTTGCCGTCGAGGCCGAAGAAGCCGCCGAGCAGGGTCTCGGCCGGCACGTCGGGCGGGTCGATCGGCGCCGAGGGGTTGAGCGCGTGGAGCCGCGCCCGGAGCGCGCCCGTGTCGGCGGCGAGATCCGCCTTGGCGAGCACGATGCGGTCGGCGACCGCCGCTTGGCGCACGGCCTCCGGGTGCGCGTCGAGCGTACCGAACCCGTTGACGGCATCGACCACGGTGACGACGCCCTGGAGCCGGTAGCGCATCACGAGGTACGGGTGGTAGATTAGCGCGTGCAGGATCGGCGCCGGGTCGGCGAGCCCCGTGGTCTCGATCACCACCCGGCGGAACGGCGTGATCCGGCCGTTGTCGCGCTTGCGCAGCAGGTCTTCGAGCGTCGCGATCAGGTCGCCGCGCACGGTGCAGCACAGGCAGCCGGCGCCGAGCAGCACCATATTCTCGTCGATCGCCTCGATCAGCAGGTGGTCGAGGCCGACCGCGCCGAACTCGTTGACGATGACGACGGTGTCGGACAGCGCCGGGTCGCGCAGCAAACGGTTGAGCAGCGTGGTCTTGCCCGCCCCGAGGAAGCCGGTGAGCACGGTGAGCGGGATGAGGTCGGGGCGGCGGGCATCGGTCATGCGCCGGGCCTAGCGCGGCCGGGCCGAAGGCTCAATCGCAGGAGGGCGCTGTCCTCACTCGTCCGACGTGTCGGTCGACTTGCGCGCGGTGGGCTTGGCCTTGACCGCCGTCGTCTTGGCCGCCACAGTCTTGGCCGGCGTAGCCCTGCCCGCCTTGTGCGTCGCCCGCGCCGCGGGCTTGTGCCCGGCCTCCGGCATGCCGGAAACCTCGACGGCGGTGTAGGCGCTCGCCGAGCGCGGGACGCCGCCGCGGCCGGCCGTCGCCTTCGGCGCGGGCTTGCCGGCGACCGCCTTGGCCTGAGCCTTGGCTGCGAGCGCCGCCTCGCGCTTCCGCTTGGCCGCGTCCTGCGCCGCCTCGCGCTTCGCCTTGGCCGCGTCGAGCTTCGCCGTGCGGGCAGCCGTGGCGGCCGCCTTCTCGGCGTCCGCCTGCTCGTTGAGCATGACCTGCCCTTCGGCCGGGTCGCGACCGATCCAGACGAGGATCGGCTGCAGCGGGGCGCGGGGCGGCAGGGCGCGGTTGCGGAGCGCCGCGCCGTTCAGCGTCGCCATCGTCAGGGCGGGGGAGGACAGGCCGGCGGCACCGAGGAACTGCGCGCCGGCATTGTCGGCGGTGCCGGCGATCGGGCCCGGACCCTCGTCGACCGGCATCGGCCTCTTGCGGTCGCAGATGTAGGGCCGCATGTCGGGCGGGGCCGCGATGGCCGAGGCCGGCAGCGCGTCGAGCGTCTGCGCGCTCCAGCCGGCGGACTGACCGAACCCGTAATCGAACAGGTCGGCGGCCTTGAGATCGCGCTCGCGCGCGCTCGGGCTGCCCATGACGATGGTGAGGATGCGCCGGCCGTTGCGGTTGGCGCTCGCGACCACGTTGAAGCCGCCCGCGCAGATGAAGCCGGTCTTCATCCCGTCGACGCCGGCGTAGCGCCCGAGCAGGCCGTTGTGGTTGGCCATCACCGCGCGGCCGAACTGGATCGCCGAGATCGAGAACAGGTCGTGCGAATCGGGGAAATCGCGCAGCAGCGCGCGGCCGAGCACCGCCATGTCGCGGGCCGAGGTCCATTGCCGCGGGTCGGGCAGGCCGTTGGGGTTGTACCAGCGGCTCTCGCGCATGCCGATCCGGCGCGCGGTCTCGTTCATCATGTCGGCGAAGCCGTCGATCGTGCCGCCGAGCGTCTCGCCGATCGCCCAGGCCACGTCGTTGGCCGACTTGACCATGATGATCTTGAGCGCGTTGTCGAGGGTGAGCTGCGTGCCCGGCCTGAAGCCCATCTTCGAGGGCGGCTCGGCGGCAGCCGCCGCCGAGACGGTGATCAGGCTGTCGAGGGAGACCTTGCCCTGGCGCACCAGGTCGAGGGCGACGTAGGCGGTCATCAGCTTGGTGATCGAGGCCGGGTACCACGGGTCGGTCGCGCCCTGCGCGTAGAGCACCTTGCCGGAATCGACCTCGACCACGAGGGTCGGCGCCGTGACGGCGCCGGCGGCCTGCGCACTGAGCAGGCCGGCGAGCGTCGCGAGCCCCAGCGTGAGGCGCCTCAAGATACGGTTCGACATCGACCCCGACTCAGGACAGTGGAACGCCGCGCCGGCACCGGGCCCGATGCCGTCCCTCCCGCAGGTCTCGCCCGCGGTCTCGAAGGAACGCGCGGCCGCGCCCCGGAAAACCACGACCGTTCAACGTGGGCACCGTGGCGAGAGCATGGCGGATGCGCCTGCTGAACCGCCCGTTCGGGATGCCCTGACGGATGGCGGCGTCCGCCGGCCCGCGCTGAGACCGTTGATGGCCCGCGCCTTGACAACCCCGGGGAATGACAGGAAGCCCGGCGCGGATCGCGCGACGGCCGCGAAGGCGTGTGCAGGGACGGCGTCCGGCGCGGGCGCGGCACCATCGGAGGGCGTGCGGTGGACGTGATCGAGACCCGGATTCCGGCGGTGAAGCGGATCGTCCCGAAGCGGTTCGGCGACGCCCGCGGCTGGTTCTCCGAGACCTTCCGCACCGACGTCCTGGCGCGGGGCGGCATCGCCTGCGCGTTCGTCCAGGACAACCAGTCGTTCTCCGCGCCGAAGGGCACGGTCCGCGGCCTGCACTTCCAGGTCGCGCCGCAGGCCCAGGCCAAGCTCGTGCGGGTGCTGGCCGGCGCGATCCTCGACGTCGCGGTCGACCTGCGCCGCGATTCGCCGACCTACGGGCAGCACGTCGCCGTCACCCTCGATGCGCAAGGCGGCGATCAGCTCTTCGTGCCGCACGGCTTCGCCCACGGCTTCTGCACGCTGACCCCCGACACCATGGTCGCCTACAAGGTCGACGCCTATTACAGTCCCGCGCACGACCGCGCCCTGGTCTGGAACGACCCCGCGATCGGCATCGCGTGGCCGGTCTCGGAGGCCGAAGCGATGCTGTCGGACAAGGACCGCCGGGCGCCGCGCCTGTCCGAGCTCGGGTCGGTGTTCTGAGGCCGGCCCCGCCACCGTTCCGATCCGCGATCCGCGGCGATCCCCTGACACCGACGCGGAAAGGCCCGACATGCGCATTCTGGTGACCGGGGGCTGCGGCTTCATCGGCTCCGCCCTGGTGCTGCATATGGTCCGGGACCTCGGGCACGCGGTCCTGACGCTCGACGCGCTGACCTACGCGGCCAATCCCGTCTCGCTGGCGCCGCTGGCCGACGACCCGCGCCACCGGCTGGTCGAGGCCGACATCTGCGATGCGGCGGCCGTCCGCGCGGCGTTCGCCGGCTTCGCGCCCGACGCGGTGATGCATCTGGCCGCCGAGAGCCACGTCGACCGCTCGATCACCGATCCGGGCGCCTTCGTGCGCACCAACGTCATCGGCACGCAGGTGATGCTCGACGCCGCCCGCGACCATCACGAGGGCCTGCCGGCGGCGCGGAAGGCGGCCTTCCGCTTCCTCCACGTCTCGACCGACGAGGTCTACGGCTCGCTGCCGCCGGACGCGTTCTTCACCGAAGACAGCCGCTACGACCCGCGCTCGCCCTATTCCGCCTCGAAGGCGGCCTCCGACCACTTGGCGCGGGCCTGGGCCGAGACCTACGGCCTGCCGGTGCTGGTGACGAACTGCTCGAACAATTACGGGCCGCGCCACTTCCCCGAGAAGCTGATCCCGCTGATGATCCTCAACGCGCTGGAGGGCCGTGAGCTTCCGGTCTACGGCGACGGCCTGAACGAGCGCGACTGGATCCACGTCGAGGACCATGCGCGCGGCCTCGTGGCGGTGCTGGAGCGCGGCCGGATCGGCGAGACCTACCTGCTCGGCGGCCGCGCGGTGCGCAGCAACCTCGCGGTGGTGACGGCGCTGTGCGCCGCCTTCGACCGCCTCCGCCCGGAGCGGGCGCCCCACGAGACCCTGATCCGCTTCGTCGCCGACCGGCCCGGCCACGACCGCCGCTACGCGATCGATCCGGGCAAGGCCGAGGCCGAGCTCGGCTGGGCGCCCTCCAAGACCTTCGAGCAGGCGCTCGAGGAGACCGTGCGCTGGTACCTCGACAACGAGGCTTGGTGGCGCCCGATCCGCGAGGGTCGCTACGGCGGCGAGCGCCTCGGCCTCGCGCCGACCGGGGGCGCCTGAATGGACATCCTGGTTCTCGGCGGCGCGGGCCAGGTCGGCACCGAGTTGCGGGCAGCAGTGTGGCCGGCCGGCGTGAGGGTCCACGCGCCCGACCGCGCCGCCCTCGACATCACCGATGCCGACGCCGTGGCCGGGCTCATGGCGGAGCGGCCGTGGGCGGCGGCGATCAACGCTGCCGCCTACACCGCCGTCGACAGGGCCGAATCGGAGCCGGTCGCGGCGTGGCGCCTCAACGCGCTGGCGCCCGCGATCCTCGCGGCCGAGACCGCGCGGCACGGGATACCGCTCGTCCACGTCTCGACGGACTACGTCTTCGCCGGTGATCGCGAGGGAGCCTACCGGCCCGACGACGCCATCGCCCCGCGCAGCGTCTACGGCGCGAGCAAGGCCGGCGGCGAGCTCGCGGTGCGGGTCGGCAACCCGCGCCACGCGATCCTGCGCACCGCCTGGGTGGTGAGCCCGCACCGGGGCAACTTCGTGCGGACGATGCTCAGGCTCGCGGCCGAGCGCGACGCGCTCACGGTGGTCGACGACCAGCACGGCTGCCCGACCTCGGCGGCCGACCTCGCCGAGGCGCTGGCAACCGTCGCCCTGCGGATGGCCGGCGATCCGGGCGCGCCCGCCGGCACCTTCCACTGCGTCAACGCGGGCGCCACCACGTGGTGCGGCTTCGCAAAGGCCATCGTCGCCGGCAGCGTGGCCCGCGGCGGGCGCGACGTGCCGGTCTCCGGCATCCCGACGAGCGCCTATCCGACGCCGGCCCGGCGGCCGGCCAATTCGCAGCTCTCCACCGAGAGCCTGACCGCCGCCTACGGCATCGCGCCGCGGCCGTGGCAGGCGGCGCTCGACACCATCCTCGACCGCCTGATCGGGCCGGTCCCAGCGGAGGCTCCCCGATGAAGGGCATCATCCTGGCCGGCGGCTCGGGCACACGGCTGCATCCGGCGACGCTGTCGATCAACAAGCAGTTGCTGCCGGTCTACGACAAGCCGATGATCTACTATCCGGTCTCGGTGCTGATGCTGGCCGGCATCCGCGACATCCTGATCATCTCCTCGCCTGAGCACCTCGACAACTACAAGCGCCTGTTCGGCACCGGCGAGCAGTTCGGGCTGCGCTTCTCCTACGCGGTGCAGCCGCGGCCGGAGGGGCTGGCGCAGGCGTTCATCATCGGCCGGGCGTTCGTGGGCGGCGACGACGTGGCGCTGATCCTCGGCGACAACCTGTTCTTCGGCGCCGGCATGACCGAACTGCTGGCGCGCGCCGCAGCGCGCAGGCTCGGCGCGACGGTGTTCGCCTACCATGTCGACAACCCGCAGGATTACGGGGTCGTCACCCTCGACGCGGCCGGGCGGCCGCTGCGCATCGTCGAGAAGCCGACCGAGCCGGAATCGACCTGGGCGGTGACCGGCCTGTACTTCTACGACAACCAGGTGCTCGACATCGCCGCCGCGGTGACGCCCTCGGCGCGCGGCGAACTCGAGATCACCTCGGTCAACGAGGCCTATCTCGAACGCGGAGAGCTCCACGTCGAGAAGATGTCGCGCGGCTACGCGTGGCTCGACACCGGCACCCACGACAGCCTGCTGGAGGCGTCCGAGTTCGTGCGCACGATCCAGCACCGGCAGGGCCTCCAGGTCGCCTGCCTGGAGGAGATCGCGTTCGAGCAGGGCTTCATCGGGCGCGACCAGCTCGTGGCCCGCGGCGAGCTGTTCAAGAAGACCGCCTACGGGCAGAACCTGCTGCGGCTCGCGCGCGAGCATCCCGCGGACTGACGAGGGAAGCCGCGTCGGCAGCTCGCCCGACGCCTCATTTGGCGCCGCAGCCGATGCAGATCCCCTTCTGGATCTTGTCGTCCTGTTTCTCGGCCGGCATGCGCGTCCGGCGGTCGCCGGAGGTCTCGGCGCCGGCCGCCGCGCCCGGCGGCTTGGTCCGCCCGACGCCGGACGTGTTCGGCGCGGTGACCGTCGTGCCGGGGCCGCCGCCGGTTCCCGTCTGCGACTGCGCCAGCGACGGCCCCGCCGCCGCGAGCGGCATCAGGGCGGCGAGGGACAGGGCGGCTGCGATCTGGCGCGTCGTCGGCATCGGGATCTCCTTACAGCGGCGTAACGCGGCGGCGGCGCCCCGGTTCGACGCCGCGCCGGGCGGCCTTCGCCCGTCGCCGGTCTTTGCAGTCCGGGCGGGGCCGCCGTATCAGGGCCGACGGTCCTTGCTGCGCCGCAAAAAACCGCCTGCCGACCCCGCACACGACCACCCGGAGCCGACGCCGCGATGCGGGAACCGAACGCGATCGATTTCTGGCGCGGGCTCGCCCTCGTCACGATCTTCATCAACCACATCCCCGGCAACACCTTCGAGCGGTACACGTATTCCCAGTACGGCATCTCGGACGCCGCGGAACTGTTCGTGTTCCTGGCGGGCTGGTCGGTCGGCATCGCCACGCGCGGCCGCGACGGCGTCGCCGAGCCGCGCCTCAAGACGGTCCTGCGCCTGCTCTCGCGCACCATCGAGGTCTACCGGGCGCAGCTCACGGTGATGGCGATCGCGCTGGCGATGATCGCGGGCACCGCGCTCGCCTCCGACAACCCGCTGATCCTCGAATGGCACAATGCCGGCGGGTTCTTCGCCGACCCGATCCAGACCATCGTCGGCATGGTGCTGCTGACCCACCAGCTCGGGTTCTTCAACATCCTGCCGCTCTACGTGGTGCTGCTCGGGATCGCCCCGGTCTTCGTGCTGATCGCCCGCGAGAACCGGGTCGTCGCGCTCGCCCTGTCGGCGGGCCTCTATCTCGCCAGCCTCGTCGGGGAATGGAACCTGCCGTCCTGGCCCGGCCAGGGCGACTGGTTCTTCGACCCGTTCTGCTGGCAACTGCTCCTCGTGCTCGGCTTCGTGCTGCAGGACTGGAACCGGACCTCGGGGACGCTGCGGCTGTGGTCGCGCCGCCTGTTCCCCGTCGGGATCGCGATCGTCGTCCTCGGGATCGCGCTCTCGGTGCTCGACATCCGCCCCGACCCGATGTCGGTGCCCGACCCGCGCCTGCTGTTCAGCTTCGACAAGACCTACCTCACGCCGGCGCGCCTGTTACACTTCCTCGGCGTCCTTCTCGCATTCGGCCCGGTCTATGGCATCATCGCGCCGCGAATCGGGTTGATCGTCTGGTACTTGGCGAGCCTGGGCCGGAATTCCCTGGCCGTGTTCTCGATGGGATCGATCTTGAGTCTCGGCGGCCAACTCCTGCGTTTCCGGACCGGCGGCGGATTGGCCGTCGACGTGGTGGTGCTCGGCTCGGGCCTGTTCGGGCTGGGGCTGACCGCGTGGTTCGTGGAATGGCGCGGACGCAAGCCGAGGGTGCGGTCGTGAGGGGGTTCGCGATGCGTCGCAGGACGCCGCTCCGGATCGTCGGCGCGATGCTCGCGAGCCCACTCTGCCTCGGCGCGGCCGCGCAAGAGCCGCCGCCCCGCGCGCCGGACGCCCCGGCGATCGGCGCGCCGCCCCCGGCATCCGCGGGCAAGGAGGCCGAGGCCGGCGATCCGAGCCTGTCGCCGGAGTGCCGGGTGCCGGGCTCGCAGCTCTACACGCTCGCCAAGCTCCGGGCGGTGAAGGCGGCGCTGCTGGAGAAGCGGCCGGTGCGGGTGCTCGCCATCGGCGGCACCTCGGCGCCGGGCGCCTCGGCCACCTACCCGGTCAAGCTGGAAGCCGCGCTCGAACGCTCCCTGCCGGACGTCGACGTCCTGATGGAGTATCGCGGCCTCCAGGGCGAAATCGCCTCCGGTGCCGCCGAGCGCCTGCGCAGCATGGTCGCCGACGTCGAGCCGGATCTCGTGATCTGGCAGGTGGGCACGCACGACGCGCTCGCCCGCGTCGAGCTCGACGCCTTCACCGACGCCCTCGCGGAGACCGTGAAGTGGATCAAGTCGCACGCGATCGACGTGGTGCTGGTCGATCCGCTCTACACCGCGAGCTTGGCCGACGACGCCTACTACACCAGCATCGTCCAGTCGGTCCGCGCGGTCGCGACCCGCGAGATGGTGCCGCTGGTGCTGCGCTACGACGCGATGCGCTATCTCGCCGGGCGCAGCGACAAGGGCGAGGGCCACATGCTCGGGCATCAGTTCCGCCTCAACGACCTCGGCCTGCGCTGCATGGCCGAGCACGTCACCCGCGCGATCACGCTCTCGCTGCTCCAGCCCGACACCACCGGCACCGCTCCGGCGCCGACCTTGGGCGCGATCCCGCCGGGGTCGGCGGGCCGGCCCGCCGATCCGCCGCGGCCCTGACGCGGCCGTTAACCCGCCCGCAACGGCGCTTCGGCTAGTCGTCGGACGCGATTCAAGTGGCGCTATCCAAGTCGCGCGGACCCGGACGGCGGAAGGGGGCGGGCATGGCGGCGGCATCCCTCGGCACGGCGCTCGGCCGCATCCGCACCGTCGCCGCCGGCCCGGCCCGCGCGGCGCTCGACGTGTTCGCGATCCGCATCGCGTCGGCGGGCTTCGCCTACGGCGCGCAGGTGCTCACCGCCCGCCTGATGGGCTGGCAGGAATACGGCATCTTCGCCACCATCTGGGTCTGGACGGCGATGATCGGCCATTCCGTGACGCTCGGCCTGTCGCAAGGCGCCTGCCGCTTCCTGCCGGTGGACCAGGCCCGGGGCGACCTCGACCACGCCCGCGGCTACCTCGCCGCCGCCGCCACCGCGATCGCCGGCGCGGCGCTCGCGGTGGCAATGGCCGGGGCCGCGATCCTCCTGTTCCGGCCCGAATGGGTCTCCGGCCCCTACCGGGCGCCGCTCCTCGTCGCGGCGCTCGTGCTGCCGCTCTTCGCGCTCCAGGACTTCTTGGAAGGCGTCGCCCGCAGCCAGAACTGGGCGGTACTGGCCATCGCGCCGCCCTACCTGCTGCGCCAGACCGTGATGATGGCCGCGATGACCGGCGCGATCCTCCTCGGCGCGCCGGCCGAGGCCTGGGTCGCGATGGCCTGCATGCTCGCCGCCGCGATCCTCGCCGTGGGCGTCCAGGCCGGGCTCGTGCACGCGCGCATGGCCCGCACGATCCCGAAGGGGCCGCGCCGCTACCGCTGGCGGCACTGGCTCGGCGCCAGCCTGCCGATCGCCCTGATCGATCTGGCCAATGCCGGCTTCACCTTCGTCGACGTGGTGGTGCTCGGCTTCCTGATGCCGCCTTCGGCGGTGGGCCTGTACTTCGCCGCGACGCGCATTCAGCAATTCGTGGTGTTCGTGCATTTCGCCGCCGTCGCCGCCACGGCCCAGCGCCTGAGCGCGGCCCATGCGGTCGGCGACCGGGCGGCGCTGGCGTGGCTCGTGCGCGTCCAGGGCCGGGGCACGCTCGCCGCCACCGCCCTGGTGGCGCTCGGCGTCGTCGCCGCGAGCCCCGTGCTGCTGGCGATGTTCGGGCCTCAGTTCGGGGACAGCGTGCCGATCCTGGCGGTGCTCGCCGCGGGCAGCGTCGCGGCGAGCCTGTTCGGGCCCGGCGAGGACCTGCTGACCATGCTCGGCGGCGAGCGGCTCTGCGCGGCCATCACGCTGGCGATGCTGGCGCTCGCGGCCGGCGCCTGCCTCGCCCTGGTGCCGCCGCTCGGCGGCGTCGGCGCGGCGCTGGCGATGGCGCTGGTGACGGTGCTGCGCGCCGCCGTCCTGGCGCGCGCCGCCAGGGCGGTGCACGGCCTCTCGACGCCGGTCTGGACCGGCCTCTTCGCCGGGGGCGCCCGATGATCCCGGCCGCAAGCGTTCCCGCCGTCTCGGTCGGGACGGCGACCGCGCCGGAGCCGGGGGAGTGGGACGACCTGTTTGCCCGCGCGCGGGCGCCGCATCCGCATTACGCGCGCCACGTCGTGGCCGCGCACCGCGCCGCGGGCCTCCTGCCCGACGATCTCCGCTTCGTCACGGTCCGCCGCCACGGGCGCCTCGACGCCGCCCTGCCCTGCCGCCTGAGGCGCGACGTGAGCGCGCTCGGGGCCTTCGTCGCGCAGCCGCTGCTCTCGCCCTTCGTGACGGCCACCGCGCCGCTGGTCGCCGACGGGCCGGACCCCGACGCGACCTTCGATGCCCTCGTGGCGGGGCTGGCGGCGGCCTCCGGCGGGCGCGCATGGCGCTGGCCGCTGCTGCCCCTCGACGGACATTCCGGCACCGGCCTCGCCGCGGCCATGGACCGCGCCGGCTGGCGCCGCGCCACGGTCGCCGCGTTCGAGCGCCCGGTGCTCGACCGGCGGGGGACCCACGACGCGTTCCTCGCCGGCCATCCGCACAAGGCGCGCCTGAAGGACCTGCGCCGCCGCGCGCGGCGCCTCGCCGAGGGCGGGAGCGTGCGCTTCGAGACCGCCACCGGCGGCGCCGGCCTGGAGCGGGCGGTCGCCGCCTTCCTCGACCTGGAACGCGCGGGCTGGAAGGGCGGGGCCGGCACGGCGATGGCCTGCCGCCCGGAGCACGCGGCCTTCGCCCGCGCCGTGTTCGCGGATACGGGCGGCCCGGTCGGCGCGCGCGCCGACATCCTGAGCCTCGACGGAAAGCCCGTGGCGATCAGCCTCGCGCTCACCGGCGGCGGCACCGCGACGCTGCTCAAGACCGCCTACGACGAGGCTTTCCGCGGGAGCGCGCCGGGCCTGCTGCTGGAAGCGGAGATCGTGCGCGCCTGCCACGAGACCGGCTTCGGCGACCGCCTCGATTCGGCAGCGCTCGCCGGTTCGGCCCTGGAGAGCCTCTACCGCGAGCGCGAGACCATCGCCGAGATCATCGCGCTGCCGCCGGGCCGGGACGCCCTGTCGCTGGAGCGGCGGGTGCGGCTCGCCCGGTTCGAGCGCAGGGCCCGCGACGAGGCCAGGCGCCTGCTGCGGCGCTGACGCCCGCCCGGCGCTCCCACGGGATGCGTGCGTCGTCCCGGGACGCGGTCCCCCTTGGAACGGCCGGACTGCGGCGGCGATCCTCAGGCGCGCCGGGGCCGCCATCCGTCGAAGAAGGCGGGGTCGGTGAGCGCGGCGGCGGCGACCGCCAACAGCCCAAGATGCAGGCCGAGCGCCGCGAGCCCGAGGAGATGCAGCGACCACAGCGCGACGGCGCCGCCCGCCATCAGCGGCGGCCCCGCCACGTAGGCGAGCCGGCGCCAGCCGGAGGCCGGGCGGCCGAGGCGCCAGAGGCAGGCCGCGAGCGCCGCGAGCGCGAACCCGCCCTTGATCGCCGCCATGCAGCGGATCACGCGGACCAGATCGGGATCGATTACCGCCGCGGGTGCGCGCGCGACGAACGCGGCCGAGGCGGCGAGCGCCAGCACGGTCGCGGCCGCCAGCACGAGGCGGGGCTGCGGCCGCGCGGTCGGCGGGCGCATGGGGAACGCGGCCGTTTGCAGGCCGGGCGCCGTCGGATATCGCATCGCAGCCTTCCTCCTCCTCGTCCACCCACGATAGGCCCGGCCGGCCGCCGGGGGAAGGACGGCCTCAGCCGGGCGGGATCACCTCGATCTGAAGGCCGCCGTAGAAGGCCGCGAGGTTGGCGATGTCGGCATCCGACAGCTCCTTGGCCACGACCCCCATCACCTCGTTCCGCCGGGTGCCGTCGCGGTACTCGCCAAGCGCCTTGACGAGATAGATCTCGACCTGGCCGGCGAGGTTGGGCGCCTCGGGCAGCTTCGACAGCCCATCCATCCCGTGGCAGGTCTGGCAGGCCGCGGCGCGCTTGCGCCCCGCGGCCGCGTCGCCGGCCTGAACGCCCGGCGACGCGAGCGCGGCGACCAGCGCCGTGATCGCCCAGCACCTCATTTGGCGGCGTCGCCCTCGTAGGAGATCCGGTAGATCGCGCCCGCGGTGTCGTCGGAGACGAGCAGCGAGCCGTCGAGCAGCACCGCCACGTCGACGGGCCGCCCGAGATACTCGCCGTCGGCCGTCAGCCAGCCCTCGGCGAAGGGCTTCGGCTGGCCGACCTTCCCGTCGGCGCCGACGGGCGCGAACATGATCCGCGCGCCGACCGGCTCGGTGCGGTTCCACGAGCCGTGCTCGGCGATGAAGAGGCCGCCGCGATAGCTCTTCGGGAACTGGCGGCCGTTGTAGAAGGTCAGCCCGAGGTCGGCCGCGTGCGCGGGCAGTTCGGCCACCGGCGCCACGGCGTTGGCCGGCGGCGTCTGGTCCTTGTACTCGACGGTGCGGACGCTGCCGCCGCCGTACCACGGGAAGCCGAAATGCTCGCCGGCCTTGGTGACGTGGTTCAATTCGCCCGGCGGCGTGTCGTCGCCCATGCCATCGACCTGGTTGTCGGTGAACCACAACGTCTTGTCCGCGGAGAAGTCGATGCCCACCGAGTTGCGGATGCCGGTGGCGAACACCTCGCGGTTCTTCCCGTCGGCATCCATCCGGACGATGCCGCCGATGCCGGCCTTCGCGTAGAGATCGAGCTTGTCGGCGGCCGGCACGTTGTAGGGCTGGCCGAGGGCGATGTAGGTCTTGCCGTCGGGGCCGACGCGGCAGACGCGGGCGGTGTGGTTGTAGCTCTCCTCGCCGGCCGGGATCAGTTCACCCTGCTTGACGACGACGGCGGCGGCGACATCCGGCGCCTCGTAGAAGAACTCGGCCGCCGGGAACGACAGCACGCGGTTCTGCTCGACGACCGTGAGCACGCCGTCCTTCGAGAAGCACACGCCGTTGGGGATCTTGAAGTCGATGCCCGGCGCGAAGGCGCGCACCTCGTCGGCGACCCGGTCCTTGTCGCGGTCGGTGACGGTGTAGACCTTGGTCTTGCGCGTGCCCACGAACAGCACGCCGGCATTGGGCCCGACGGCGATCGAGCGGGCATCCGGCACCACGGCGTAGAGGTCGATCCTGAAGCCCTCAGGCAACTTGATCTTCCCGAGCGTCTTGCGGATCGCGTCGGCCTTGCGGCCGGTCTGCGGGATCTCGGGGGCGGGCGCGGTGTTCGTGCTCCGGAACGCCTGGAGCTTCTCGAGGTCGTCCGCCTTGGACTTGGTCTCCGCCGGCGCGCCCTGCGCCAGGGCGGACGTGACGAGGCCGGACGTGACGAGGGCGGCGCTGGACAACAGCGCGGCGAGGATCACCGATCGCATGGGGGCTTCCTTCCCGGGACCGCCCTGGAATCCGGGCGTTGGCGGGAAGTGTGATCCGCGCACGGTCTCAGGGCAAGCCGGCAGGTTGACGCCGGCTTGCACCTGTGGCCGCCGTTGCGGTCGCTCAGGCGACCTTGCGCGGCACCAGCCGCTCGCTGCCGAGCGCGCCTTCGGCTCCCGAGAGCCCCGCCTCGGTGTACTCGGCATCCTCGTTGACCCGCCAGACGTCGTGGCGGCGGTGGCCTGCGACGATGTTCTCGACGGTGAGCATCGCCGTCATCATCGCGTGGTCCTGGTTGTTGTACTTGTGCATGCCGTTGCGGCCCACGAGGTGGAGCGTCGGGAAATCCCGCTCCAGCTCCAGCCGCACCGTGGCGACGTTGTCGGCATACGCCTCGTCGTAGACCGGATAGGCCTTGGGCTGGCGCACGACGCAGGCATCGACCACGTCGGCCGGGTCGATCAGGCCGATCTGCCCGATCTCGCGCTTGGCCAGCGCCACGAGGTCGGCGTCCGTCGCGGTCCAGAGGCCGTCGCCCTCGAAGCAGAAATATTCGAGCCCGAGGCAGGTATGGGCCTCGTCCGGCACCATCTCCGGCGACCACGAGCGGAAGTTCTGCACCCGCCCGACCTGCACCGACGGGTCGTGGATGTAGATCCAGTTGTCGGGGAAGGTCTTGTCCGACCTGGCGATGAGCGCCACCGTGACGAAGTCGCGGTACTGCAGCGCGCGCGCCTGGAAGGTGCTGATCGGGCGCGGCGTGATCGCCTCCACGAGTTCGCGCACCGGCGCCGAGGAGATCACGTGGCGCGCGGTGAAGGTCTCGCGGCTGCCGTCGCCGCGGACCGCCGAGACCGTCCACAGGCCCGTGGCGGGCGCAAAGCTCAGGCCGTCGACGCCGCGGTCGAGCAGCACCGTGCCGCCCTGCGCCGAAATCCTGGCGGCCGCCGCCTCCCACATCATGCCGGGGCCGCGGCGAGGATAGCGGAACGATTCGATCAGGGTCTTGATCACCGGCCCGCCGGCCCTGCGCTTGCCCTTGAACCCGAGCGAGCGCTTGAGCGCGTCGCGGATCGCCGCGCCGAGATCGAGGCCCTTGATGCGCTGCGCGGCCCAGTCGGCCGAGATCGCGTCGCAGGACATGCCCCAGACCTTCTCGGTGTAGGTCTTGAAGAAGATCGAGAACAGCTTCTCGCCGAACTGGTTGCGCACCCAGGCGTGGAAGTGCTTCGGTTCCGCGATCGGCCTCGCGCGGGCGTAGAGGTAGGACAGCACGCAGGCCGCGCTCGTGAGCACGCCGAGGTTGCGCAGGGCCTCGAAGGCTCTGAGCGGATAGGCGTAGTACTTGCCCCGGTAGTAGATCCGCGACAGCCGCGGGCGCTCGATGAAGTCGTGGGGCAGGATCTCGTCCCAGAGATCGACCACGGCCTGCGACTTCGAGAAGAAGCGGTGGCCGCCGATGTCGAACAGGTAGCCGTTGTGAGCGACCGTGCGCGAGATGCCGCCGACCTGGGCCGGGTCGCGCTCCAGCACGGTGACGGCGCGGCCCTGCTTCGACAGCAGGTAGGCGGCCGTCAGCCCGGCGGGTCCGCCGCCGATCACCAGCGTCTCGGTGTGGTGACTCATCCGCTGCCCCGGCCCCGACGTTTCCAAGCGGGGCGGATGCTGCACCCGGCGCGGTTAAGGAAACGCCCCACGCACGCGCCGTCCGCGGGCGGGGCGGCCTTGACCGGCCGTTAAGCGGCGCCGGGCATGGTCTGCCGGATCGTCGCCGCGGCCGCCTCCGCCCCGGCGGAGCACCGGAGAGGCGCGATGCCGGCCACAGCTTCGTTTCCGGCCCTCACCCCGGCGCGCCGCCTCGACGCGCACAAGATCCTCTGGCTGCTCGTCGCGTTCTCGGCGCTCTCGCTCTACCCGCAAAGTGACGTGATCGGCACGATCCTGCACCTGCGCGTGCCCGACACCGACGACGCCATGCGCCTCGTCGAGGCCCGCGACCTCGCCGCCGGCCAGGGCTGGTTCGACAACGTGCAGCACCGCTTCCTGCCGCCGGCCGGCGTGCCGAGCCACTGGTCGCGCCTGGTCGACGCGCCGCTCGCCGGGCTGCTGCTCCTGCTGACGCCGCTGTTCGGGCGGGGCCTCGCGGAGGGGATCACTGCCGCGTTCTGGCCGCCGCTGCTGCTCGGCGTCTACGCCGCCGTGCTGTTCTTCGGCGTGCGCCGCACCTTCGGCGCCCGCGCGGCGCTGCTGGCGCTGCTGGCCGCGACCCAGACCTTCGGCGTCACCGTGCAGTTCGCCGCCGGCCGCATCGACCACCACAACCTCCAGATGATCGCGATCCTTGGGCTGAGCCTGTGCCTGATCCGGGGCGGGCGCCCCGCGGGGATCGGCGCCGGGGCGCTGGCGGCGCTCTCGCTGGCGATCGGCCTCGAAGGGTTGCCCTCGGTCGCCTGCGGCGCCCTGTTCGTCGTCGGCGACTGGGTCCTTCGCGGGCGGACCGCCCTGCCGGCCTTCCTCGGCTTCGGCCTCGGGCTCGGGCTCGGCGCGCCGCTTCTGTTCGGGGCTCAGACGGGCCCGCAGCTCTGGACGGCGACCGCCTGCGACGCGCTCTCGCCGCCCTGGCTGTGGCTTGCCGGCGGCGGCCTCGCGGCGGCGCTCGCCTGCGCCGGCCTCGACCGGCGCCTCGCCTCCGTGCCGGCGCGGCTCGCCTGCGTCGCCGTGATCGGCCTCGTGCTGATCGGCGGGTTCGCGGCCCTGTTCCCGGCCTGCCTCGGCGGCCCGTTCCCGGGCATGACGCCGCTGGTCCGCGACCGCTGGCTGCTCACCGTCAACGAGATGGCGTCGGTGGAGAAGTTCGTGGCGCGCGGGCAGTGGGAGGTGCTGGTCTACTATCCCGTGCTCGCGCTCGCCGCGCTCGCCGCGTCGCGGGCGGCATGGCGCGGAACGCCGGCGCATCGGCGCGCCTACGGCGTGGCGGCGCTGATGCTGTGGCCGGCGCTCGCCATCGGCTGGTTCCAGTTCCGCGGCATCTACGTCGCCTCGGGACTCGTTCCCCTCGTCGCGGGGCCGGTGCTCGACGGCGCGTTCCGGTGCGCGGCGGACGGGACCGCGTCGCTGCGCCGCCGCGCGGGCCTCGCCGCGCTGGCGATCGGCCTCGTGAGCACCGCGTGGATGGTTCCGGCCCTGGTCGCCGGCCTGTTCCAGGACGGCCGATCGCAAGCCGCCGAGACGGGCGCCTTCGCCTGCATGGCCGACACCGCCGTGGCGCCGCTCGCCGCGCTCACGCCCGGCACGGTGCTGGCGCCGATCTTCCTCGGGCCGTCGATCCTGATGCTGACGCCGCATACGGTGGTCGCAGCGCCCTACCATCGCGCGGTGGCCGGCCTCACCGCGGCGATCGAGGGCCTCGGCGGCAGCGAGGCGGACCTGCGCCGGCAGATCGCGGCCCACGGCGTCCGCTACCTCGTGGCGTGCCCCGCCCAGCCGGCGATCGCCCTCGACGGCCCCGCCTTCGCGACGCGGCTGGCGCGGGGCGAAGCGGAGGCCGGCTGGCTGGAGCCGCTGCCGCTCGGCGGCGACGTGCTCAAGGTCTGGCGGGTGCGGTGATCCAGATCACCATCCCGTCGCCGACGGACGAGGTCCACGTCCCCCGCGCCGGGCTCATTGCAGGGCACCGAACTGCATGGCACCGAACGGCCCCCGCCGACCGGCACGTCCGCCGCGCGGGGTTCACCGGGTCTCCTTCGCACGCTCCGGCGGAGGCGGCGCGGCGCCGGCCTCCCGCGCCGTCAGGGCGGCGGCATACATCGCCGCCACGTCGCGCCTGAACGCGGCCCGCGCCTCGGGGCGGGAATAGAACATGTGGCCGCCGGGATATACGGCGAGCGTGAGCCGCGGCTCCGGCCCGTAGGACGGGATCTGGTCGATCAGGAGCTTCGAGGCGAAGTACGGCGTCACGAGGTCGGTGAAGCCGTGCGCCACCAGCACGCGCAGGTTGCCGTCGAGCGCCAGCACGCCGCGCAGCGCCCCGACCGCCTCCGGCGCGGAGCGGCCGCCGCCCCAGCTCCAGCTCCGGTTGACCGCGGTGTTGAGGAGTTCGTAGCGCAGGTTGGTCACCCGCCAGTTGAGCGTCCTGGCGTAGAGGTCGATCATCGCGCTGGTCAGCGGCGCCTGGAGCGCGGTGAGCAGCGGGTCGTCGAAGCCCGAATGCGCCGCATTCGGGTCGGGGTCCCAGCCGGTCACCGCGGTGTCGTAGGCGCTGGCGATGCGGCCGGACGCGCGGTCGACCTCGCGCTGGACGCTGTTCGAGGACGGCCGCCCGCCCTGCGCGCGCACGAAGGCCGGGTCGAGCCCGGTCAGCGCCGCGACGCGCTCGGTCAGGCGCGCCACCGCCTGCGCGTCGCCGGGACCTTTCAGCAGGTCGGCGAGGTAGGCGCCGGTGGCGTAGCTCTCCGTGTCGGAAAGCGTCGCCCGCGTCGGCACGCGGCCGGCCCGCTCCAGCGCGCCGGCCGCGTAGGAGGGAAGCCGCAGCACGTTGCCCCAGGGGTTCCCGCGCGGCGGCTGGAGCGTGGCGAAATCGAGCACCGGCGAGAGCAGGACGAGGCCCGACAGGCCGACGCCGATATCCTCCTGGAGCTTGGCGGCGATGAGCGGCCCGCGAAACCCGCCGTAGCTCTCGCCGACGTAGAATTTCGGGTCGGCCATGCGCGTGTTGACGCGCAGGTACCGGGCGATCGCCGCCGACAGCACCGCGGCGTCGGCCTCGACGCCCCAATAGCCCTTGCCGTCGCCGTCCGCCGCGCGGCTGTAGCCGGTGCCGACCGGATCGACGAACACGAGGTCGGTGAAATCGAGCCACGTGCCGTCGTTGGGCACCAGCGCCACGGGGCGCGACGGGCTGATGCTCGGGCCCTCCACCGGCAGGCGCCACGGGCCGATCGCGCCGACGTTCAGGTAGGCCGAGGCTGCGCCCGGCCCGCCGTTGATCGCGAAGGTGATCGGCCGCGCGGTGCCGGCCTCCGCCGGGCGGGTATAGGCGACGAAGGCGATCTCGGCCTGGAGCTTTCCCGATTCGTCGACGAGGGGCAGGCTACCCGCGGTCGCGGTGAAGGCGATCGTCCGGCCGTCCGGCAGCGTGATGCTCTGCGCGGTCGTGGAATCGGGGGGGAGCTTGCGGCCTTCCGGGAGGCGAGCCTCGGAGGGCGGTCGCTGCGGCGCCTGCGCGGCAGCCGAAAGCGGGGAGAAGGCCAGCAGGAGCGCGAGGCCCAGCGCGCATCCCCTCCCCCCTCTGCGGGGGAGGGTGGCCCTCGCGTCAGCGAGGATCGGGAGAGGGGAGCGCCATATCCGGAGAGGTCGCTCCCCTCTCCCGACCCGCTCCGCGGGCCACCCTCCCCCGCAGAGGGGGGAGGGAGAGACCCACGCGGGCGCGGCGGTGGCGGCGGGCGTCGGTCCCATGGAAGAGCTCACATCCGAGTCTGTCGCGCGCAAAGCCGTCACGCCTTCTTCTGCCAGCGGCCGGCTTCGTCCTGCTGCCAGTAGGCGACCGAGTGGCCCGCGGCCTTGGCGCGCTTCCACTGCTCGCGGGCGCGCAGCAGCGCGTCCTGGTCGGTGCCGTCGAACAGCACGCAGATCCGTTCGTAGGCGCCCGCATCCGGCGGAAGGTCCGCGCCCTCCACGAGGAAGCGGATCGCGGCGGCGTTCGGGTTGGCCTCGCGCAGCGTCAGCACCACCGGCTGGCTCGCCGCGTCCGGGTCGCGGTCGGTGCCGTGGGGCAGGAAGCTGTCGTCGCGGAACGTCCAGAGGTGGTCGTCGAGCGCCTGGAGCCGCTCCTCGCTCGCGGCCTGGATCGCCGCCTGCCAGCCGCGCTCCCGCGACTTCTCTACGAGGCTCGGCAGCACGGCTTCGAGCGGCTGGTTCTGGAGGTGGTAGAACAGGATGTCGGTCACGATCCCCTACAGATAGGGCCGCGGCCGGATTCCGCGAGCGGGGACCGAGGGTCGCAGCCGCGTCTCACACCAGCCGGCTCTGCTCGATCGCCGCGCCCACGAACCCCTCGAACAGCGGGTGCGGCGCGAAGGGCCGCGACTTCAGCTCCGGGTGGAACTGCACGCCGATGAACCACGGATGGCCGACATGCTCCACCGTCTCGGGCAGCAGGCCGTCCGGCGACAGGCCCGAGAAGCGCAGGCCCTTGGCCTCCAGCCGCGCGCGGTAGGCCATGTTGACCTCGTAGCGGTGGCGGTGGCGCTCGGAGATCGTCGTCGTGCCGTAGATCCCGGCGATCTTCGTGCCGGGCTGCAGCTGCGCGTCGTAGGCGCCGAGCCGCATGGTGCCGCCGAGGTCGCCCGCGGCCGCCCGCTGCTCCAGTTCGTTGCCGCGCAGCCACTCGGTGAGCAGGCCCACCACCGGCTCGGGGGTCTCGCCGAACTCGGTGGAGTTGGCCTCGGGGACCCCGGCGAGCGCGCGCGCCGCCTCGATCACCGCCATCTGCATCCCGAAGCAGATCCCGAAATACGGGATCTTTCGTTCGCGGGCGAAGCGGGCCGCGCGGATTTTCCCTTCCGCGCCGCGCTGGCCGAAGCCGCCGGGCACGAGGATGCCGTGGATGCCCTCCAGGAACGGCGCCGGGTCCCCGCGCTCGAACACCTCGGACTCGATCCATTCGAGGTTGACGCGGCAGCGGTGGCTGATGCCGCCATGCGTCAGCGCCTCGGTGAGCGACTTGTAGGCGTCCTTCAGGCCCGTGTACTTGCCGACGATGGCGATGGTGACCTCGCCCTCGGGGTTGTGCACGCGCTCGGAGATCGTGCGCCAGCGCGACAGGTCCGGCTCGCCGCCCGCGGCCAGGCCGAAATGCTCCAGCACCTCGCGGTCGAGGCCGGCCTCGCGGTAGGAGAGCGGCACGTCGTAGATCGAGGCGACGTCGCGCGCCTCGATCACCGCGGTCTCGCGCACGTTGCAGAACAGGCCGAGCTTGCGCCGCTCGTCGGCCGGGATCGGCCGGTCGCAGCGGCAGAGCAGGATGTCGGGCTGGATGCCGATCGAGCGCAGCTCCTTCACCGAGTGCTGCGTCGGCTTGGTCTTCAGCTCGCCCGC
>NZ_CAXTHR010000069.1:0-22330 GCF_964244095.1 uncultured Methylobacterium sp. | reverse complement strand
TACCTCGACAACTCCCTGCTCGGTGCCGACCCGGCCGGCTATGCGTTCGGGGCCGCGATCGTGCATGCCGACCGGCTCGCCAAGCGCGATCTCGCCAAGCGCGATGCGGCCCGCGCGCCACCGAGGATGTCGATCGACCCCGGTCAGGCGCCGCTGGCGATCGGGCGGGGGGCCGCCGCGTTCGGCCTGAAGGGGGGGCTCGATCCGGACGCGCCCACACCCGCACTGCCGCAGCGCCCACACCCGAAGATGATCGACGCCGAGGCGGCCGAGCGCGAGGCGAAGGAAGCCGGGCGGAAGGCGGGCGACGCGTTCGGCAGGGCCGTCGTCAACGCGCCCCTGCCGCCGTCACGACCGGAGATCTTCGAGCCCTTGAAACGGGCGGCCGGCGAGGCGGGCACCGAGGCCGGCACGAAGACCGGTGACGGCATCCGCTCGGGCATCGAGACCAAGGCCCCCGAGGTCGAGCGGCAGGGTCGGACCCTGTTCGAGCGGCTGAAGGATGTCTTCTCCGAGGGGATCAAGATCCCGATCAGCTTCGCTTCGGCCGATGGTTCGGGCGGCGGCGGGGCGAGTGGCGGCGGGCTGATCCAGAAGGCATCGTTCGGCGGCGGATCGGGCGGCCAAGGCGGCATGATCCGCGGCTCGAACCTCGGCGGGGATGGCGCGATCCCCTCCGGCAGCTCCGGCGGCGGTAGCCCTGACGGCGGTGTTGTCGGTCGATCGGGTGGCGGCGGCATCTCCGCCGGCGACCTGCGCGGTATCCACCCCGAGTTCGCGGCGCATATCCGCGCCTCGGCCCTCTCGCAGGGCATCGATCCGAACATTGCCCTGCGGATCGCCAACAGCGAGGGCCTGCGCGGATCGACGCCGAACCGCCTGACCCCCGGCGATTATGAGGGCGGCAAGCCGACCAGCTTCGGCCCGTTCCAACTTCACTACGGGCGTTCCGGCGGCCTCGGCGACCGCTACACGAAGGAGACCGGTCACCACGCCAGCGATCCGACGCATTGGCGCGAGCAGGTCGACTTCGCTCTCCGGATCGCGCGGCGCGAGGGCTGGGGTGCTTGGTACGGCCGGAAGGGCGCAGGCATCGGCCTGCGCGACGGCATCGGCACGGTGAAGCCCGTGCCGATGTCCAAGGCGGGGTCTGCCGTCGCGCCCGAGGCATCCGTCATCCCGGGCCTCGACAGGAAGGCGGGCGTCGATCTCGGCAACGGCACCATGCGCATGCCGGACGGGCGCATCCGCTCCAAGACCTTCGGGCCGCCCGGCGGCGATCCGGGTCTGCTCGACCGCCGCATGCCCGAGGGCGAGAGCCCGGCCGACCGGATGGAGCGGGCGGCGGCGCGGATGGAGGAGATGAACCTGCGCTCGCACCACACCGTCGAGGTGCAAGCGGCGCCGGGCCTCCGGGCGCGGACCAAGGGCATGACCGCGACCGGCTCCGGTCCGGTCAAGCCGAACGTCGGCGTCTCGATGCCGGCGGCCGAGGGCGGGTGGAGCGTCTGAGCCGGCGGGACGGGAGGCGAGGCCGAACATGCTGGAGATCACGCTCGACACCGCCGCCGGCGCCGCCGGCCTTGCCAAGGCGCTCGAAGGTTTCGGGCACAGGCTCCCGAACGCGCAGGCGCTGGTGCTCAACCGGGTGCTCACGCGGACCAAGGCCCGCGTGATCCCGGCGCTCACCGCGCAGACCGGCCTCAACCGGCTGGTGATCGTCAAGGCGGTGCGGATGCTGCGCGCCTCGCCCGGCAACCCGCGGGCGGCGCTCTACACCCGCGGCGGCAACATCAGCTATCGCTACTTCCACGCCCGCGAGGTGCCGGGCGGGGTCGAGGCGCAGGTCGCGGGCCACACCGAGCGCCTGAGCGGCCATTACTTCCGTCGCTCCGGCAAGTCGCCGAACCGGCATGTTGTGAAGAAGCTCAACGGTCAGGTCTATTACAACGCCTCCGGCAAGTGGAAGGGTGAGATCACGGTCGAGAAGTCGGGCGTGTTCATCCCGTATGAGATGGTCGAGGGTGCCACCCGCGACGCCTTCCTCGACGTGGTCGCGCAGGAACTGCCCAACGAGATCGCCCGCGAGCTGACCAAGATCCTGCCGGGGCGATAGGGTCGACATGCGCAACTGGCCCCAGACGGTTCCCGGTGCCTCGTTCCGGGGCTTCTCCTTCGAGGTCGAGAAGGAAGGGCTCGGCGGTGCCGGCCGGCACGTCGCCCTGCACAGCTTCGTCAAAGCCGAGACGCACGCCACCGAGGACACCGGCCGCAAGGCCCGCAAGTTCAAGGTGTCGGCCTACATCGTCGGCGACGACGCCGACACGCGGGCCCGGGCCTTCGTGGAGGTTTGCTCGACGCCGGGCGCGGCGACCCTGATCCTGCCGATGACGCGGCCGGGTCAGGTGCGCTGCCTGGACTGCTCGACCAACAACGAGAAGACCCGTCAGGGCTTGGTCGCCTTCGATCTGGAGTTCATCGAGGCCGGGGCGGATGCCGGCGGCTTCCCGGCCATCCAGCTCGGCGACCGCATCGCGCAATCGGCCCTCGACGGCCTCGGTGCCGCGGTCTCGGCGGTCCTTTCCGCCTTCCCGTTCTGAAGGCGAGGCTTTGGGGGCCAGCATGTTCGACGTGCCATCGAGCGCGCTGGCCGGCGCGGCCGTGACGGCGCAGGCGCTCGCCGGCATCCTCGCGGATCTTACGCGCAGCCTGCCGCTGCCGGCCGCGCAGGCGGCGACGCTCGCCACGACCTGTCGCCGCACGGCGCAGGTGGCCGCGCCCCGCATCCGGTCGAGCGCGGACGTGGCCGCGATCGCCGCCGAGCTCATCACCGCCGCACAGGGTCTCGCGCGCAACGTCGCGCCGGGCGACGCCGCGGCGGCACTCTACGCCGCGGCGGGGCTGGCGAGCGCGAGCACTCCGGTCTCCGCCTCGCCGGTCCTGACGCGGGCCTACGCCCTGGCCCGTGTCCTGGCGGTCGGGATCGAGGCGGCCTGCCTCGGCGAGGCGTTCCTGGCGGAGGCGCGCTCCGGCTTTGCCGACCGTCCGTCCGCGACGCAGGCGCGTGCCCGCATTGATACGGCGATGGCAGGCGCGAGCGACCGGATCGCCTCGACCCTCGGAGAGGGACCGCTCAGCATCCTGGCAGGTGCCGCGCGCCAGTGCTCGACCGTCCTCGCGGCGCAGGCGACCACGCTGCAGCCGGTGTCGGTGGTCAACGCGATGCGCTCCTTCCCGTCCGGAGCTCTCGCCTGGAGCCTCTACGCCGATCCGACGCGCGCGGCCGAACTGGTGCGTCGCAACGCGGTCGGCACGCCCTTGTTCATGCCGGCGACCCTCGAGGCGCTGACGCCCAAGACCTGAGCCCACGCCCGGAGGCCGCCATGCCGTCGCTGCCAGAGATCGTCACGCTGGTGGTCGACGGCCAGGCGCTCCAGGGCTGGCAGACGGTGGCGGTGACCCGCGCGGCAGAGGCCGCCGCGATCCACTTCAGCTTGGCCGCCTCCAACCCGGCCTGGTCGGCGCAGGCCAAGCTGCTCCGCCGCGGCAGGTTGCTGGAGATCTACACCTCGCCCGACGCCGGCCAGGGCATGGGATCGTTCTCCGGCGGGGACCTGCTCTGCACCGGCCACGTCGACGAGTACGAGGTCGAGAGCGCCGTCGGAACGCACGAGGTCGGGATTTCCGGACGCTCGAAGGCCGGTGACGCGATCGACTGCCCTCCCGTCAGACACAAGACCGGGCTCGTCGAGAACAAGGACCTGAAGGACGTCGCCACCGAGTTCGACGAATGGAAGATCGGCTTCCAGGCGGACGTGGCGCTACCCAAGCTGCCCGAGGTCCAGCTCGTGCCGGGCCAGTCGATGTTCCAGGTGCTGGAACGCGAGGCGCGCCATCTCGGGGTGTTGCTCACCGGCCAGCCGGACGGATCGGTCAAGATCACCCGGGCCGGCTCCAACCGGCATGCCGGCGCGCTCGTGCACGGCGAGCCGCCGTGCGGGCGCTGGAAGCTCAACATCTCGATCCGAAACAAGCGCTCGGCCGTTCACGTGCGCGGTCAGAGATCGAGCGGTACCGACAGGGAATCCCTGCGTCAGGAAGAGGTCGCGAGGGACGGATCGGTCGGGCGGCATCGCCCCTACATCCTGTTCAACGAAGGCGACCACACCTCGAAAGAGTTGAAGCGCCGCGGCCAATGGGAGCGCCTGCGCCGCTCCGGCTCCGGCATCTCGATCGCGCTGAGGGTCTCGACCTGGCGCGACGACGGCGGGCAGCTCTGGCAGCCCGGCCACCTCGTGCCCGTCGTGTGGGACGAGGAGGAGATCGATCAGGATCTCGCGGTGAAGAGCGTCACCTACAACCAGGCGGTGACGGACGGTGAGGGCGGCGGCACCTGGGCCGACCTCACCCTCGTCGATCCGCGCACGCTCGGCGGCAAGGCCGCCGGCTCCGGGTCCGGCTCGGGCGCCGGCGGCGGCGGCGGGTCCGAGAGCGAGGATTTCGCCGGCGGCCTCGGCGACGACGCCGACTTCGGCGGCGGCAACACGTCCGAGTCGGAATAGGGGGCCGCGATGGGCGGGCGTTTGTTCCGCGGGCAGATCGTCGACAGCGATGACACCGGCAAGCTCCAGACGGTCACGATCCTCGGCCAGTACGGCGAGACGATCAAGCGCGTCCATCGAGTACAGCCCTTCGGCTTCCACTCGAACATGCCCGCCAAGAGCCACGGCTTCGGCGTGCAGTTCGGGGGGCAGGACGGCGGCCGCACGCTGAAGGCCTTCCTCGGCGGCGAGGACCCCGATCACCGCCCGACCAAGCGTGATGTCGGCACCAGCGCCCTCTACGACGCCAACGGCAACATCGTCTCGCTGGTCTCCAGGGAACTGCGGGTCACCGGCAAGCACGCCACCGTGGTCGAGGGCGCCGAGAAGACGACGGTGCAGGTCGGCGACCTCAAGATCGTGGTCCGCAAGGGGCGGATCGACCTCGGCGCCGAGGGCGGCACCCACGCGGTGATGACGCAGGCCGGGCCGTCCTCCGTCGTGTTCGCCAAGATCTGAAGCGCCCGAGATCCGAGGCTTCGATGCAGCTCATCCTGACGCCGCTGGCCGATGGTGGGCCGCTATCCGAGGCCGGCGTCGTCGTGCTCCCGCCCGACATCGTCCTGGGCGGCCTCAACGGCTTCTCCGGCGCCGGCCAGCCCGGGTTCGTGGGCGACTTCGCGATGGCGACAGGCGCGGCCGATGGCGGGATCGGCGGCCTGCGCGCCGCCGACCCGCTCCAGACCGCCTTCGTCCTGTGTCTGTTCACGGACGCGCGCGCCGACGTCTCGATGCTGCGCTCGGAGCACAATGGCGACGCCCGCGGCTGGCCCGGCGACGGCTTCGACCTCGACGCGGCCTCCGGAGAGGGCCCGCTCGGCTCGACCCTATGGCAGCTGCGCCGCGAGGTCCTGTCCGAGGATGTCGCCCGGCGCGCCGCGGCGGAGGCCGAGCGCGCCACCGCCTGCCTGATCCGGCAGGGCGCGGTCGCCCGGATCACGGTCGAGGCCGTGCCCGACTACGACGCGCAGACCCTGCGGCTCGACATCGGAGCCTTCGCACGGGACGGATCGTCCGTCTACGCGGCCAAGTTCGACCTGCTCTGGAGCCGTGCCGATGGCGGGTTATGAGGTCCGCACACTCGCCAGCCTGTCGAGCGGCATCAGCCTGTTCTTCACGCAAAGCTTGCCGGGCGCGATCGCGCTGGTGCTGCCCAACACCTTCCGGGTGATCGGCAAGGTGCTGGCGCTGCTCGGCCAGGAGCACGAGCTGCGCCGCGCCTGGCTCTACGACCAGATCTTCGCGTCGCGCGCCGGCGCGCTCTGGCTCGCCCGCCACGGCTTCGAGCTGGGGTTGGCGCAGGAGCCGGCGTCGGCCGCCTCCGGCACCATCCTGGCGGCATCGAGCCACGGGCTCGTCGTGCCGGAGGGCCTGGTGTTCGTCTCGGGAAGCGGGGCGACCTACACCACGCTGGCCGGCGCCACGACCACCGGCAACGTCGTGGCGTTGCCGGTGGAGGCGGATGCGGCGGGTGCCGCCGGCAACCTCGGCGCCGGCTTCCCGCTGACGCTCGCGCCGAACCAGGACGTTCCGGACGGCTTCGGGCCGTCGGCCGCCGTCGACGGCGCCGGGCTCGCCGGCGGCGCCGGCGCGGAGACCCTCGAGGGCTTCCGCGCGCGCATCCTCCGGCGCAAGCGCGCCCCGCCGCAGGGCGGGTCGGCGCTCGATTACGCCACCTGGGCGGAGGAGGCCCTCGGCCCCGGCATCCTGCGCCGCGCCTACGTCGACAGCTTCCTGAACGACACCCGTTCGGTGTGGCTGTGCTTCACGGTCACGGACCAACCCGACGGCATCCCGAGCGACGCGCAGGTCGCGCTGGTGCAGGCCTACTGCGACGATCCGGTCCGCCGCCCGGTCACCGCGCGGGTCTTCGCGCTGAAGCCGCTGCGGCTGCCGGTCGACGTGGCGATCTCCGGCCTCTCGCCCGACACGCTGGACGTCCGCGCCGCGGTCGAGGACGAGATCCTCGCCACCTTCGCCGACCGCGCCGAGGTCGGGACATCCACGGCGGTGGGCTTCTCGCGCTCGTGGATCGACGAGGCGATCTCGCGCGCCACCGGCGAGGACCGGCACGAGCTGGCAGCGCCGGCCACCACGGTGATCGTCACGGCGGGCTACCTGCCGGTTCCCGGCGCCATCGCCTACGTCTGAGGCCGCGCGGATGTCGGACACGATCCCAGCCGGCTGGCCGTGCGCGCTGCTGCCCGCCGTGCCGCCGTCGGTGGCCGACCGGCAGTCGGCCCCGAGCGCCGACGACCTCCTGCCGCAGGTGCTCGCGCTGACGCCGCGCGGCGCCGCCTGGGGCCGCGACGAGGCCGGCGACGGCCGCGGCGCCTCGCCGGTGATGCGGCGCTTCTGGCGCGCGGTGGCGGGCTGGGTCGCGGACGTCAACGCCCGCGACTTCACGGTCGCGACGCAGACCTTCCCGTCGGCTGCCACGATCGCGCTCGCCGACTGGGAGACCGAGCTCGGCCTGCCCGATCCGTGCATGCCGGCCGCGCGCACGGTCGAGCAGCGGGTGGCGATGGTCCGGGCGCGCTTCGGCGCGCAGGGCGGCGCCTCGCCCGCCTACTTCGCCTGCGTCGCCACCTCGCTCGGCCACGCGGTCACGATCGAGGAGCCGGACCAGTTCCTGTGCGACGTGTCCGAATGCGTCGCGGGCGACGTCACGGAGGCGTGGTTCACCTGCACGGACCCTTCCGAGCCGGCGGGCGACGAGATCGGCGACGACGGCGTGCCGCTCGAAAGCTACGTCCTGCCCGGCCCGGCCGATTCCGGCGACGAACTCGCCGGCGCGACCCCGATCGAGACGTGGTTCACCTGCAGCGGGGACGGCGTCGACGGCTCCGAGCTCGGCCTCGAGGGCGATGCGCTCGAGGGCTACGTCACCGCCGACGAGAGCGCCGACGTCTGGGCGGACTGGGTCGTGCACCTGGCCGACCCGAGCCTGTCGGCCTTCAGCTGCAGCGCCGACGGGACGGACGGCTCCGTGCTCGGGGCCGAGGGCGACCCGCTCGAAGGCTACACGCCCGCGCTCGACCTCGAATGCCTCCTGCGCCGGCTCGGCCCGCAGCACACCCGCCTGCACTTTTCCTACGACGCGCCCGCGGCCTGACCGCCGACGCGCCAGCGGCCTGACCGCGGTCCGCGCGGCGCCGTCGCGGCGCCGCCACGCGCGGCCGCACGCCCCGCATCCCCCGACCTCCGAGAGAGCCCGATGCTGTATCACGCTCCGGCCGGATCGAACGATCCGAACGCGTCCTATTCCGGCAAGCTCCTCGCCCAGCAGCAGCAGGGCTCCAAGGTCTCGCCCAAGGCGATCGAGGCGCCGCAGCGCGAGATCGTCAACGTCATCGGCGCCGCCGGCTTGGTGCCGACCGACGACGACTGGTTCCAGCTGCTGCGCGCGATCCGCGGCGGCCAGACCACGACGATGGTCGACACCTCGGTCACGCCCGGCGTGATCACGGTCGGCACGGTGCTGGCGCACACCGCCTACCTCACCGGCCTGCCGATCGACGTGGTGCTCAACCAGGACGTCGTCGGCGACACCTTCATCAGCCTCAACGGCCTGCCGGCGCGGCGCATCGGCCAGAACGGCGGCGGGTTGCTCGCCAAGGGCGACTACCTCAAGGGCGACATCATCACCCTGCGCTACAACGGCCCGGCGAATTTCTTCACGGTGCTGACGCCGGTCAACAACGTCATCATCCGGACTGCGCTGATCAAGACGATCGGCGGCGCGGGTGCGGATTTCGCCGACATCAACGCGGCGAACTTCTGGGCGAGCCGCCGCCGCGTCGACCTCAACGGGTTCCTACGGCTGGTCTATGTCGGCGGCCTGTTCCCGCAGACGGTCGATCAGAACTTCCAGCATCTGGACAGCGACCGCATCTCGCTCGAAGGCGCGTCGCTGCGGGGCTCGCAGCCGCTGCCCTCGGCCCTGCGCTACACCGGCAACGACGCCGGCTCGCGCTATGCCGACACCGCCGCGAACCTGACCTCGCTGCGCTACGTCTACCAGACCGAGCTGGCCTTCGTCGGCGGGCGCCGCCTGTACATCAAGGGCGGCCTGTCCAACCTTCAGGACATCATCGTCACCTCGGACGGGACGCTCGGCGACAACATCGTGCTCCGCTCGGGCGACTACAAGCTCACGCGCATGGCCAGCGTCGGCGCCGGCTACCGCGGCATCGGCCTCGCGTTCGCCACGGTCTACGTCGCCGGGATCAACTACGGGCTCGGCTGCGGCTCCACCGGGATCTCGGCCGAGTCGGCCTCGACCGTCGCGGTGCTGGCCTTCGGCACGCTCGCCGGGCTCTCCAACGGCCAGTACAACGTGAGCTCGATCGGCGGCTCGAACGTCGCGTGCGCCGACTTCACGTCGGCGGCGCTGTACTCGCGCGCGGCCGGCGACGTCGGGATCATCGGCAACAACGGCTCGGTGGTCGGCTCCACCTCCTCGGTCTCGCGCGACTGCGTCAACGTCGGCGCGTCCGGCGTCAACGGCGGCGCGGTCAACCTGAACGGCATGGCGTTCTCGGGCTCGCCGATCGCCATCCAGGCCGGCCAGAACTGCTACGTCTCCGCGCTCAACTGCACCGGCACCGCCACCAACGTGTTCGGCTCGGCCTTCGGCGGCGGGGTGCTCAACCGCGCCGGCGCCAGCGGCACGGGCGCGAACGGGGCCTACGCACCCGCCATCGGCCAAGTCTCCAGCGACGGCGGCCGCGTCATCTGAGGGGTATCACCATGTTGCTCGCCATCAAGCTCGGCGCCGAGATCAACGGCGTCGTCGCCGACCTCGTCTGCGGGGACTACCGCGACGACGCGGTGCTGTCGCTCGAGGATCACCCCGGCGCCTACCTCGTGCCCTGGACCGGGTCGCTGGTGCAGCTCGAGCGCATCGGCCCGGCGACCGCCTCGCAATACGACCACCGGCCCTACCGCGCGCCGCCGATCGACAAGACCATGCTCGCCGCCTTCGCGCGGCGCGGCTGGGCCGCGGTGCTGGCGCACGGCGTCGTCGTCAACGTCGCCGAGGCCGGCGCGGCGCCGGTCCCGGTGCTGTGCGACGGCACCAACCAGACCCGCGCCGACCTCGGCCTGCTCGCGCTGTTCGGGCAGGCCTACCCCGCCGGCACCAAGACGTGGATCGACAACGAGGGCGTCGTGACGATGCTGACCGGCGCGCAGCTGGTGCGGCTCTCGACGCTCGTCGGCGAGTGGATCTCCTCGACCTACCCGCGCCTCGGCGCGATCGAGGCGCGGATCGCCGCCGGCACGCTGGCCGACCTGCCCGCGGTCGACGCCGCCGTGGCGACGCTGGCCGAGCCGTAGGCCTTCCCCCGCGCAGCCCGAGGCCGCCATGACGCCCGACGCGCCCTACCGCGTGCCCAACAACGCGGGTTGGTACCGCAGCTACGCGCTGCAGCGCCGCGCCGCGATCGCCCCGCCCTGGGCCGGGACGCCGGCCTGGGCCGCGGGCGCCGCCTGCCTGCCGGGCATGGCACGGGTCTACGCCGGCGACCTCTACCTCGTGCGCCCCGACCTGACGGCGGGTTTCACCGCCGCTGCCAGCTTCGAGGCCGACGTCGACGCGGCGCGCCGGCCGCTCTGGCTCAGGGTCGGCCTCGCGGAGAGCTACGCCGCGGTGCCGATCGACCTCACCGGCGCCGCCCTGACCCTGGCCCTGAAGGCGATCGACGCGGCCGGCGCCATCACCGATCCGCGCCCGAAGCTGATCTGCGGCACCGCCGACGGCTGCCTCGCCGTCACCAACGCGCGGCTCGGCGGCGTCGCCGAGGCGATCCCGCGTGAGCGGGCCCGGCGCGTGCCCGCGGGCACCTACGCCTTCGACGTCGTGGCGACCTATCCCGACGGCCGCGCCGAGCGCGTGAAGTTCGGCCCCCTGATCGTCCAGCAAGGGATCTGCCCGTGAGCAGCGGCGTCTTCGACCGGAGCGAGGGTGCCTCCGAGATCGCGTCCGGCGTCCAGCCGGGCCGCGACGGGGCCGGGCTCGACGACATCGTCCTGTCCCCGGACGGCCGCACCGCGACGTTCGTGTTCGGCTTGCGCCGGAGGGCCGTGCCGCTGCCTGAAGGCAAGCCCGGCCAGGACGGCCGGGCCGGGGCGGACTCGGCGGTGCCCGGCCCCCAGACCTGGCAAACGCCGCCCGTCCCATGGGCTTCCGGCACGGTCTACACCGCCACGGCGCCCGCCAGCACGGTCACCTACCAGGGCTCGACCCAGGTCTGCGCCATCTCGCACACGTCGGGCGGCACCTTCGATGCCGCGAAGTTCGTGATGCTGGCGCAGCGCGGCATCGATGGTACCGGGACGCTCAACGGGCCGGTTTCATCCGCCGACGGCACCTTACCCTTGTTCGACGGGACGACGGGCGCACTGCTCAAGGACAGCCGCACGCGCCTGTCCGACCTGTGCTCGACGGTCGATGCCTTCTTCCTCGCGGGGTTCTGATGGCCATCCTCACCGCCAATACCGTCACGCTGCTCTACACGTGCCTCGCAGGCAAGGTTGCCACGAAGAACGTCCGGTTCTGCCACACCGGATCGAGCGCGGGCACAATCCGGCTGTGGAAGGGCACCACGACGCCGACCGGAGGCACCCCCGTCACGGGTGACGAGTGGGTCTACGGCAAGGCCCTGCCGCCCGGGACCGAGGCCGAGACCACGGGGATGTTCCTGGTGGCCGGCGAGAAGATCTACGCCTGGGTCTCGGATGCGGCGGTGTCCGTCAATGTCCATGGACCAGAGAGGAGCGTCTGATGGGTCAGGTCAATCCGGGCGTATCGGCTTCGTCGGGAACCGACAATCAGGCCGTCTCGCTGCTCGCTGGGGAGGTCATCGCTCAAGATGACATAGTTCAGATCGCGCGTTCGGGCCGTCTGTACCGCGCGAAACCGGCTCTTGGCGCGCTCGTCAACAAAGTCACGGTCGGCCTTTCGAGCTTCGTCAACAAGACGATTGCCACGTCGGCATCCTCATGGGGCGGGTACGATATAGATTTTGCTCAGTGGGGTGTCACCCTCGGTAATGGGAACTTTGCCGTCGTTGAGCCTATCAATGAGACTTTAGATCTATACGTTCGTGTCTATGACATATACTCAAATCTTTTGAGTTCCTACCCTATCGGCACAACGCTAAATGGCGCCAACAAATGGCTTCGCGTTCGCATCGTTGATACCAATAATTTTGCCGTTATTTTTACAACTGCGTATAATACCGCGCCAAATCTGTGGACTTTTAATAACGGTGGTGCGCGAACAGGCGCCGCAACTCTCGCCAAGCCGACAACCGCACCCGACTGGTACCTTCTTAATGGTAACATCAGTAGTGACGTGCTGTTCACGCCGGATGGCTATCTTGTGCTTGCATTCTGTCACACATCAAATTTGCTGAACATCGCCACATACACAGCGGCGGGAGCTGCAGTGGGATGGTCAAACACGCCATTCGGTTATAGTGCTCCAAGAAACGTTAGGATCGAAAAAATCCCTGGGCAAACGAAGGTCTGGATCTCAAGTTATAGTTCTTCTCCAATTTATGTGATGTACCAGTTCAATTACGCAACCACTGGCGCATCCGCACCCGTTCAAATGTGGACTATCGGTGGGTATCCCAATATCAAGGACACCGGCAACGGTTACGCAATGCTGGCAAACGGCAGCGTTGCTGTGGTTGTTTATGTATCACCAGATATTATGATGTATGTGATCAACGCATCAGGCGTGTTGGTCGCTTCATATACATTGCGTCTGGGCTTAAACGCAGCCCAACTGGGAATGGTTGCGGGCCTGTATGACGGCGGCGCCTTCGCGGTCTATGGCTCGTCATCCTATGGATGGTCCACCGCTCGTCTATCGGCCGATGGTCTGACGCTCTATCAAGGCGAAATATTCAGTTCTTCCAGCTTCTTGACCGGGTATTCTGGCTCATCTTATGAGGCGATTGGCGTCAGAACCACCGAGGACAGGATCGTCGTTGCGGCGATCGATTTCGATGGCGGTAGCAATTACAATATCAGGACAAAGGATTTTGATATCGGCTATCCGATCTACGGTTTGGCTGGTACGACGACGATATTGATTGCGGCAGACACAAATCTAAAATTCGTAGGTGCTTTTCTCACGTCCGGATCAATGGTCTACATTTCTGCGTTCTATGGAGTAAGCAGTTCTCTGACGCAATATGCAAAATGGTTGTGGTCGCGTTCGGCCTCGCTCTTCGGTGTTGCGCTCACCGGCGGTGCGAAAGGCGCTCTCGTGTCGGTCGCAACGAAGGGCACGTTCAGCAACATGCCGGCTGATCAGGAGTTCATAGGCGGGATTAACTCTGATCAGCGGACGGCGCTACCGCCGGGGCCGCGCATGGCCTGGATCGGTCGCGCCGCCCTCCTGTTCGGCCTCGGATAAGGACCAGGAATGATGAGTGCCTACCTGCTCAAGGACGGCGATCAAGAGGTCGCCTCAAGCTCGACGCCCTGGGTCTACGTCGAAGCCGACAAGATGTGGAACTCCGGCGGTCAGTCAGTGATCGACGCCGCGCACGATTTCCGGCACGTCACCATGCGCACCCAGGTGAGCGTGGTCGAGTATTACGGCCTCTTCCGGCCGGACGAAGAGGCGCTGATCCGCATCACTGCGGGCGAGACGGTCACCGCCGCCGACCTCAGGGCGGCCGACGCCACCGAGCGCGCCCGCCTGATGATGGTCGCCTCGCTCGCGGTGATGCTCCGGCGCACCGACGCCCTGGCGCCGACCGCCGTCATCGACCTCGCCGACCATCAGGTCGAGGACGGCCTCGGCCTGCTCCGGCAGATGGAACTGCTGGCCGACGGCCGTCCCGACGAGATCAAGCGCGGCGTGCCGGCGACGGCCGCCTGACGCGCCACGCCCCGGCCCTGCCGGGATAGCGCCCGACCTCGCCCCTCTCCCGTCCGATCCCGCCGCCTCCGGGCGGTTTTTTCATGCCCGGAGCCCGCCATGATCCTCCAGCGCCTCGCGCTGCGGGCCGCCCTCGCCTGCGCCCTGCTCGGCGTCACGCCCGCCTGCGCCGACAGGGTCGGCCGCGCGTCGTTCTACGGCTACGAGTCCGGGCGCGTGACCGCCAACGGCGAACGCTTCGATCCGCTCGGGATGACGGCCGCTCACTGGACGCTGCCGTTCGGCGCCCGTGTCCGCGTGACGGACGTCGCCACCGGCCGCAGCGTCGTCGTCTGGATCAACGACCGCGGCCCGCACCCGCGCCTGCACCGCTTGATCGACCTCTCGCTCGGCGCCGCCCGGGCGCTCGGCATCACCGGCCGCGGCGTCGTCGCCGTGCGCCTGACCCGACTGCCCCGATGACGAGGGCCGCGCCGGCCCGGATGCGCCGGCTCCTCGTCGCCGGCGCGGTGGCGTTCCCGCCCGGCGCCCACGCGGCGGGGCGGGCCCCGGCCGTGCCGCACCCGCCGGCGCCGCTTGCCGGCCTCCTGCGAGGGCGGGCGGTGCCGCCGACCGGGCTGCTGATCCTCGACGCCGGCCGGCTGCGCACCCTCGAGCTCGACGACCGCACGCCGCTGCGCCTGCGCGTCACCCTCCCGTTCTGACCGGGTTCGCCCCGCGCATGCGCCGGGCGTCCTACGGCCTCCGACATCTCCACATCGACGGACCTGCATCATGACCGACTGGACGCGGATCATCCGCGCGATGGCGCCTGCCGCGCGCGCCGACATCGTCGCGGCGTTCCAGGCGGCCGACGCGCGCATCGCGACGGCCGAGATCGCCACGCCCGCCCGCATCGCGCATTTCCTGGCGCAGATCGCGACGGAGACCGGCGGCTTCCGCCGTCTCGAGGAGGACCTGTCCTACTCGGCCGAGCGCCTGTGCGCGGTCTGGCCGAAGCGGTTCCCGAGCCTTGATGCAGCCAGGCCCTACGCCCGCAACCCCAAGGCCCTGGCCGAGAAGGTCTACGGCGGCCGCATGGGCAACACCCGGCCCGGCGACGGCTACCGCTACCGCGGCGGCGGCGACCTGCAGACCACGGGCCGGGCGAACTACCGTGCCGCCGGCTTCGAGGCCGATCCCGACCGGCTGCGCCAGCCCGCCGGCGCGCTCGCGGCCGCGCTGACGTTCTGGACCGACAACGACTGCAACGCGCTCGCCGACGCCGGCGACGTCGCCGCCGTGCGGCGCCGGGTCAACGGGGGACAGACGGGGCTCGCGGAGTGCAGGGCCTACCTCGCCAAGGCCGAGGCGGCCGTGCGCACCATCCCGGCGCAGGCCAGGCTCAAGGCGCTGCGCTATCCCGTAGGCGCGGTCGACGGCGTCCACGACGACCGCACCGTCGGCGCCGTGCAACTGCTCCAGCGCCGCGCCGGGCTGCCGGTCACGGGCGAGCTCGACGACGCGACGGTCGCGGCGCTGGACACCGCCGCCCCGCTCGCGGTGGCGGCCAAGGACGCGAACCTTGGCGCCTCCCGCACCGTCCAGGGCTCGGCCGCCTCCGGCACCGTCGGCCTCGGCGTGATGTTCGACAACGCCATGGCGCTGAAGGACCAGGCCGAGCAGGCGCAGGCGCAGTTCTCAGCCGGGACCGTGCTCGGCTTCGCCGCCGGCGCGATCATCGTCGCCGGCGCCCTCTACGCCCTCTACGCGCGCTGGGACGATGCCGGCCGGCCGATGCCGGCGCGCCTCGCCCGGCGCTTCCCCCACCTCGCCGGAGCGCCCGCCTGATGTTCGACCGCCTCACCCTCGCGCTCGCGCTCCTCGCGGACGCCCGCGCGGCCTTCTCGCCGCTCGCGGCTCTGGCCGGCCTCTCCGGCCTCGGCCTGGTACTGCTCGCCGTCCTCGGCGTCGCCATCCTGCCCGGGCGGCTGCGGATGCCGCTCGTCCTCGCCGGCGCCGCGCTCCTCGCCCTCGCCGCATTGTGGCAGGCGGCCGAGGCCAAGGGCGCGCACGACGCCTACGCCCGCGACGCCGCGCGCGCGATCGCCGCCGAGCGGACGCGCGCCGAGAAGGCGGAGACCATCGTCCGGAACGACCGCGCGCAGGCCGACCGGGATCTCGCGGACGCCCGCGCGCAAGCCACCAAGCTGAAGGACCTCACCGATGCGCTTGCCCACGATCCGCGCCGCACTGGCGTGTGCCTCGATCGCGACCTCTCTCGCCGCCTGCGGTCACTCTGACGGCCCGCCCGCGATCGATCCGCGGGCGCCCGGCATCCAGGTGACGCTGCCGGCCGCGCCGGCCGACGTCGGCCCGTGCCTGCAGCGCGCGTTCCCGGAGATCCCGGACCGGGCCCTGACGCGCGCCGACGTCGTCCGGATCATCGGGACCGCCAAGGTCCTCGACCGCGCCAAGTCCGCGTGCGGCGCGCGCGCCGTCGCCTGGATCGATGCCGTGCGCCGCGAGCTCGCCCGCTGACCCCGCCCCGCAGGCCCGCGAAACTTTCGCAGGCCTGCGGCCCGCCTCCGCGCGACCGGAACACCGGCGCGCAAACCCGGCCTTGGGGGCCAGGATCATGACCCAGCAGCAGACCCAGCCGATGCAGCCACTCGCCCCGGGCGCCGACTATGCCGAACGCCTCGTCCGCAACGAGCGGGACATCGCCGGCCTCAAAGAGGGGGTCGCCGCGCTGACGAACACCGTCGACCGGGGCTTCAACGCCCTGGCCGCCGACCTGAAGTCCCGATCCAGCATCAACTGGGCGCCCATCGGGATCCTCGTCCCCGTGCTCGGCCTGATCGGGTCCGGCTTCTTCGCCTTCCTGAGCTCGGGCCAGGGCCGGCTCGAAGCGATGATCGCCAAGCAGGAGATCAGCGCCGAACGCTACGTCAAGCGCGAGGACATCGACGCACGCCTGGCCGTGCTCAGCCAGCGCCGGGACGACATCCAGCGCCTCGGCGACGCCCGCGTCGAGCGCATCGAGCGCGACATCGACGCGGTCCAGAAGGCGGTCGTTCCGCGCGGCGAGCACGGCGAGATCTGGGCCGGCCAGCGGATCAGGGACGAGGCCCTGCAGCGCCAGATCGACCAGGTCCGCAAGGATGTCACCGACCTCAACACCCCGCGCGACACGGTGCAGGGCATCCTCCGGCGCCTCGACGATCTCGATCGCCGCCGCACGCCCGGCTGACGCCGGCAAGCCGTAAGACCGGCCTCGCCTCCGCCCGGTCTTGGCCAACGCGCCAGCGCCCCGCCGCCCGAAAGGGCGGCGGGGCGTTTTGCGTTTTCAGCCGCCCTGCAGGCCCTCGGCGAAGTCCTCCGGCACCGCGCCGAACTGCCCGAGGATCGTCGCGCTCTCCAGTTCCCCGGTCTCGTCGTCGGCCACGATCGTCAGCGCCGCGGTGCCCGGCAGCCGCCGGGCCATCGCCTCCGCCTTCTTCATCGCGCCGCTCTCGGTCGGCGCCACCTCGCGGTCGCCCGGTACCAGGCGCTTGCGCTTCACCGCGAAGGTCTGGACCACGAACGTCGTCTTCATCCCCATCGCTTCATCTCCCATCGCCAAGGCCGGACCGGCCGCCGTCCCCGATATCCACAGGCCCCCGGCACCCACCTTGACCTTGCGCCGGCCGCCTGTTTGTTCTTGCTCTGTTCTAGCAGATCGAAGGCGGACAGGTGAGCCTCATCCCGGTCGATCCACTGCGATCCGACGGCATAGACGCGGTTCTCGTCCCGATCCTGGGACAGGCGCTGTGCGCCGGCTTCCCGTCGCCGGCCGACGACTTCTTGGAAGGGGCGCTCGAGCTGCCGCGCTGGCTCGTGCCGAACCCGCCGGCGACGTTCCTGTGGCAGATCAGCGGCGACTCGATGCGCGGCGCCGGCATCCACGACCGCGATCTCGCCTGCGTCGACCGCAGCCTGACGGCCGGGCACGACGACGTGGTCGTGGCGGCGATCGACGGGCAGATGAGCTGCAAGCGGTACCTCCTCGACGGCAAGGCCGCGCGGCTGGCGTTCGACAATCCGGACCTGCCGGCGTTCTTCCTGGGCGAGCACGGCGAGGCCGAGATCTGGGGCGTCGTCCGGTTCTCGATCCGCTGGCACGTCGCGCGGGGCGGGCTGCGCCGGTGAGCCGCGCCATCGCGCTCGTCGACGGGAACGCGTTCTACTGCTCGTGCGAGCGGGTGTTCGACGCCAAGCTCGCCGGCGTGCCGGTGATCGTGCTGTCCAACAACGACGGATGCGCCATCGCCCGCACGGTCGAGGCCAAGGCCCTCGGCATCCGCATGGGCGAGCCGTGGTTCAAGATCCGCGCGCTGTGCCGGGCGCAGGGCGTGCGCGTCTTCTCCTCGAACTACGTCCTCTACGGCGACATGAGCGCCCGCGCGAACGCCGTCTACCGGGGGTTCTCGCCGGCGATCGAGATCTACTCGATCGACGAGAGCTTCCTCGACCTGTCGGACGTGCCCGGCGATCGCCGCGTCGAGCTGGCGCGGGATCTGCGCGCGACGGTGCGCGCCTGGACCGGCATCCCGACCTGCGTCGGCATCGGCGCGACCAAGACGCTCGCCAAACTCGCCAACCACATCGCCAAGCGGATCGCGCCGCTCGGCGGCGTGTGCGACCTGACCGACCCGGAGGCCTACGACCACTGGCTCTGCCGCATCCCGGCCGGCGAGGTCTGGGGCATCGGGCGGGCCTCGCTCGCCAGGCTGGAGGCGATGGGCGTCGACACGGTGGCGGATCTGCGCGACCTCGACCCGCGGCCGGTGCGCCAGAGCCTGACGGTGGTCGGCGAGCGCATCGTCCACGAGCTCCGCGGCCTGTCCTGCCTGCCGCTCGGGCTGATGCCGGCGCAGCGCAAGGGCTGCGCGGTGACGCGGTCGTTCTCGGCCCGCGTCGAGGACCGGCCGACGCTGGAGCAGGCGGTGGCCGCCCATGCCACGCGCCTCGGCGAGAAGCTGCGGCGCGAGGAGCTCGGCACCACCCACGTCACGGTGTTCTACCACACGAGCGAGCACGACTGCGGGGCACCGATGCGCTCGGTCTCGACCACCGTGACGCTGCCGGAGGCCACGAACGACACCCTGGCGCTGATCCGGGCGGCGCTCCACGGCGTCGCGCGCACCTGGCGGGATCAGGGTGCGCGGCCGTGGCGGTACAGCAAGGCCGGCGTCATCACCACCGACCTGATGCGCCTCGCCGACAGCCCGCGGGCCCTCATCGGCGGGCTCGATCGCGAGCGCTCCGGCGCGCTCATGGCGGCGATCGACGCCTGCAACGTGCGGTTCGGACGGGGCACCGTCGTGCCGGCGCGGGCCGGGCCCGCCGAGACGCGGACCTGGAGCACGAAATTCGAGATGCGCACGCCGCGCTACACGACGCAGGTGGGCGAGCTGCCGGTGGCGCACGCGTAGCGGCCCCGCGACCCTCACCGCGCGTAGAGCACCGCCACAGCGACGCGCACCAGGATCAGCACCAGGAACACGCCCCCGACGACGTTATGAGTCGCGTTGCTCTTTGAGGCCGTCAATAACTTGCCTCAGTGTCGAGACGGTCGCCGGGATGCCGGCGCCATCGGCCATGCGTCCGATCACGATCGACAGGACCGCAGCCAGGATCTCTGCCTCGTGGAAGCCGGCATCCTCGCCCGCGCCGATAAGCGCCGCAACCACCGGCTCGCACTCCGCAAAGGCAGCGTCGTCACGCGCATCGCCGTCCGCACCCGAGACCGGGCCAGCCAGCTTTATTCGCGCGCGATCGGTCAGAAAGGCCCGAATACCGGCCGCGGTCGCGGCCTTCGGGATGCCGTCCGCCGCCCAACGTTGGACGGTGCGTAAGGCGATCCGCATCTCGCGCGAGAGGGCGGATTGCCACTGCGGGCCGTAGGCGGCGGATGCGAGCGAGGCGAGGTCAGAAGCGGTCATGCGAGGGTATAATCCCCGATGACGAGACCGGCGCGAAGATCGGCCTCTGTCGTGCCGGGATGCGCGTCCCCGATAAGGTCGGCGCGATGAGCTTCGGCAACTGCCGCTTCGGTGAGGTCGGCGTCGCTGAGCTGAGCTTGTTCTTCGGTCGTGAGCAGTACGTCGCTCTGGGCATCGGCAGCGAGGAAGTAGCAGGCACGAAAGGTGCTGGGCATGTTCGGCTCCTGCCGTTCCGGTTCGGCCTGTGCCGACCCGATGAAGATAGACTACGCCAAATGGCGTAAGTGGTCAAGCGCCATCCAAAACAGTCGGCGTTCGCGGTAATCAGAGGGGTGGGCTCCATAAGGCGGCATAGACTGCGGCCTGGAACCACCCTCCCCTCTGCAGCAGGGGGGGGGAGACGAAACGGGAACTCGTGTTTCTGTCGCGTTCGCGGCGGGCTTTCCGTTGCACTCATCACGCGGTGCAATCCTCCGCCTGGGATTGCACCAAGCCCGGTGTTCGTGACAATCGGGGCTATTCAGTCAACGCCCTCAGCCGCTCAGCCAACGCAGGCACGGCCTACCTCGAGCCCGAGGCGTTCCAGCAGCTCCGCCTGGTGATGGTGCGCGAGGACACGACGATGCAGGCCCTGCTGATCGAGGGCATCAACGCGGTGTTCGCCAAGCGGAACCTCTCGCGGATTGCGTGATCGGGCCGTCAAACTCGGCCGTGGTCGCGGGCGGATTTCCCTGACGGGAAAGTCTGACGTTTCGCTGGCGGTGCTGCATTTCCTGTCAGCCTGTCACGCCGGCATTCTGCTGGAAGCTGGACGCCCAAAATCAATGCTCGAGCCATTCCGACAAGGGCGAAAAACCCAGCTAGTTCAGTGATGGGGTAAATCGTGAAACTGTCGGAACGCGCGTTGATCTAATTCAATCCTCAGAGGCCTTCTAAGCGGCAGGTCCCTGGTTCGAGCCCAGGCGGGGTCGCCACGCTAATCCGCTCAAATCACGCGATGCCCTCCCCCGGGGCCACACCGCAAGGTCGGCTTCGGCGAGAAGCTGCTACAGATTCCCCCGGCTTCATCGCGGCCGGAAATGCTGTAGACGGACTCCGTCTGAAGCCCAGCCTTGCAGAAGTCGCGCGCCCATGTCCGCCTCTCCCCGCGCCCGCCCGGTGCCCCGTCCGGGCGTCCTGGCGATCGACCTCTACGTTCCCGGCAAGAGCGGTGCGCCGGGCGTGCGCCGGGTTCACAAGCTCTCGTCGAACGAGACGCCGCTCGGCCCGAGCCCGGCGGCGGTGGCCGCCGTCCATGCGGCGACGGCCAGGCTCGAACTCTATCCGGACGGTACCTCCGCGGTCCTGCGTAACGCGATCGCTGCGCGCTACGACATCGACGCGGCGCGGATCGTCTGTGGCGCGGGCTCCGACGAGTTGCTGTCGCTCCTGGCCTACGCCTATGTCGGCCCCGGCGACGAGGGCATCTTCTGCCGGCACGGCTTCCTGGTCTACCGCATCGCGATCCTGGCGGCCGGCGGCACCGCCGTGGTCGCCCCCGAACGCGACCTCACCGCGGACGTGGACGCGATCCTCGCCGCGCTCACGCCCCGCACCAAGATCGTCTACGTCGCCAACCCCAACAACCCGACCGGCACCTACCTGCCGTTTTCGGAGGTGCGCCGCCTGCATGCCGGGCTGCCTTCCGACGTGCTGCTGGTGCTCGACGGCGCCTATGCCGAATACGCCCTGGCCGCGGATTATTCCGCCGGGTTCGAACTCGCGCGCGACGCCGACAACGTCGTGATGACCCGCACCTTCTCGAAGATTCACGGGCTCGCGGCGCTGCGGATCGGCTGGATGGTCGGGCCGGCCCACGTGATGGACGCGGTCAACCGCATCCGCGGCCCGTTCAACCTCTCGACGGCGGGGATGGCGGCGGGCGCCGCCGCGCTCGCCGACGAGGCGCACGTGGCAGCAGCCATCGCCCACAACGCGGACTGGCTTCCCCGCGTCACGGAAGGCGTGCGGGCGCTCGGGCTCGTCGTGACGCCGAGCGTCGCGAACTTCGTGCTGGTACATTTCCCCGACGCGCCCGGCCGCTCGGCGGCCGACGCCGACGCCTTCCTCGCGGCGCGCGGCGTGATCGTGCGCCGCGTCACGGCCTACGGCCTGCCGGACGCGCTGCGCGTGACGATCGGCGGCGCCGAGGCCAACGCGGCCTTCCTCGACGCGCTCGCCGCGTTCGTGCGAGGCGAGCGTGCCTGAGGCCGCGCCGCCCGGCTGCCTCGCCGTCGTCGGCCTCGGGCTGATCGGCTCGTCCATCGCCCGCGGCGCCCGCCGCCACGGGTTGGCGAGGCGGATCGTCGCGATCGATTCCGACCCGGCCGTCCGCGAGCGGGTGCGCGACCTCGGGATCGCCGACCACGTCACGGGTGACGCCGCCGCGGGTGGCGCCGAGGCCGACCTCGTCGTCCTGTGCGTGCCGGTCGGCGCCATCGGCCCGGTCGCGGCGGCGATGGCGCCGCGGCTGAAGCCCGGCGCGGTGGTTTCCGATGTCGGCTCGGTGAAGGCCTCGGTGGTCGCGGCCGTGGCGCCCCACCTGCCTGACGGCGTCGCCTTCGTGCCGGGCCACCCGGTCGCCGGCACCGAGTATTCCGGCCCGGATGCCGGCTTCGCGACGCTGTTCTCCGGCCGCTGGTGCATCCTGACGCCCCCCGAGGGAACGGCCGAGGCCGCGGTCGCGCGCGTGCGCGCGCTGTGGGAGGGGCTCGGCGCCGTCGTCGAGACGATGAGCCCGGAGCACCACGACCTCGTGCTCGCCATCACCAGCCACGTGCCGCACCTGATCGCCTACAACATCGTCGGCACCGCCGCCG
>NZ_CAXTHR010000068.1:0-22352 GCF_964244095.1 uncultured Methylobacterium sp. | reverse complement strand
CTCTCGCTGATCCCGCTGGTGATCCTGTGGTTCGGCATCGGCGAGGAGGCCAAGCTGTTCCTTGTGGCGCTCGGCGTGTTCTTCCCGATCTACGCCAACACGCTGCACGGCATCCGCTCGGTCGATCCGACGCTCGTCGAGATGGGCCGCGTCTACGGCATGTCGAACGCGGAGCTGTTCCGCCGCGTGGTGCTGCCCGGCGCGCTGCCCTCGATCTTCGTGGGCCTGCGCTACGCGCTTGGCATCATGTGGCTGACGCTGATCGTCGCCGAGACGATCTCGGCCTCCTCGGGCCTCGGCTACATGGCGATGCAGGCGCGCGAGTTCATGCTCGTCGACGTCGTGGTGCTGGCGATCCTGATCTACGCCGGCCTCGGCAAGCTCGCCGACGCGCTGACGCGGCAGTTGGAGCGCACCTGCCTCGCCTGGAACCCCGCCTACAGGAGCGCCTGATGCTGCGCGACGCCGTTCTTCGCGAGAGACCGTCCGTGCAGGATGCCGGATCGGGCAGCCTTCCTCCCGCCTCTGCGGGGGAGGGTGGGCCTCGCGTCAGCGAGGGCCGGGAGAGGGGAGCGACGGTGCCGGAGACGACGCTCCCCTCTCCCGACTTGGCTCGCGTCCCTCCCTCCTCCGCAGAGGGGGGAGGGACGAACGCGTCCGAGCCGCGCGGCATCGCCGTCGCGGTGCGCGACCTGCACAAGAGCTTCGACGGCACCCCCGTCATCGAAGGGGTCGACCTCTACCTCCCCGGCGGCAGCTTCACGGCGGTGGTCGGCCGCTCGGGCTGCGGCAAGAGCACCCTGCTCCGTCTGATCCTCGGTCTCGAGGCGCCGACGCGCGGAAGCATCGCTCTGGAGGGGCCGCAAGCCGGGCCACGCAAGGGGCAGCGGCCCAAACGCATCATGTTCCAGGAGCCGCGCCTGCTGCCCTGGGCCCGCGTCGTCGACAACGTCGCCGTTGGGCTGACCGGCCACGGCTCCGGCGCCGAGCGACGGGAGCGCGCGCGCGCGGCGCTGGCCGAGGTCGGGCTCACCGACAAGGCCGGCGTGTGGCCGGCGACGCTCTCGGGCGGCCAGCGCCAGCGCGTGGCGCTCGCCCGCGCGCTGGTCAGCGGGCCAGGGCTGCTGGCACTGGACGAGCCGCTGGGGGCGCTCGACGCGCTCACCCGCATCGGCATGCAGGACCTGATCGAGCGGATCTGGCGGGCGCAGGGCTTCACGGCGCTGCTCGTCACCCACGACGTGGCGGAGGCCGTGGCGATGGCCGACCGCATCCTCGTGGTGGACGAAGGCCGCATCGCGCTCGATGTCAGGGTCGAGGTGCCGCGCCCGCGCCGCCGCGGCGACCCCGACCTCGCGGCGCTGGAAGGCCGCATCCTCGAACACCTGCTCGGCGCCTCGCCCATCGCCTGAAGCGAACGGAAACCGTACCATGACCGCATCGAACGACGGCAAGACCGACGTGCTCTGGTTCCTGCCGACCCACGGCGACGGCCGCTACCTCGGCGCCTCCGAGGGCGCCCGCGACGTCTCGCTGTCGTATCTGCGCCAGATCGCGCAGGGGGCGGACGCGCTCGGCTATTACGGCGTGCTGCTGCCGACCGGGCGCTCGTGCGAGGATTCCTGGGTGGTCGCCTCGGCGCTCGCGCCGCTGACGCAGCGTCTGCGCTTCCTCGTCGCCGTGCGCCCCGGTCTGATGGAGCCCTCGGCAGCCGCGCGCATGGCCGCGACCCTGGACCGGATCTCGGACGGGCGCCTGCTCGTCAACGTCGTCACCGGCGGCGACCCGGTGGAACTGCGCGGCGATGGCGTGTTCCTCGACCACGACGAACGCTACGCGGTCACCGACGAGTTCCTGCACATCTGGCGCGGCCTGATGGCCGGCGAGACGGTGACCTTCGCGGGCAAGCACCTCTCGGCCGAGAACGGCCGGCTGATCTTCCCGCCGGCGCAGAAGCCTCATCCGCCGCTCTACTTCGGCGGCTCGTCGCCGGCCGGCATCGCGGTCGCGGCCGAGCATTGCGAGGTCTACCTCACCTGGGGCGAGCCGCCCGCCGGCGTCGCGGAGAAGATCGCGGCCGCCCGCGCCGCCGCGGAGCGCCGCGGCAAGACCTTCTCCTACGGCATCCGCCTGCACGTCATCGTGCGCGAGACCGAGAGCGAAGCCTGGGAGGCGGCCGACCGCCTGATCTCCAGGCTCGACGACGCCACCATCGCGCAGGCGCAGGCGACCCTGAAGCGCCAGGACTCGGTCGGCCAGAGCCGGATGATGGCGCTGCACGGCGGGCGCCGGGACAAGCTCCAGGTCTCGCCGAACCTCTGGGCCGGCGTCGGGCTGGTCCGCGGCGGCGCCGGTACGGCGCTGGTCGGCTCGGCCGATCAGGTCGCCGACCGGATGAAGGAATACATCGATCTCGGCATCGACCGCTTCATCCTCTCCGGCTACCCGCACCTGGAGGAGGCCTACCGCTTCGCCGAGCTGGTCTTCCCCAGGCTCCCCTTGCGCGCCACCACCGGCACCGGTCCCTCGAACGCCCGCAACGACGGCCCGTTCGGCGAGGTGATGGCCAACGACATCGTCCCCGCCCGCAGAGTCGGGGCGCACTGAGCGCGGGGCATCGATCCGCGGTCCGTCTTGCCGTCCTGCGTTGCGCCCGCCGAGGCGTCCGTCTTCCCCGCGAAGGTCAACCTCCATGATCCAGACACGTCGAACCTTCGTCGCAGGGGCTGCGGGCGCGCTCGCGGCCGCGGCCGCCGGGCCGGTACGCGCGGAGCAGCGCGTCCGCCTTAGCTTCCAACGCTCCTCGACGCTGCTCACCGTGCTGAAGACCAGGGGCACGCTGGAGGAGCGCCTCGGCGCCAAGGGCTACGGCGTGAGCTGGCACCAGTTCACCAGCGTGATCGAGCCGATGAACGCGGGCGCCGTCGACCTGCATGCCGACGTCGCCGACGCGGTGCCGATCTTCACGCAGTCGGCCCGCGCGCCGCTGACCCTCTACGCGATGGAGGTCGGCTCGCCGCGGGCCGAGGCGATCATCGTGCCGGAGGACTCAGCCGTCCGCACGGTCGCGGACCTCAAGGGGCGCACCGTCGGCGTGTCGCGGGGCTCCGGCTGCCACTTCATCCTCGCCGCCGCGCTCAAGCGCGCGGGCTTGAGCTTTGCCGACATCAAGCCGGCCTACCTGGAGGCGCCGGACGGGCTCGCGGCGTTCGGGCGCGGCAGCCTCGATGCCTGGGTGATCTGGGACCCGTTCCTGGCGATCGCCCAGGCCAAGCGGCCGGTGCGCGTGCTCGCGGACGCGACCGGGCTGTCGAGCTACAACCGCTACTACACGGTCAACGACGCCTTCGTGGCCGCGCACCCGGAGGTGGTCGCCACGGTGTTCTCGGCGCTGGTCGAGGCCGGCCGGTGGGTGAAGGCGAACCCCGAGGCGGCCGTCGCGCTGCTCGCGCCGATCTGGGGCGACCTGCCGCCCGAGGTGGTCGCGACCGTCAACGACCGGCGCACCTACGTCGTGAAGGCCGTCGACCGGTCGGCGCTCGCCGAGCAGCAGACCATCGCCGACACCTTCCACGAGGCCGGGCTGATCCCGCGCCGGCTCGACGCGACCGACGTGCGGCTCTGGCAGCCGCAGCCGGGACCGGGCTGAGCCGGTGCGCGCCCGGCATCCCCCGCGCTTCGGCATCTGGGCGGCGGTGCACGGCTCGCGCGCCGCCCACCACGACCCCGACGAGCCCGACGACGCCACCTGGGAGCGCAACCGCGCCCTGGTCCTGGATGCGGAGGCGCTCGGCTTCGACGCGGTGCTCGTCGCCCAGCACACCATGAACCCCTACGACGATCGCCGTGATCAACTCGAAGCCTGGACGGCGACCGCGGCGCTCGCCGCGCTGACCCACCGCATCGAGCTGATCGCGGCGATCAAGCCGGGGCTCTACCATCCGGTCGTGCTCGCCAAGATGGCCCTGCAGATCGAGCACGTCAGTCGCGGCCGCTTCGCGCTCAACCTCGTCAACGCCTGGAACCGGGCGGAATTCGAGAAAGCCGGCCTGCCGTTCCCGGCCCACGACGCGCGCTACGCCTACGGCCGGGAATGGATCGGCCTCGTCGATCGCCTGATGCGCGGCGAGCGGGTGAGCTTTTCGGGCGAGCATTTTCAGGTCACGGACTACCAGTTGCGGCCGGCCGGGACGTACCGGGCGCGCCCGACGATCTATCTCGGCGGCGAGTCGGAGCCGGCGCGCGCGCTGGCGGCCGACCACGCCGACGTCTGGTTCATCAACGGCCAGCCGCTCGCCGACGTCGCCGGGCTGATCGCCGACATGGCCCGCCGCCCGGCCGCCGCCGGCCCGCTCGCCTACGGCCTCTCGGCCTTCGTCATCGCGCGCGCGACCGACGCGGAGGCGCAAGGCGAGCACGCGCGGCTCCTCGCGCTCGCGGACCGCGACGCGGCTTTGCGGGCGGACACGCGGGCGCGCACCGACGCGGCGAGCGTGATGTTTGCCAGGACCGATGCGGCGGCTGCGCGCCATGTCGGCACCAACGGCGGCACGGCGGCCGGCCTCGTCGGCAGCTACGACACGGTGGCCCGGCAAATCCACGCCTTCCACGCGGCCGGGATCGATCTGTTCATGCTCCAGTTCCAGCCGTTCGAGGCCGAGATGCGGCGCTTTGCCGGCCACGTGATCCCGCGGGTCCGGCCCTGACGGGGCTGCGCATCCCGCCGACGACGCCGGACGGGTTCAGGCCGCCGCCCTGCGCGCTGCGACCGCCGCGCCGAACGCGCGGAAGAGCGCCCCGTTGATCGGGTTCGTCGCCGGGTCGTGCTCCGCGTGCCACTGCACGCCGAGGGCGAAGCCCGGCGCGTCGGCGATCCGGATCGCCTCGATCGTCCCGTCCTCCGCCACGCCCTCCACCACGACCCGCGCGCCGAGATCGAGGATGCCCTGCCCGTGCAGCGAATTCACCCGGATGCGCGCGCAGCCGAGCAACCGCGCGAACACGCCGCCCGCAACCAGGCGGACGTCGTGACGATCGGCGAACACGATCTCCGGATCGGGGTGGATCTCGCCGGTGGCAAGGCGCGGCATCCGGTGGTTCAGGCGCCCGGGCAGGTCGCGGATCTCGGGGTGGAGGCTTCCGCCGAACGCGACGTTCATCTCCTGGAAGCCGCGGCAGATGCCGAAGAGCGGCACGCCGCGCGCCACGCAGGCCGCGATCAGCGGCAGGGCGAGGCCGTCGCGATCCTCGTCGTAGGGTTCGTGCCGGGCGTGCGGCTCGACCTGGAAGCGGGTCGGGTGGACGTTGGCGCGCGCGCCCGTCAGCAGCACGCCGTCGACCGCGTCGAGCAACGCCGCGATGTCGGTGATGCCCGGCGTCCCGGCAAACATCAGCGGCAGCGCCTGCGCGACTTCGGCCACGGCGCGCAGGTTGTTCTCCCCCACGGTCTGCGCGGGGAACCGGTCGTCGATCACGTGCCTGTTGCCGATGACGCCGATCACGGGTTTGGCCATCGCCTGAGACTCTCCCTCGCACCTGCCCGGCGGCCCGGCCCTACTCGCCCGCCGCCGGCCGCGCCGCAGTGATGCTCACCCTCGGCACCAGCAGCGACACGAGCAGCGTCAGCGCGGCCAGCGCGAAGACCGTCCAGAAGGTTCCGTGCAGGGCCTGCTGCAACCCGGCCCGGGCGGCGTCCGCGGCGCCGCCGAGGCTCGCCGGATCGTCGAGCAGGCGCCGGAGTTGATCGGTGCTCACCGCCGCGCCGCCGTCGGGATGGGCCAGGCGGTAGTTGAGCACCGCTCCGAGCGCGGTCGCGCCCAGCGTCGAGCCGAGGTTGCGCGCGAAGATGTTCGAGGCGGTGGCCGCGCCGCGCTGCGCCCAGCTCACGCTGTCCTGGATGATCACGATCGCGGCCGTCGACAGGAAGCCCATGCCGAGCCCCATCACGACCGAGCCCATCCCCGCTACGGCCGGCGCGGTCGCCGGACCCAGCGCGACGAAGGCGGCCGCGCCGAGCGGCAGCAGCGCGGCACCGAGCAGCAGCGTCGGCCGGAGGCCGAACCGCACGAAGTTGCGCGCCGCCAGGGTCGCGCCGATCGGCCAGCCCAGCACCATCAGGGTGAGCGTGAAGCCGGCCACCAGCGGTGATTGCCGCAGCACGCCCTGGACGTACATCGGCAGGAACGCGGTGAGCCCGATCACCGTCATGCCCGACAGCAGCGTCGCGGCGTTGGCGGTCGCGATCGGGCGCTGCGCCCAGAGCCGGACGTCGAGCATCGGGTCCGCCGCGCGCCGCTCCTGCAGCACGAAGAGGGCGCTCGCGACGACGAACGCGAGCCCGGCGGCGGAGGTCGCCGCCGTCGGCGCGGCGGCGTCGGCGAGCGCCATCATCAGCGCAGCGATCGCTCCCGTGAACAGCGCCGCGCCGACGACGTCGATCCGGCGGGGACGGCGTTCGACGCCCTCGCGCAGGAACAGCACGAACAGGATCGCCGCGACGATCCCGATCGGCAGGTTGATCCAGAAGATCCACGGCCAGCTCAGGCGCCCGATGATGAGGCCGCCCACGAGCGGTCCCGCGACCGAGGAGATCCCCCACACGCTCGCGAGGTAGCCCTGGACGCGCCCGCGCTCCCGCGCGGAATAGAGGTCGCCGACCACCGTCAGGCTGACGGGTTGGATCGCGCCGGCGCCGACGCCCTGTACGAGCCGGAACAGGATCAGCGAGGGCATCGACCACGCGAGCCCGCACAGGAGCGAGCCGAGCAGGAAGACAGCGATCCCGAACAGCAGCACCGGCCGCCGGCCGTAGAGATCGGACAGCTTGCCGAACACCACCGTCGTGGCGGTCTGGGTCAGCAGGAACGACGCGAACACCCAGGCATAGAGGTGGAGGTCGCCGAGCTGGCCGGCGATCTGCGGCATCGCGGTCGAGACGATCGTCGCCTCAATGGCGATCATGAACGTCGCTGCCATGACCGCGGCGAGAACCAGCGGGCGGCGGGTCTTTGGCAAGGTCGGCATCGGGTGGCTTTACGACCGGGCCCGGCTCTGCACCAGGGGCGGAGGGCGCCGAATCGCGCGACATGGTCCGAGCCCGGGCCAATCCCACCCGCGGGATGGTTTCCGCCGGCCCGGTTCGGCGCCGCTTCGGAGGCGCCGCGACCACTACGCCGGTCGGAGCGTGCCGATGCTTAGAACATTTTCCAGCGAGGTGGATACCGGCTCGCGTGAAGAAAATGCGACCACACAGAGACTTAAAGCATTTTCCGTGATCCAGGGATCATGGAAAATGCTCTAGAACGGGATGTCGTCGTCGAGATCGTAGTTGCCGCGCGGGGCGCCGCCGGCCGCCGGGGCCGGGGCCTGCCGGCGCTCGCCACCCTGCGCGCGGCCGCCGCCGTACTCGCCGCCGCGGCTGACCTGGCCGCCGCCCTCCTCGTCGGCGCCCGTCTCGCCGCCGCCGCCGCGCCCGTCGAGGATCGTCATCTCGCCGCGGAATCGCTGGAGCACCACCTCGGTGGTGTACTTCTCAACGCCGGAATTGTCGGTCCACTTCCGGGTCTGGAGCTGGCCTTCGACATAGACCTTCGAGCCCTTGCGCAGGTACTGCTCGGCCACCCGCGCGAGGTTCTCGTTGTAGATCACCACCGAGTGCCACTCGGTCTTCTCCTTGCGCTCGCCCGACGCCTTGTCCTTCCACGATTCGGAGGTGGCGAGCCGCAGGTTGACCACCGGATCGCCGGAGCCGAGCCGGCGCGTCTCGGGATCGCGCCCGAGGTTGCCCACCAGGATCACCTTGTTCACGCTGCCCGCCATCGCTCTCTCCTTCGCCGTCGGATCTCACGGGGCCGGCAAACCGGCCCGGGGGAGCCCTTCATGAGCCGCCGGGGCGATGCGGGCAACACGTCCCCGGCGCTTGTCCCCGTCACCCACACGCATCGCCGGACCTGCCTTTGTTCTATCTTCGTTCGATGAGGCCGACAAGCCGGCGCGGTTCGAAGGCCATGCCGTCCACGAGGTTTCGCGTCACGAGACGTGGACGATCAGCTTGCCGAAGTTGCGGCCCTTCAGGAGGCCGATGAAGGCCTCGGGCGCGTTCTCGAGACCCTCGACGACGTCCTCGCGGTACCTGACGGCCCCGTCCCTCAACCAGCCGCCGACATCGCGCTCGAACGCGTCGATCTGGCTCGCGAAGTCCCAGACGATGAAGCCCTGGATCCTGAGCCGCTTGGTGAGCACCGCCCGCATCAGGTTCGGCGAGCGGTCGGGACCGGGCGGCAGTTCGGTGGCGTTGTAGCCGGCGACGAGGCCGCAGACCGGCATCCGCGCGAAGTCGTTGAGGAGCGGCAGCACCGCGTCGAACACCGCGCCGCCGACATTCTCGAAGTAGACGTCGATGCCCGCCGGGCAGGCGGCGGCGAGCGCGCCGGGCAGGTCGTCCGAGCGATGGTCGACGGCTGCGTCGAAGCCGAGCTCGCGCGTCAGGTAGGCGCATTTCTCCGGGCCCCCGGCGATGCCGACGGCGCGTGCGCCCTTGAGCTTGGCGATCTGCCCGACGAGCGAGCCGACCGGACCGGCGGCGGCGGCCACCACCACGGTCTCGCCCGGCTTCGGCGCCCCGATGTTGAGGAGGCCGGTATAGGCCGTCATCCCCGGCATGCCGAGGATGCCGAGCGCCGTCGTCGGCGGCGCCCGCCCGGGATCGACCGTCCGGAGACCCTTGCCGTCGGACACCGAGAAGTCCTGCCAGCCGCCGAAGGCCTGGACGAGGGTGCCGACGGGGAATTCGGGGTGCCCGGACTGCACCACCTCGCTCACCGTCCCGCCGGTCATCGGCTCGCCGATGCCGACGGGGGCGGCGTAGGATTTCGACGCGCTCATCCGCCCGCGCATATAGGGATCGAGCGAGAGCCATCGCGTGCGCAGCAGGATCTCGCCCGCGCCCAGACTCGGGACGCGCGTCTCCTCCAGCCGGAAATGCGCCGGCGTCGGCTCGCCGTGCGGGCGCGAAGCGAGGACGATGCGGCGGTTCATGGTGGCCATGCTGGGTCTCCGTTGTCGATCGCACGGTTGGCGGCCCCGAAACTGAGCCTTCACGCCTGACGGTAAAGTCCGGGCGGCCGGCCACGATCCGTCAACGGTCCGCGTTGTCGGACGACGACGCGTCCTCATGCGTTGGAGGAACACGATGAGAATCGGACCGCGCTTCGCCCTCGCCCTCGGCTTGGCGGCGACCGGCGGCGCCGCACCGGCAGCGGCCGCGCCCGATCCGCTCTCCGCCCACCGCGGGGTGTCGCGGCTCCTCGTGCTCTCGGCGCCCGATGCCGCGGACCGGCGCCTCGTCGCGCAGCGCGCGGCGCTCGCCGCGGTGCGGCCGGGCCTCGGCGAGCGCGACCTCGTCGTCGTCGAGGCGGTAGGCGGAGAGCCGGACGCGGTCGCGGTACGTCGGCACCTCGGCCTGCCCTCGGACGCGTTCCGCGCCGTGCTGGTCGGCAAGGACGGCGGTGCGAAGATCACCTCGGCCGAACCGATACCGCCAGGGCGCCTGTTCGCGACGATCGACGCCATGCCGATGCGGCGGGACGAGATGCGCCGGCGCTGACCCCGCAAACGAAGAGGGCCGCCCGAAGGCGGCCCTCTCGGCCAAGTCCGTCTTGCTGACGGGCCTCAGTAGCAACGCTGGACGAGGACGCGGCGATAGCCATAGGGCGTCCAACGCACGCGCGGAACGGTGACGCACTCGCCGCCGTAGCCGCCGTAGGCCCCGTAGCCGCCGTACCCGACCGGCGCGTAGCCGCCGCCATATCCGTAGCCGTAACCGGGATAGCCGTAGCCGCCATAGCCGCCGTAGAGCCCGCCGGCCGCGAGGCCGAGACCCACGCCGAGGCCGAGGCCGCCGATGCCGTACCCGTAACCGCGACCGCCGCGGTACCCGCCGAAGCCGCCACGGAACCCCGCGCCGCGGAAGCCGCCGCCGCCGAAGCCGCCGCCCCGGTAGCCACCGCCGCCGAAGCCGCGCGCCTCGGCCGAGGCCGGAAGATAGGCAAGCGCCCCGAGCATCAGCGTCGAGGCAAGTAGAACCCGTTTCATCGCATCATCTCCAGAAGCGTCGAACGAACGACCCCCGTCCCCCGAAGAACGCCCGCGCGCGGAATTCGGTTCACCGCGGGGCGACGCAAAAACGCAGCCGCGGATGCGGCCTTCAGCCATGCCACGGCTTGAAAAGCGTCGCATTCTCGGGTGAGGACGCCCTGCGGCGGCCGATCGGGCGCATCTGGGCCTCACGATGATGTTACGTTTCACCATGGCGCTGCTGCTCACCCTGGTCCTCGTCCAGGCCGGGCCGGCGCGGGCCGAGACCGCGGCGGCCGCCTCCGAACCCTGCCGCCCGTTGCAGGCCCAGGGCGAGAGCTTCACGGTCTGCACCGTCGACCTGCGCCGCGAGCGGGTGCGCGTGTTCTGGCTCGGATCGGACGGGTTGCCCTATTCCTCGCTCTCGGCGCTCGCCGAGAAGCAGGGACCGCGCCTCAGCTTCGCGATGAACGCCGGGATGTACGACAAGGGCCAGGCGCCGGTCGGGCTCTACGTCGAGGAGGGCCGCGAGATGAAGGGCGTCTCCACTGCCAACGGCCCGGGCAACTTCCACATGAAGCCCAACGGCGTGTTCTACGTGAAGGGCGAGCGCGCCGGCGTCCTCGACACCGGCCATTATCTCAGGGCGCGGCTCAAGCCCGATTTCGCGACGCAATCCGGCCCGATGCTGGTGATCGACGGGCAGATCCACCCGAAGATCTCCACCGACGGACCGAGCCTGAAGATCCGCAACGGCGTCGGGGTCCGCGACGACGGCCGCACGGCGGTGTTCGCGATCTCGGAGCGGCCCGTGACCTTCGGGGCCTTCGCGCGGCTGTTCCGGGACGAACTCGGCTGCCGCAACGCCCTGTTCCTCGACGGCAGCGTGTCGAGCCTCTACGCGCCCTCGCTCAGGCGCTCCGATCTGAGCCGCCCGCTCGGGCCAATGGTCGGCGCGGTCGCGCGCTGAACGGGCGGATCGGAAACCGGGACGCTCAGTCCCCGCCATCCGGCGGACGCCCTCAATACCCCTCGGCCAGGGTGTCCCTCTGCCGCGGGTCGGCGGCGCCCGCGAGTAGGCCGCCGCTGCGCAGGATCGAGTTGGCGGAGCCCGAGCTCGATCCGATCCGGACAGTGTGGCCGCGCGCGCGCAGCAGGGCGATCGTGTCGGGCGACAGGCCGTCCTCCGTCACCAGCACGTCCGGCTTCCACTGGTGGTGGATGCGCGGGGCGCCGACGGCCTCGGCGAGGTTCATGCGGAAGTCGATCAGGTTGACGATCACGTCGAGCACCGTGGTGATGATGCGGCTGCCGCCGGGGCTGCCGGTCACCAGGAAGAGCTGGCCGTCCCGGAACAGGAAGGTCGGCGTCATGGACGAGAGCGGCCGGGCGCCGGGCGCCACGGCGTTGGCCTCGCCGCCGACGAGCCCGTAGGCGTTCTGGGTGCCGGTCTTGGCGGAGAAGTCGTCCATCTCGTTGTTGAGGAGCACGCCGGTGCCCTCGGCCACCAGCCCGACCCCGTAGGAGAAGTTCAGGGTGTAGGTGTTGGCGACCGCGTTGCCCGCGGCGTCCACGACCGAGAAATGCGTGGTCTGCTCGTGCTCGTGCGGCAGCGGGTCGCCGGCCGCGACCGCGTCGGCGGGCCGGGCGCGGTCCGGATCGATCGCCCGGCGAAGCGCGGCCGCGTAGGGCTTCGAGACGAGGCCCCGGACGGGGACCGTGACTCGGTCCGGGTCGCCGAGCCACGTCGCGCGGTCGGCGTAGGCCGGCTTCATCGCCTCGGCCATGGTGTGGATCGCGGCCGCGCTCCCAGGCCCCATCGCCGCGAGGTCGTAGCCTTCGAGGATGTTCAGGATCTCGATGAGGTGGACGCCGCCCGAGGAGGGCGGCGGCATCGAGACGACCGCGTAGCCGCGATAGCTGCCGCGCACGGGCTCGCGGATCGCCGGCCGGTAGGCGGCCAGATCCGCGGCGACCATCGGGCCGCCGGCCGCCTGCACGGCGGCGGCGATCCTCTCGGCGACCGGACCGGTGTAGAACGCGTCCGCCCCGCGCGCGGCGACGGCGTTCAGGGTGTCGGCCAGATCCGCCTGCACCAGGGTGTCGCCGCGCGGCAGGGGCGCGTCGCCGCGGAAGAAGATCGCGCGGCTGGAGGGCCAGCGCCCGAGCAGGCCCGCGGCCCGCGGCAGCGAATCGGCCAGGCCCCCCGTCACCGGGATGCCGGCGCGCGCGAGCCTTTCCGCCGGGGCGATCAGCTCGGCGAGCGCCAGCCTGCCCGAGCCGTAGAGGCGGTGGGCCTCGGCCAGGCCCCGCACCGTCCCCGGAACGCCGACCGCCTTGCCCGTGCGGGTCGAGGCCGCCCTGTCCGGCTGCCCGTCGGGCCGCAGGAACATGCCGGCCTCGGCCGCCCTCGGCGCGGTCTCGCGGTAGTCGATCGCCACCGTCTCGTTGCGGTCGGCCAAGTGCACCAGCATGAAGCCGCCGCCGCCGAGATTGCCCGCCTGCGGCAGGGTCACCGCGAGCGCGAAGCCGACGGCGACCGCCGCATCGACCGCGTTGCCGCCGCGCTTGAGCACCTCGACGCCGATCCGCGTCGCCCGTGCCTCCTGGCTCGCGACCATGCCGTGCCGGGCGAGAGCCGGCAGCATCCGCGCGTCGTCAGACGGGATCGGCGGAGCCGGTGCCGGGCCCTGCGCGAGGGCCGGGCCGCCCAGCGCGAGGAGGGCGAGGACGATGCGAATCGGTCTCATCCGGCGCCAGATAGCGCCCGCGCCGCCGTCCGGAAGGCTGGCGACGACCGCGCCGGGACACGGGTCCCGATCGGCAGGGCTCCGCCGAACCGGGGACCGGCGCGGATGCCGGCGCCGCGTCACGCCGGCGGCACGGTCCGGCCGGCGCCGCGCCCGGCGACGAGCCAGTAGACGAGGCCGGCGCCGGCGCCCGCGACGAACAGGATCGCGGTGAGCCGCGCCTCCGCCGCGAGCGGGCCGCCGGGGCGCACCGCCCCGCGGGCGAGCCAGGGCAGGGCGGCGGTGATCAGGCCGCAGGCGCCGCCGTACCAGACGTATCCGCGCAGCCGCAGGGTCTCGCCGATGAGCGCCACGAGGACCGGCGGCACCACGAACACCATGAACGCCGCCTTCGCCAAGCCGGCGAGCAGCAACGGGAAACCCTCCGGCGGCAGGCCGGCGGCGAGGTCCGACAGGCCGGCATCGAGCCCGGCCATAGCGCCCTTCGTCAGCCAGACGCTCGCGACCGGATCGAGCACGAGGGCCGCCAGCAGCGTCCCGGCGCCCGTGGGGATCGCGAGGAGGAGGGCGAGGGACCCGAGGAGGAGGCGGCCGAGGAAGCGCATCGGCGGGCGTGACCTCTCCGGTGTGTTCTCATCCCTCGCCCTATCCCGCACGGAAGAGAGGACCCGCGCCTTGTGCCGGATCGCGTGGAGCGATGTGTCCATCCGCAAACGCGGACGGGGGACGCGATCGCCGCCCTGCGCGATTCGTGAATCCGGTAGCGTAGGGCGGGGAGGAGGGCGCGCGGACCGGAATTTCTTCGGTGATGCGGTCGATTACGGCGCGGCCCTGAGCTGTTGCTCGGCGCGGGCGAGCGCCGCGTCGCAGGCGCCGGCGTCGCCCTTGCCGTCGGCGGTGCGGGCCTCGTCGAGGGCGACCTTGGCCTGCTGGGCCGCGTCACCCCCCTTGCCGGCCTCCGCCGACTTTTCCGGCGGAGCCTGGGGCGACTGGCCGGGCGCCTGGCCCTCCGTCCCCGTCACGCCTTCGCCACCGCGCCTGGCCGCCGCGCCTTGCCCGCCGGTCGAGGCCGAGATCGCCGCGGTCGATTCCGCCTGCACGCGCCGCGACAGGCTCTCGATCTTTTCGGAGCAAGGGGAGGCGAGGGCGGGGGCGGTCAGGGCCGGGACCAGGGCCACGGCGGCGAGCCACGCGATACGCTTCATCCGACGATATCCTCGATTGTCCCGGAGCGGGCGAACCCCGGCACGCTAACGCTCCAGCCACGCGCATGGCTCCGTTCGGGCGCGCAGGCGGTCCTCGCGGTCCAGCGCACGCCCGGACATGCCGCCGCGCTCCGCCCGATGCGGGCGGGGCGCGGGACCGCCGATCAGGCGCTGAGCTGGTCGCGGATCGGCAACTGCCGCACCCGGCGGCCGGTGGCCGCGAACACCGCGTTGGCGATGGCCGGCGCCACCGGCGGGACGCCGGGCTCGCCGACGCCTCCGAGCGGACCGTCCCAGGTGCCGGACTCGACGAGGTGCACGCGGATCACCTTCGGCGCGGCGTCGATCCGGATGATCTCGTAGCCGTCGAAGTTGTTCTGCTGCGCCCGGCCCTGCTTGAACGTGATCTCGGAGGTGAGCGCCAGCCCCATCCCCATCACCACGGCGCCCTCCATCTGCGAGCGGACGCGCTCCGGGTTCACTTGGCGACCGCAATCGACCGCGATGTCGATCGCGTGCACCCTCACCCCGCCCTTGGCATCGACCTCGACCTCGGCAGCGACCGCCGTGTGGGTGACGAAGCTGTAGTGACCGGCGATGCCGAGGCCGCGGCCCTTGTCGAGCTTGCGCCCCCAGCCGGCGCCGGCGGCCGCCGTCTCGATCACCCGGCGCAGGCGCCCGGTGTCGATCGGGTACAGCTTCGGGTCCTCGCCGTGGTTCCACACATCGCCGATCGACGTCGGGTCGATCTTTCGCGCGGGGCCGATGAGGTCGAGCAGGTAGTCCTTCGGGTCACGGCCCGCGGCGTGTGCGAGTTCGGCCACGAACGACTGGATCGCGAAGGCGTGCGGGATGTTCGAGACCGAACGGAACCAGCCGATCCGCACGTGGGCCGCCGCCTCCGGGTTCTCCAGGCGGATGTTCGGGATCGCGAACGGCGTGTTGACCAGCCCCATGCCGAGCTCGAACGGCAGTTCGTGCTTCGGGTCGGGCGCGAAGATCGAGCCGATCGTCGGCGCGACCGAGCGGTGCAGCCACGCCACCGGCATGCCGTGCTCGTCGAGCCCAGCCTCGAGGTGCTCGGCGGAGATGGTGTGGTAGTAGCCGTGGTGGATGTCGTCCTCGCGGGTCCACACGAGCTTGACCGGCGCGCCGTCGACGGCCTGGGAGCACAGCGCCGCCTCGACCACGTAGTCGGGCTTGGACTTGCGGCCGAAGCCGCCGCCGAGCAGCGTCACGTTCACCCGCACCTTGTCGCCGGCTAAGTTCAGCGCCTTCATCAGCCGGTCGTGGGCCGCCTGCGGCCCCTGCGTGCAGGCCCAGGCCTCGCACACCCCGTCCTTCACCCGCGCGACCGCGGCCGGCGGCTCCATCGGCGCCTGGACGAGGTGGGGCACGAAGTAGTCGGCGGTGATCCGGGTCTTCGCCCGGGCAAAAGCCTCGTCGACGTCGCCCTGGTTGCGCACGACCTTGCCGGGGCTGCGCGCCGCCTTCTCCAGCTCCGTGCGGAACGCGTCGGTGTCGTAGGCGGCGTTCGGGCCGTCGTCCCAGGTGATCTTCAGGGCCTCGCGACCCTTCATCGCCGCCCAGGTGTTCTTCGCGATCACCGCGACGCCGCCGAGCGGCATGAACTCGGACGGGATCTCGCCGCCGTCGATCTTGATGACCTTGACGACGCCCGGAATTTTCTTCGTTTCGGTGTCGTCGAAGCTCACGACCTTGCCGCCGTAGACCGCCGGGCGCGCGACGAGGGCATAGAGCATCCCGTCGAGCTTGGTGTCGAGGCCGTAGACGGCCTTGCCGGTGGTGATGTCGCGGTTGTCGATCAGGCCGATCTTGCCCTTGCCGATGTAGCGGAAGTCCTTGGGGTCCTTGAGGACGACCGCCTCGCGGGCCGGCACCGGCAGTTCGGCGGCGGCGGCCGCGACCTCGCCGTAGCCGAGCGTGCGCTTCGACTTGGCGTGGGTGAGCACGTGGTTCCCGGCCGTGACCTCGGAGGCCGGCACGTTCCACTGCTTGGCCGCCGCCTGGATCAGCATGAGCTTGGCCGCCGCACCCGCGTGGCGGAAGTGCTGGAAGAAGTGGCGCAACGAGCGCGAGCCGTCGGTGTCCTGGTTGCCGAAGCGCGCCTCGTCGCCCCAGGCCTGGACCACGCCGACCTTCGACCAGTCGGCCTCCAGCTCGTCGGCGACCACGAGGGCGACCGAGGTGCGCACCCCCTGGCCCATGTCGGAGCGGTGGTTGGTCACGGTGACGCGCCCGTCGGCACCGATCGCGACGAAGATTTTGGGGTCGTCGCGCCAGCCGTGCGGCATGCCGTCGGCGCCGAATTTCGGCGCGTCCCCGGCCTTCGTCTCGGCCCTGGCGGAGTCGCGCAGGTTCACCGCAAGGACGAAGGCGCCGAGCCCGCCGAGGATGGTGCGGCGGCTGACGTTGGCGATCAGGGCGGGCTGCGCCGGGGTCTCGGCCGCAAGTTCGGCCATCAGCTTGGAATCGTGGATCACAGGCGCTCTCCCGCGTTGGTGGCGGGCTGGCCCGCAGCCTGATGGATGGCCGCGCGGATGCGCGGATAGGTGCCGCAGCGGCAGATGTTGCCGCTCATGCTCGCGTCGATCTCGGCGTCGGTCGGCATCGGGCTGTCCTTCAGCAGCGAGGCCGCCTGCATGATCTGGCCGCACTGGCAGTAGCCGCACTGCGCGACGTTGAGGTCGCGCCACGCGACCTGCACCGGATGGTCGCCGTCCGGCGACAGCCCCTCGATGGTCAGGACCTCCTGGTCGGCGGCCGCCGAGACCGGGGTGGTGCAGGACCGCGTCGCGGTGCCGCCGAGGTGGATCGTGCAGACGCCGCACAGCGCCTGTCCGCAGCCGAACTTGGTGCCGGTGAGCCCGAGTTCATCGCGCAGGTACCAGAGCAGCGGCATGTCGGGGTCGCCGTCGAAGCTGCGTTGCGCGCCGTTCACCGTGAGTTTGATCATGCGCCTCTTCCTGTCTGTGCCAGCCCCGGAGCCGAAGCCTCCGCGGGACGAGGGGAAGCCTCCGCGGAACGAAGGGAATCCTGTCGGTCGGAGCGTGAAGGACCGCGTGTCGGCGGCGGCGCGGATGGACCACCACCTTCCGAACCACAACGCTTCAGCCCGTCCCTCGTTCTCGGAATGATTTCAATCTAGGTGTTTGGTCCCTGGCTTTGATGATGCCTTCTTATCGTCGGACTGGAGGCTGCGCTATGGGCCAGGTTCTCCACGGAAGCGCCACCACGACTGAGGCGGTCCGTCGCGCGATACAGCATAGTCAAGGGAGCCTGAGGGCTCTGGCGAAGCACTACGGGATCAACCAGAAGACCGTCGCCAAGTGGAAGCGCCGGACGTCGGTCACCGATCTCCCGACGGGCCCGAAGGACGCCAGGTCCACGGTGCTGTCGATCGAGGAGGCGATCGTCGTCGCCTTCCGGAAGCACACGCTTCTGCCGATGGATGACTGCCTCTACGCCCTTCAGGCAACGATCCCTCATCTGGGCCGGTCGTCATTGCACCGCTGCCTTCGACGTCATGGCATCTCCCGGCTGCCCGCTGTCGAGGGCGACAAGCCGGCCAAGAAGACGTTCAAGGCGTACCCGATCGGCTATTTCCATATCGACATTGCCGAGGTCCAGACCGCCGAGGGAAAGCGGTACCTCTCGCCTATGAGGCGACGCGCGACATCGCGGCTTCGGACAAGCTTAAGAAAAAGAGACGTATAGCGCGTTGCGGAATAGGAGCTGGTTGCGTCGAAGGCCGCGACCGGACGCGACGACAGGTTCGGCCGCCTGCGCCAGCAACGCGATGATCTGATGCGCGACCGGGCTTGCCGATCTCACGCCGTAGACGTCACACCTGAAGCCATCGGCTCTTCCTCCCGCGACCTGCGCCGACCGCACCGCTGCCTGAGTGTCCGATGTCGAGGTTGGAAGGCGGAACGATCAGTCACGCTCTCATGGCCCGGCCGCCGGAGGCTCGACCGGAACGCGCCCTGCGGCCGTGCCCGCCTTCCCTTCGATCCAGGTTCTCTGGCGCCAGACGTCCAGGTGCGTGAACGTGTCGTACAAGCCGATCCCGCCGTGCGAGAAGAACGACGCGGCGAGCGCCACCGCGCGTGCGAGATAGCCGCGCACCTGCAGGTCGGCCGCGTAGCCGAAGAGGTGCATCGAGTTGCGGGCCGCGGTCTCGATCGCCGCGTTGTGCGCGCGGGTGCGGTAGCCGCTCGTGACGACGAGCGGGAGGGGGTTGCCGTGAACCGTGGACATGCTCGCCTGCACCGCGGCCATCAGGTCGAACAACCGCGGTTCCATCCAGACCGCGCGCTCGGCATCCCGCACGTCGCGCATGAACCAGGACAGGAGCAGGACCTGATCCTGATCATAGGCGCCCTCGGCTTGGCGAAAACGGCTGCGGATCTCGGCGCCGTCGGGCCGGACCAGCCACAGGCGGTCGCGCCCCGCGGCCTCCGCACGCCGGTCTGCGGCCACCGCGCCGAGCGCCCCGGCGAAGGCGCGCTCGCAGCCCGACGCCCCGGCGAGCAGGGCGCCGAGGCCGCCTCAGACCGCCCGGCGGGACGGCAGGCTCACCGGTAGGCCGCGGGTCGGGCGGCCCGGAATCTCGGGCTGACCTGCAGCGTCACGACCCGCTCGCCGATGAAGGCGCGCGCGCCGCCAGCCCCGATCCGCACCTTGTGGGACGCCGTCCTCACCACCGGCAGGCTGACGGCGCCGCTGCGCGCGAGGTCGTGGTAGCGGTCCATCCCTGCGTGGTCGCGCTCGAGCTGGTTCAGGTTGGCCGAGAAGCTCGCGCGCGCCTCCTCGATGCCGACCGCCACGCCCGACCGGAGCGCCGCGTCCCACACGCCCTCTTCCGTGAAGCCGTCCGGCGCCACGTCGGAGGCCGAGCCGGGCGGGCTCGGCGGTACGCCGTTGTTGTAGAGGTAGTCGCGCCAGTTCGGCGGCGCGAGCGACAGGCGGGCGGGGCGCACGATCTCGAAGGCGCCAAGCGTGAGGTAGAGGAGCCGGTCGCCCGCGCGCTCGCCGAGCTTGTGCAGCTCCGTGATGCCGGGCGGCACGAGGGCGCGCTCGATCATCAGCGGCGCGAAGTCGTAGCGCGCGTCGAGCGCCGCGCCGTAGGCCCCGTCGAGTTCCGCGTTGAGGCGTGCCGTCTCCTCGGCAAAGCCTTGCCGGATTCCGATGCCGCGCGCGGCCTGCGCCAGCACCTGCTGGCGGATGTCGCCGTTCTTCGACCGCAGGGCGCCGTAGCGGCCGTAGACCGGCGAGCCGGGATCCTGGAGCAGCTCGTAGTTGGTGTCGGGGTCCCGCATCCCGATGGTCGGGGCGCCGCTGCCGCCCGACTGGCCGCCGCCGCCGCTCCCCCCACCGCCGCCACCGCCATTGGTGAGGCCCGACATCTGCGTGGCGCCGGCCCGGCTCGCGATGTTGGGATTGTTCTGCGCCTGCGTGATCTGGTTGAGGGCGGGGTTGGTGTTCGGATAAGGCGAGCCGTAGCCGGGATAGGGAGCGGGCGCGAACCCGCCGTATCCAGGGGGCGCGCCGTAGGGGTAGAGGGAGCCGGCGAAGTAGCCCGGCGCCTGAGTCGCCGCGATGATCGGGTTGAGCTGCGCCGAGGCCGGATGCGCGGCCAGGGCGGCGACCGCCGCGATCCACATCCCAAGGCTCGGCATCCTCACAGGCCGCGCCGGCCCATCTCCTCCTTCAGGAAGCTCCGGGTGCCTTCGGGCGAGCCTTGTCCAGTCGAGGAGCAGGCCTGAACGCAAATGGCAAGCGCGGCGACGACGAACAGCCATGACCACTTCATACCTGATCTTCCGTCATGAACGCCGACCTTCTTCCGACCTTGATCGACCTAGAGCCGTTCCCGGTCATGTTGGGTCGAATGCATCGTATCCAGCGGCGGCGACATAGTTTCGGCATTCGCGAGGACGGAAGGCCTTGAAGGCCTTCCGGATGGCGGCCCAGAGGTCCGGCACCGTGCGCGCGGCGGCCGTTCGTAACAACGCTTTCAGCTGGACACCTCCAAATACTGGTCTGGTGAAGGTTTTTGGAAGTGAGCGGCCGAGGTTTTGGCATTTGGGTGATCTGAAGCGGGGCGCTTTGTCGGCCCGGCCGGTGGCCAGGTGCGCCTGGTCTTGATCCTCAGGCTGCCATGGCCCGGCTTCGGTGTAGCCAGACCGCCCGGTTCATGTTGTAGGCGAGGTTGGCCAGTCCGATCTTCACCGTAGCCCTCGCCAGCCCGATGGTGCGCACGACGAGGTCCATCGGCCCCTTCTGCCGGGCGAAGACGTGCTCGACGGCCGCGCGGACCTTCGACTTCCGGCCGTTGGCACGAGCGACGTTCCGCGGCATCGGCTTACCGGGCGGCTTCTTGCGGTGGATGCGCGAGACGAAGCCGTTGCCCGACAGATGCGCCTCGTTCTTCTTCGAACGGTAGGCCGTGTCCGCCCACACGTCGCCGGCCGTGTTGGTCTTGTCGAGCAGGCCGGGCAGTTGCGCCCCGTCGTGCCGGGCGGCATCGGTGGCGATCCAGGTGCGGATCAGCCCGTGGCGGCGATCGATGCCGACGTGGTTCTTGTAGCCGAAGCTCGGCACCGCGATGTCGACGCGCTTGGCGCCGTCCGCGGCCGGCTTGGCCTTCGACCACTTGATCGTCCAGCGCGCATCCCGGTCCTTCTGCGCGAGCCTCGATGGATTGGCCTTCCAGGCGTCCGGTACGCGGCCGGCCTTCAGGTCGGCCTTCTCGGCCTCGCTGTTGCGCTGCTTGGGAGCGGCTACCACGGTCGCATCGACGATCTGCCCGCCCATCGCCAGGAAACCGGCCTCGCGCAAGGCCGCCTCGTAGGCGGAGAACAGCGCCTGGATCGCTGGCTTCCCGCCGATCTGCGCCCGGGTGAGCGTCTCGCGGAACGTCCAGATCGTGTTGGCATCGGGCACCAGGTCGGACAGCCCGAGACCAAGGAAGCGCATGAAGGAGAGCCGGTCCTTGATCAGGAACTCGGTGCGCTCGTCCGACAGGGAGTGGCTCGCCTGAAGGATGAGCACCTTGAACATGAAGACGAGGTCGAACGGCGGACGTCCGCCTCTCGACCCGTCCGAGCGTGGCACCGCGCGGGTCAGGTCGGGCCGGAACAGCTCAAAATCGACGATGGCGCTCAGCCGCTCCAGCGCGTCGCCCTTAGCTGACAGATCCCTCAGACGCTCGTCGACATCGAAGAACCCTGGCTGACCGCGCATCACAGCACCTCGCCGGCTACCAGCGCCATCTCACCACGAACCGCCCCAAATCACGAGGTTTTTGGAGGTGCCCAGCTTGGCGAAGGCCTGTTCGATCGGGTTGAAGTCCGGACTGTAGGCTGGGAGGTAGAGCAGGTGCGCGCCGGCCGCCTCAATGGCCTCGCGCACGCCAACCACCTTGTGGGACGGCAGGTTGTCGAGGATGACCGTGTCGCCACGCTTGAGCACTGGGACCAGCGTTTCGGTGACATAAGCCCGGAAGCGCTCGCCATTGGTGGCCCCGTCGAACAGGGTGGTGGCGACGAGGCCGCTGATGCGCAGGGCGGCGGTGGTCTTGTAGTGCCCGTGCGGCACGCAGATGCGGCAGTGCTCGCCGCGTGGGGATCGGCCATAGGGCCGCACCATGTTGGTGGCGGCCGCGGTCTCGTCGATGAAGACGAGGCTATCCGGATCGAGATCGAGCTGGCCGTCGAGCCACGCCTCCCGGGCTGCCCTCACGTCCTCGCGTTGCTGTTCGGCTGCGTGAAGAGCCCCTTTTTACGGCTGATGCCGTGGGGACCGAAGAACCGCCACAGACCGCTGGTGCTGGTTCGGACACCTTGCTTGGCCAGGGTGTCGCGCAACTCCCGCAGGAAGATCTGCGGATGCGCGCTGCACATCTGCTCGCCAAGGACGTGCGCCTGTTCCTCGACGACCCCGGGAAAGCCCGCCTCGACACCCACGAGACCACCGACCGCGACCACGGCCGCAGCGAGACCCGGCCCCACGTCGTCTGCCACGAGATCGACTGGCTCACCTGCGACCGCCGCGATCCCGGCGAACCGCGCTTCCCCGGCCTTCCGAGGTCAAACACGCTCTCAAACCGCCCGGGCACGGGCCGGCGCTCCGGCACGGTAGGCCTGGACGGCATGGCGGTCGGGCAGGCGGTCTCCCTCACCGAAGAGCTTTGCCCGGAGCGAGCCCTCGGCGTAGGCGGTCTTGTAGAGTCCGCGGTCCTGAAGCTCGGGGATCACGATGTCGATGAAGTCGGCAAAGCTCTCGGGCACGACGATGC
>NZ_CAXTHR010000067.1:0-22725 GCF_964244095.1 uncultured Methylobacterium sp. | reverse complement strand
AACCCGCCTCGACCGCCCGCGCCGTCGGACCCGCACCCGGCAGGACCGTACAGCCGCCGGCGAGGCAGGCGGTCAGCGCGAACAGCGCCGTCGAACGCAGCATCATCGAACCCTCGCAGCCGCGTCCCGCGAAGCGGGACCGGCCCTCATCCCTGTCGGCGCGCATGGTCCTCACGCGAATCCGATCCACCCCGCTCCGACACGGGCACGCCCCGGAACACGGGCCTCGCACCACCGCGCGAGCGGGACCGTGACGGTGCGCGCCAAAGCCTGAGATCGCTTTAACGCGGCCCGGCGCGCCGCCGGGACATCGGCCGGCATTGCGTCACGACCGTGGCACGGCCACGCTTGATAATGCCACGCTTGATAAGGTGACGCTTGGCGAGATCGCGATCGCCTCGTCCGCCGCGAGCGCCCCCCTGAGCCGGCGGCCGAGGTCATGCGCCGTCCGGTCGACGCGCCGCGGCGGCGCGTCCGCGTGGCGGCCGAAGCGGAAGATCGCGTAATCGGTCGTGGTGCCGCCGAAGCCCGGCCGGCAGTTCGGCAACGCGGGCGCGTGGTCGCCGAAGACGCAGAGCGTCGCGTCCCGCCCCTCCAGCCCGGCCACGAGAGCCTCGACCATCCGCCCGGTGCCGGCGACGTGGTGGAGGTACTGCGCCAGCGGATCGTCGATGCCCGGCAACCGTCCCGGCTTCCAGGGTCCGTGGTTCTCCATGGTCACCCCGAACACGAACAGCGGCCCGCCGCGCGCCTCGACCTCGGCGAGGATGCGGGCGCCGAACGCCGCATCGCTCACGTAGGGGCCGGCCCGCGCTGCGCCGGAAAAATCCGCCTCCATCACCAGCTGTTGGAAGCCCAGCGCCTCCATCACCGTCGCGCGCTGGAAGAAGTCCCGATGGAACGGGTGGACGAAGGTGGTCGCGTAGCCGTGCCCGCGGGCGAGCCGCGCGAGGCTGCCGGGCTCGTGGCCGCCGCTGGCGAGGTAGGGGTCGAACACCCCGAAGCCGAGGTCGTCCGGGCTTCGGCCGGTGAGCACGGCGTGTTCCGTCCGCATGGTGTAGGCCCCGTGCGCCGGAACCCGGAGCCGCCCGTACTCGGCGGCGCGGGCCCGGATCAGGTCCATCAGCGGCAGGTGCGGACCGCCGAGGCGTTCGGGATCGACGAAGGATTCGAGCTGGATCACCACCACGACCGCGTCGCCCGCTGGCCCCGGGCGCGCGGCGGCCTCGGCCGGCACCGGCACCGGCACCGGCACCGCGCGCTCGGCGCGCCAGCGCAGGGTGTGGACCGTCAGGCAGGCGGGCAGGCCGACGCGGGCGATGTCGGCGTCGAGATCGGGGTTCGGAAAGCGTCCGGCGAGCCAGCGCGCGAGCGGCGGCCGGGCGGCGGCCAGCACCACGGCGAACAGGCCGAGGGGCAGCGCGAGGATCGCCGCCAGGCGCCCGGCGGCGGCGTCCGGCAGCAGGCTCGGCTCGGCGCGGTACCAGAGCGCGACGCCGGCGAGCCCGAGGAGGAACGGCCCCGCGACCCGCGGGCTCGTGACCGGGGGCACGTAGTAGAGCTGGGGATGGCGCGGCACCTGCGGCAGCAGGGCGAAGTCGCTGAACACCAGCGCCTCGCCGACCACCGCGCGCTTCAAGCGGCTGACGAGGTGGAGGACCGCCACCGTGAGCACGCCGCTCGACGCCGCGAGCCAGGGACGCCAGGAGAACGCGAACCAGAACAGCACGATCAGCGCGTAGGCGGCCAGCCTGATCGCGAGATCGGCCGGCCTCCGGCCCGGTCCGTCGCCGGCGGTGGCCTCGATCGCGAGGCAGAGGACGACGGCCACCGTCATCGCGAGAAGCAGGGACATGGTGTTCGGTTCAGCCTTGTCCGGGCTTGCCGTCGCCCGCATCGACGCCGCGGCGGGCGCGCAGCGCGCGCACGATCGGGTTGAGCAGGCGGTAGCGCGCGCGCAGGGTGAGCCGGCCGAGCCGGCCGAGCGCCAGGGCGGTGGGCGGCGCGGAGGCGCGGGCGGCGCTGAGCCGGTCGAGGAGTTGCTCGGGGCCGCACGGCTTCATCGCCACCGGATCGAGGTAGCGCGGATAGAGGATCAGCGTGCCGGCGACCAGCTCGTCCAGCGTCAGGGCGCGTCCGCGGGCCGCACCGGGCGCGAGGTCCTCGGTGAGCCCCCAGCCGGCGTAGAACGGCCGCCCGTGCGTGGCAACGCTCAAGCCCCGGATCAGCGCCTCGAAGCCCGCGAGCGAGGTCATGGTCTCGACGTGATCCACCCGGTCGAGCAGGTCGACGATGCTCAGGCCCGAGACGATCCGGTCGGCGAACGTCAGCGCCTCGGCCTCGGGGATCGCGCCGGGCCGGAACCCGGCCTCGACATCCGGGTGCGGCTTGTAGAGCAGGAACGCGTCCGGGTCGCGGGCGCGCGCCGCCGCCAGGAGGGCGCGGTTCGAGCGTATGTGCGGCGAGCCGTGACGGACGGAGGCGTCGTCCTCGACCTGCCCCGGCACGAGCACGATGCGCCGGCCCATCGGCCAGTCCCCGGCCCCGACGGTGAGGCCGACGTTGTACTTGCTCAGCCGCCGCGCGACGATCGCCGCGCGAAGGGCGCCGGCCCGCGCTACGAGCGCGTCGGGGAAGCCGGCCTCGGCGAGAATCCGCGAGAGCCGGCTCTCGCGCCGGGGGTCGTAGTAGATGCCGCAATCGTCCACGACGATCGAAGCGCCGGGCCGCAGGCTCGCCCCGAGCCCGACGGAGCGCAGGAAGCCGTCCTCGACGCGGGCGAACGGCACGCCGGCCTCCGTGCAGGCGGCCTCCAGCGTCTCGGGCGTGCGGGTCGCCCAGGCCAGCACCTGCCCGTCGCAGCGCCTGGCGGCGGCGACCGCCTCGCCCGCGGTCATGGTGTGGATCGGCCGTCCCCCCGGTCCGAGGGCGAAGGCGTCGAGCGCCGGGCGCTTCCAGCGCGAGATGCCGACATAGACGACGCGGCGTCCGTTCTCGGCAAACCGCGCGCGCAGCCACGCCACCCGCTCGGCGCAGGCGTCGCGGCCGATCGGGGCGCGCGTCCACGGATCGAAATGGTGGATGCCGGGCTCCTCGGCGCCGCCGACCGGCTCGTCCCCGAACAGGATGCGTAGGCTCGCGAACCCTGTCGCCGCGGTATCGTAGGGGCTGAGGAGCGGCCCCGGCGCGACCACGAGGACGGGCCACCGCGCGAGCCGCAGCAGCCGCGCCGCCGGCCCGTCCGCGCCCCACGCCACCGCCGCCGCGCCGGCCACGCGCGGAGAGCCGAAGGTCCGGCCGGTCGCGGACTCGATCTCAGGGCGCAGCCACCGAATCGTCCGTCCGGCCGCGAACAGCGAGGGAGGGAGGGTTGAATGCATCACCTGTTCGATCGACGGCAGGGTTCGGACGGGGGCGCGGGCCGCGGCACGGGCTTTAGCCCATCTCGGGGACCGCAGGCGAATGGTACGCCGGCTCCCCGGCCGGCATCGGACATATCGCCGCCGCGATTGGCTCCTAGCTCGACAGGGTCGGTCCGGCCGCGAGGGCGTTGCGGGACGGCCACGATCCGTCGAAATCGCGCGGTCCCGGGATCGCGTCGGATTGCCGGGTCCGGGCGTCCGTGCGACCTCTCTCCGCCAGCTCGGACCCGCCTATTCACGCCGACCGGTGAAGGACAGAGCACCTCGGAATGCTTCAGCCTCGCCCAGATCCCGTCGATGCGAGCCCGGCGACCTTCCTCTTCCTGCAGGGCCTCGCATCGACCTTCTTCTCCGATCTCGGCACGGCCCTGGCGGCACGGGGCCACCGGGTCCGGCGCATCAACTTCTGCCCCGGCGACTGGCTGTTCTGGCGCGGCGGTAGCGACCATTACCGCGGCACGCAGGACGCCTGGGGTGCGTGGCTCGACGCCTACGTGGATCGCGAGGGCGTCACCGACATCGTGCTGTTCGGCGATTGCCGCCCCTACCACGCGGTCGCCCGCGCGGTCGCCGGCACCCGCGGCCTGCGCGTCCACGTGTTCGAGGAAGGCTACATCCGGCCGAACTGGATCACCTGCGAACTCGGCGGCGTGAACGGGCACTCCTCCCTGCCGCGGAACGCCGCGGCGATCCGGGCGGCGGCCCGCCGCCTGCCCCAGCCGGGCCGGGCGATGCCGTCCACCGGCGACATGGCCCGCCGCAGCGTCTGGGACGTCGGCTACAACCTCGCCAACATCTGCTTCCCGTACCTCTACCCGCGCTTCCGCAGCCATCGCCCGACGCATGTCGCGATGGAATATGCGGGCTGGATCAAGAAGTTCGTCCACCGCGGCCGATCCCGGCGCGAGGCCGCCCGCTGCAACGCGATCTACAACGCGGTCGGCTGCGACTACTTCCTGCTGCCGCTCCAGCTCGACAGCGACTACCAGATCCGGGTGCATTCCCCGTTCTTCGGGGTCGAAGGCTTCATGGACCGGGTGATCAAGTCCTTCGCCGAGACCTCGCAGGCGCCGACCCGGCTCCTGGTGAAGCTGCATCCGCTCGATGCCGGGCTGATCAACTGGCGCAAGTTCGCCCGCGCCTCGGCCCGGCGCCACGGTGTCAGCGAGCGCCTCGACTTCATCGACGGCGGCGACCTGCCGGGCCTGATCGCGGGTGCCCGCGGCATCGTGATCGTCAACAGCACAGTCGGCATGCTGTCGCTGGAGATGGGCCGCCCGACGCTCGCGGTCGGCACCGCGATCTACAACATGGCCGGCCTGACCCATCAGGGCGACATCGACGGCTTCTGGACCGACCCGACCGCGCCGGACATGGCGCTGATGGCCGATTTCCGCCGGGTGGTCCTGCACCGGACGCAGGTGAACGGCGGCTACTTCTCGAAGGCCTCCATCGCGCGCGCGGTGAGCGGCGCCGTGCCGCGGATGGAGGCGGCGCTGCCCGACGCCCTGGTCGCCGCTGCGCGCACGATCCGCGCGGGCGGCGCGGGCGACGGGCGTCTGGCCGAGGTCTATTGATCCGGCGGACCGGCGCGGGGTAGCACCCGGCCCATGCCCCATATCCTGATCACCGGCGCGTCGAGCGGCATCGGCGCGGCGCTGGCCCGCCGCTACGCCGCGCCGGGAACCCGCCTCACCCTCAACGCCCGCGATCCCGGCCGCCTGGAACGGGTCGCAGCGGAGTGCCGGCGGCGGGGCGCCGAGGCGTCGATCGTCCCCCTCGACCTGCGCGACCGCGCGGCGGCGCGCGCCTGGATCAGGACGCTCGACGCCGCCGCGCCCCTCGACCTCGCGATCGCCAATGCCGGCATCAACGGCGGCCACCCGGCCGGCGAGGTCGAATCCGAGGAGACCGGCTTCGAGACCGTAGACATCAACCTCGTCGGAACCCTCAACGTCGCCCTGCCCTGCGTGACCGCGATGACGGCGCGGGGGCGCGGGCAGATCGCCCTCGTCTCCTCGCTCGCGGCCTACGCACCGCTCGCCGACGCGCCGTCCTACAGCGGCACCAAGGCGGCGCTCATGGCGCACGGGCTGGCGCTGCGGGCAAAGCTCGCGCCGAAGGGCGTGCGGGTGAACGTGGTGATGCCGGGCTACGTGAAGACCCCGATGGGCGGCGCGCTGAAGGGCTGGCGCCCGCTGGAGATGAGCGCCGACGCGGCCGCCGCGTGCATCGTTCGCGGGCTGGAGCGCAACCGGGAGATCGTCGCCTTCCCCGGCCTGCTCTTCCACCTCGCCCGGGCCGGGCTCGTCGCGCCGGAATTCCTGCGCCGCGCAGGCATGCGCGCCCTCCGCTTCCAGATGCGGCCGCGACGCTGATGGCGCCCCCGCGGATCGCGCTCTTCGCCCTGGAAGCGTTGCCCAATGCCCGGGCCGTGCGCCGGTTCGTCGCAGACCATGCCGGCGACATCGCCTTCGTCGGGCTGTCGAACGCCGAACGCCCCTCGACCGGGGGCCTCGTCGGGCAGGTGCGGCGGCACCTCGCGCGCTCCGGGCCGGCGTTCCTGCCCTACCTCGCGGTGAATTTCGGCCTGCCGGACCTGCTGCGCCCGGTCGCGCCGCTGACGCAGCGGCTCGCCGGCACCACCGGCACCCCCGAGGCGACGCCGCTCACGACCCTGTGCCGCGGCTTCGGGATCCCGACGCTGACGGTCGACGACGTCAACGGGCCCGAGGTCGCGCAGGCGCTCCGCAGCCATGCCCCGGATCTGATCGTCACCTTCCACTTCGACCAGATCCTGTCCGGGGCCACCCTCGGTGCGGCCCGCCTCGGCGGGCTCAACGTCCATCCCGGCCTGCTGCCGCGCCATCGCGGGCCGGTGCCGACGATCCACGCGCTGGCCGACGGCCCGGACGCCTTCGGCGTGACGATCCACCGGCTCGCCGTGCGGATCGACGCCGGCGCGATCCTCGAACAGGAGGCGGTCGCGCTCCCGCCGGACGTGACCGCGACCCGCGCCGCCGTGCTGCTGCACGCGCACGGCCGGAGGCTGCTCGACGCGGTGCTCGAGACGATCGCCCGCAACGGTGCGGTGCCGGAGGGCCGGACCGTCCCGGTGCTGCCCTACTGCCCGTTCCCGGACGGCGCGTTCCTGAAGGCGATGCGCCGCGAGCGCCGCTACCTCACCGATGTCGGCGACCTGCGCGAGGCGCTGAGCCTGTCGGGACGCGGACCGGCGCCGGCGTGACGCGCCGGGATCAGTCCGGGAGGCGACGCGGCGGCGCGCGCCGGTAGGCCACGCGGGCGAGCGCCAGGGCGCCGCCGAATTGCAGCACGCCGTTCTCGGCGAGCGCGTGCGGAGCGAGGTGCCACTGGATCAGCAGCCGCGTCAGCGCGTTGAGCGCCACGAGGACGATGCAGAAGGCGGCGGCGGCAAGCAGGGCGGCTACGAAATCGGGCATGGCTCGGCATCCCACTCTCGGAGAGGCTCAAGCCTAGCAAGAACCGAGCCGGACGCCTCGGCCGGCCTCGGTCGCCTGCATCGACGGCCGCCCGTCGAAGCCCGGGAACCGCGCGGCGAGCGCCGCGCGACACGCCCGCGCGGATCAGCGCCGCACCGACGGCCTGGCCGACGGTCTTCCGGGTTGTGCCGCAGGCGTCGGGGCCTGGGCCGAGGCGGGCGCGGCGGCGCGCGGCGTCTCGACGAACAGGCGTTTTACCGGCCAGCCGTCGGCCCAACGCTCCATGTCGCTCAGGCGCGGGTTGGTCTTCAGAACGCTCGCATCCTGCCCGGCGAAGGCCGCCGCCGTCGCGAGGTCGAAGGTCTTCCAGAAGGCGAGGTAGTCCAGCGTGTCGGCACGGGCGTTGTTGATCTGCGCCACGAGCGTCTGCTGTTCGCCGCTGAGCGCCATGTCCGCCGACCACTTGAACGGCGGCGGCTTGGCGTCCTTCGGCTCCGCCGGCAGCTTGATCGCGCCCCCGTCGAAGGCCGCGTCGAGGCCGGCCGGTGCGGCGAGCGTCGCGCTCAGCACCGGGAAGCCGTGGTCGTCCGAGAGCGCGCGCAGGAACAGCTTGCGCTCGATCGGGACGCCGCTCGCCTCGCGGAGCAGCCGGCGGGCGGCCAGGTCCGCCGCGCGCGCCTCGCGGTCGCCGATCATCGTGATGAGCAGCGTCTGCGGCGCGATCGCTGCGAGGTCGCCGAGTTGGATGCCGCGGGCCTTCGGGCCGCTGGCGATGCCGCCGGGCATCACCCCGAACACTAGCTTGGGCACCGGCAGGCCGCGCCCTTTCGCGTCGGCGGCGATGTTCATGGCGATCGGCACGCCCGCAAGGTGACCGATCAAGGCAACCCTGGCCAGATCCGGCTTGGCCTCGGTGTCGGCGGAGACGGCGTCGAACGCCGTCTTCAGGGCGGCTTCCGCGTTGGCGGCGGCATCCGCCGGCCGGGTGCGGTTCACATCCTGGAAACGCGGGAACAGCACGAGACAGCCCCGGCGGGCGAGGTGATCGATCCAGGCGCCGTAACTCTGCGGGTTGACCGCGCCCCAGCCATGCAGGAACACCACCACGGGCCGCCCGTCGGCCGGCGCCGCGCCCGCGGCATGGAACACGAACGTGGACGCCCCGAGCCGTCCGACCGCGCGCTTGACGATGGTGAGCTTGCGGTCGCCGATGCCGCCGGGCCCCTCGTTCGGCTGCGGCGGCGGTGCGGCTGCTGCGGCCGGCAAAACGCCGGCCAAGACACCGACGAGGACACCGACCAGGCCGAGGGCCAACGGACCGCAACGGGCTTTCAGAAACATGGACGGCTCGATCACTTCGCGCGCCCGACGGACCGCGCGGGCGGGGACACAGGGTCGCTAAGCAGGCATTCGTAGGTCGCCCCACGAATGCCTGCTTCGATCTCTTTGGTGCCGCATCATTTTTTTCGCGCGAACCCGCGGCCACTTCGCGCAATGATGCTTAGGACGATGAACGCTTCGTTCCGCCGGACCCTCCGACAGGAGCACCGCTTGCGGATCGAAGCCCTGATCGCCGTGGGAGCCTATAGCAGATTCGTCCAGGCCGGCGATGCGTCGGCCCGGACGCCGCGTGGTCTGCGTCAGGCGACGTGCCCGCTCGCGGCGCGAGTGGCGTCGATGCGATAGGCGAGCGCGAGCAGATGCTCCGGCGTCGGCGAGAGGACGGCTGCGTAGGCGTCGCGCAGGTCGCCGCCGAGAAGATCGAGGTTCTGCGTCTCGGGCGCCGAGCCGAGACCATGTCCGATCCGGCGGCCGATCGCGGCGTGATTGAGGGCGACGGTCTTCATGACGGACCTGTTGGCGCGCTGCGTCGTCTCGGCTGGGGAAGAGATGCAAAGCTGAGTGAGACCTGCAAACGTCGTCGATGCCTCACGTATCCATCGCGCGCGGTATTAATTTTCCCCCGGGGCCGATCACCGAGGGCTCGGGCGGCCTGCCGGCCACCTGCCCGACCCAGGCGAGGATGTCCTCGGCGCGCCAGGGCTTCGGGATGAAGGTCGCGGAGACGCGCAGGTCGCTCGGCTGGTCGCCGGCGTCGCCCGACGTGAGCAGCACCCGCACCCGCGGCCAAGTGACGCCGATGATGCGGGCAAGCTCGAAGCCGCCGATCGGGCCGGGCGTGCGCACGTCGGAGAACACGACGCTGACCTCGTCGCCGCGGTCGTTGAGGATCGCGAGCGCCCGCTCCGCGGTCTCGGCCTCGATGACCGTGAAGCCCGTTTCCTCCAGAAGGGTCGCGGCGAGGAAGCGTTCGTCAGGCTGATCCTCGACCACGAGGATGACGGGTTTCGGTCCGGGCGGGTCGACGTCGCTCATGGCCGGGACACTCTGGGCGGGCCGGATGGTCGGATCGGCTGTTCATCGCCATCGTCGATGAGACCGGCAGGCGCGTCCGTGCAAGCACGGACTGCCCCTTCCATCCTGGCATAAACCGTCCGCGCCGGCCGTGTCAGATAAGGCACAGCCCATACCCATCGACCGGGCGGTCGCGGGACCGGCCGGAGGACAAGCCCCGAACTGGCCGGTCGCGTCGCTCAGCCGACGCCGTTGGCCTTGAGGAAAGCGAGCGCCCGGCGCCAGCCGTCCTCGGCCGCGTCCTTGCGGTAGCTCGGCCGGTAATCGGCGTGGAAACCGTGCGGCGCCTCCGGATAGACGACGAGCTCGACGTGTCTGCCGGCGGCCTTCGCCTTGTCGCGCGCCGCCTCGACGGAGGCCACGGGGATGCCCGTGTCGGCGCCGCCATAGAGGGCGAGCAGCGGCGCATGGATCTCGCCCGCGCGTTCACCCGCGCTGCGCGGCTGGATGTCGGAGGGCTCGCCGCCGAGCGGGCCGTACCAGGCGACCGCCGCCTTGAGGTCGCGGCGGTGGGCGTCGTAGAGCCAGGCCCCGCGCCCGCCGCGGCACCAGCCCATCGCCCCGAGCCGCGCCGGGTCGCCCTTGGCCGCCGAGGCCGCCCAGGCGACGGTGGCGTCGAGATCGCCGATCCACTGGGCATCCGGCGTCTTCGAGATCACGTCGCGGACGATCACCTTGACGTCGCTCATCTGCGAGAGGTCGCCCTGGCGCGCGTAGAGCTCCGGCGCGACGGCGCAGTAGCCGGCCTTGGCCAGACGCCGGCAGATGTCCTTGATGTATTCGTGGACGCCGAAGATCTCCTCGATCACGAGCACCAGCGGGAACGGCCCCGCCCCCTCCGGCACCGCGCGGTAGCCGGGCATCGGCCCGTCGGCCGCCGGGATCTTCACCTCGCCGGCCTCGATCCCGGTGGCATCGGTGTGGATCACCTGCGCCTCGACCGGCGTCACCGCCAGCGTCAGGCCGCTGATCAGGCTGGTCATCACGAAGCCGCGGCGCGAGAGCGGCGGGGTGATCAGTCCGTCGAGACCCGCGGTCCCACCGTCGCCATCGTGCTGCATCGGGCCCTCCGTTCGATGTCGGCCACCGCAACACGCCGCCGCGCCCGGGTCAATCGGAACGGCCCCGGCCGCCGATACGATCACGCGGTCGTGGAAACCCGCCCCGGGCGCCGGTGGGCGGGCGCGGCCGGGCGCTCCGGCAGCGGCCGCGTGCGCAGCAGGTCGGCGAGCGACACGAACCCCTCGGCCCCGGCCCCCTGTCCCGCGCGGAAGCCGAAGCCCAGCGCGAAGGACTGCGTCAGCCCGGTGTCGCGCGCGATGCCGAACCGGTCCAGCGCCGTGAGGAACGCCTCGCGGAACAGGCTCGGCCGGCACCAGCCCTTCTCCGCCATCTGTAGCGGCCAGTCCCACAGGCCCTCAGCGCGGCGCGTGCCGAGCGACTCGCGGCCGATGAAGTAGCCGGTCCCGCGGTGCTCCAGCCCGCCGCCCGACACGGTCCAGTCGGCGTTGCGGAACAGGACGGCCTCGGTCGCGCATGCGTCGATCATCGGGTTCCTCGCTTCCTGTGCGAACGAAGCGCCGCCGTCGCGCGCTTGTTTCACGTGGAACATACGAGGAACACTGATCCGGATCGAAGCAGGCGTCAAGCGCCGCGTTCTCGATGCGTTCGCGGTGAGCGGGGGTCAGCGCGCCTTGAACAGAGGGTGCTCGACGCGGTCGCCGACCTTGAGGCCGAGCTTGGCCGCGGTGCCGGCATTGAGTTCCAGGACCGAGAGCACCGGCTCCGGCGACTGGATCACCGCGGTCGAGAGCGGCTCGGTGTCGGCGGCGATCCGCGCCACGGTGCCGTCGGCGCGGATGAACAGCATGTCGAGCGGCAGGTAGGTGTTCTTCATCCACATCGCGATCGGCTCGGACCGCTCGAAGTCGAACAGCATGCCGTGGTCCGGGGCCATCGCGCGGCGGAACATCAGGCCGCGCATGCGGTCGGCGTCGTTGCGCATCACCTCGACCTCGAAGCGATGCACGGCATCGCGCGAGCGGATGCCGAGCGGCTCGGTCCTGCCCGCCTCCTGCGCCGCGGCCGGGGCGAGGGCCGGCAGAAGCGCCGGCGATGCCAGGAGCCCGAGCGCGAGGCAGGCGGCGGCGAGCGGGGTTCTGACGCGGGACACGGCGGACACCATCAATGCGAGGACGGGACGGCTCCGTCGGGCAGCCGGACCTCGGCGGCCATGACGCCCTTGGAGCCGTCGCCGTACCGCACGAGCACCGTCTCGCCGGGCTTCAATTCGGCGATCCCGTAGCGGCGCAGGGTCTCCATGTGCACGAAGATGTCCGGCGTGCCGTCGCCCCGCGTCAGGAAGCCGAATCCGCGCAGGCGGTTGAACCACTTCACCACCGCGCTCTCCAGCCCGCTCGTCGGCGTGACGTTGACATGAGTGCGCGGCAGGGGAAGCTCGGAGGGGTGCGTCGCGCTGGACTGGTCGAGGGACAGCACGCGGAACGCCTGCCAGCCGCGCGGGCGCTCGGTCGCCTCGACCACGATGCGCGCGCCCTCGCTGGCGTTCTGGTGCCCGTCACGGCGCAGGCACGTGACGTGGAGGAGCACGTCCGGCATCCCGTCGTCGGGGACGATGAAGCCGAAGCCCTTGGCGACGTCGAACCACTTGATCCGGCCCGAGACCTCGACGAGGTCCAGCGGCTCCTCGATCTCGCCCGGATGCGTGGCACCGTCTGCCGCCCGTGAGCCCGCCGGCCCTGATCCGAACCCGTCAGACATGTCGCAAGCAACCTACATCGAATCGCGCCGCGCGGTTCACCCTGAAGATTAACGAAGTCCCGATGCGGCGAAAGCCTCTTTGCCCGGCAACCCGGGGCGCGGGTGATGCAATTGTCGACGGGCTGGCAGCGCGGCAACAGCACGGACCGGCGGCGGGGACGGTGCCGCTCCGGCGCAAGCCCGTGATCGGATTCGCAGTTTTCGGGCGTCGCGTCCGGTTCGCGCTTTCCGCGGCGCGTCCGGCACGGGCGATCACGTTCTCGTGAAAGTCTCGCCGCGCGGCGGCCGGGTTCTCCGGTGCGGCGGCGCCGTCGGCGGAAGACGATTTTCATCGCCGGACGATGGCCGGTCGCCCGGGATCGGGGGTATGGCCCGTCCATGGAAACCGATGCCCTGCCCGACCCGCCGACGCGCCGGGAGCGGCGCCTGCCGGCCATCGATGCGGCGCGCGCGGCTGCGCTCGCGGCGATGGCCGCCTACCACGCCACCTGGGACCTCGGGTATCTCCGCCTGACGCCGGAGAACGCCGCCCTCGCGCCGGCGGGGCGCGTCGCCGCGCACCTGATCGCCGGCACGTTCCTGCTGCTCGTCGGGGTGGGGCTCGTGCTGATGAACGGGCGCGGCGTCCGGGCCCGCCCGACCCTGGCGCGGCTGCTGCGGATCGGCGCCGCGGCCGGGCTGATCACCCTTGCGACCGCTTTCGCGTTTCCCGACAGCTACATCTTCTTCGGCATCCTGCACTGCATCGCGGCGTCGAGCGTGCTGGCGCTGCCGTTCCTGTTCCTGCCCGCGGTCGCCACGGCGCTCGCCGCGGCCGTGGTCGTGGCGATGCCGCATCTCGTCGCGCATCCGCTGCTCGACGCGCCGGCGCTGTTCTTCCTCGGCCTCGGACGGCAGGCGCCGCAGACCAACGACTACGTGCCGCTGTTCCCGTGGTTCGGGATCGTGCTGTTCGGGGTCGCCCTCGCGCGGTTCGCACTGCCGCGGTTCGCGCCCTCGCGGCTCGGCCTGTGGCGCCCGCGGAGCGCGGGCGCCCGCGCGGCGACCTTCGCCGGCCGGCACAGCCTCGCGATCTACCTCGTCCACCAGCCGCTGCTGCTCGGCGCGCTGACCGGGGTGGCGATGCTGACCGGGCCGCATCCCCGCGCGGGCCTCGCGACGTTCCGGGCGGCGTATACGGCCGACTGCACCCGCACCGGGGGCGAGCCAGCCTTCTGCCGCATCGCCGCGCGCTGCACGGCGGCGGCGCTGCGCAGGGGCGGCCTGTGGTCGGCGGACGGCCGCGGCTTCACAGCGTCCGAGCGGGCGCAGGCGCAGGCCCTGTCGCAACGCTGCTACGCGGCGTCGGAGGGCGCGGCACCGCCGTGACCTGCGGGTCGGCCGGCGGGCATCCCGGCGAACCGGGACGGTTCAGTCCTTGGCGCGCTCGACGTAGGCGCCGTCGGCGGTCATCACGACGATGCGCGTGCCGGCCGCGATGTGCGGCGGCACCGTGGTCCGGACGCCGTTCGAGAGGGTGGCCGGCTTGTACGACGACGACGCGGTCTGGCCCTTCATCGCCGGCTCGGTCTCGGCGACCTCTAGGATCACGCGCTGGGGCAGCTCGACCGTCAGCGCCACGTCGTTGTATTGCGAGATCATCACCGCCATGCCCTCCTGGAGGTAGGGGGCGGCGTCGCCCACCACGTCGGCCGGGACCTGGATCTGCTCGTAACTCTCGGGGTTCATGAAGTGGAACCCCTCGCCGTCGCTGTAGAGGAAGGTGTGCTCCCTGTCCTCGACGAAGGCGCGCTCGACCTGCTCGGTGGTGCGGTAGCGTTCCGAGACCTTCACGCCGTCGGTGATGCGGCGCATGTCGAGCTGCGTCACCGGGGTACCCTTGCCGGGGTGGATGTTCTCGGCAAACAGGATGACGTAGAGCTTGCCGTCCTTGTCGACGACGTTGCCCTTGCGGAGCGTTGAGGCGATCACCTTCACGGGTCAGGTCCTGCGTTGACAAGGCGTGGCGCGCGCGCCGGGCGCGCCGCCCCGCGGAAGCGGCATATCCCTCGGGAGCGATATTCGGTCCCGGCACTATCCTATCCGCGGGCCGGTTGCCAGCCGCCGGGATGCAGCGTTGCTCGAAGGCCACCCGTCCTGACCCTCCCAGCCGTCCGCGCGCCTTGACCGACACCCCCTCCCCCTGGTGGGCGCCGCACCGCCATGCCGACCGGCGCCCGCGGCTGATGCTGCGCAACCGCATCGCCGCGGGGCTGCGGGCGCATCTCGCCGCGCGGGACTTCGTCGAGGTCGAGGCCGCCTGCCTCCAGGTCTCGCCGGGCAACGCGGCGCATCTTTCCGCCTTCGCCACCGAGGCGATCGGCACTGATGGCGCGCGCGCGCCGCTCTACCTGCACACCTCGCCGGAATTCGCCTGCAAGACGCTGCTCGCGGCCGGCGAGGCGCGATTGTTCAGCTTCGGCCACGTCTTCCGCAACCGCGAGCGCGGCCCGCTGCATCACCCCGAGTTCACGATGCTCGAATGGTACCGGCGGGCCGAGCCCTACGAGGTCCTCATGTCCGATTGCGCCGACATGCTGCGGCTCGCCGCGCAGACGGCCGGGATCGCCCGCCTGACCCATCGCGGGCGGACCTGCGATCCCTTCGCCGCGTGCGCGCGGCTGACCCTCGCCGCGGCGTTCGCGCGCCATGCCGGCATCGACCTGCTGGCCACCGTGGCGGCGGACGGCGCGACCGACCGCGACGGGCTCGCCGCCGCGGTCCGCGGCACGGGCCTGCGTGTCGCGCCCGACGACACCTGGGCCGACCTGTTCAGCCGGGTGCTGGCGGCGCGGATCGAGCCGCATCTCGGGCAGGGCCGCCCGACGATCCTGTACGAATACCCGGTGAGCGAGGCGGCGCTCGCCCGCCCGAGCCCGGCCGATCCGCGGGTCTGCGAGCGGTTCGAGCTCTACGCCTGCGGGGTCGAACTCGCCAACGCATTCGGCGAGCTGACCGATCCGGCCGAGCAGCACCGCCGCTTCGAGGCCGAGATGGCCGAGAAGCAGCGCGTCTACGGCGAGCGTTACCCGATCGACGCGGACTTCCTGGCCGCGCTGGCGGCGATGCCCGAGGCGTCGGGCTGCGCGCTCGGCTTCGACCGGCTGGTGATGCTCGCCACCGGCGCCCCGCACATCGAGGACGTGATCTGGACGCCGGTCGCGGGCGGTTCGGCGTGAACCGTCCTCTGCGCAGCGCCGACGACCTCGCCGCCGCCGGCCTCGTCGCGGCCGCCGACCTGCCGGCGCTGCGCAGGGTCGCGGCGCGCTACGCCGTTTCGGTCACGCCCGACATGGCCGAGCTGATCGACCCGGGCGACGCCGCCGACCCGATCGCCCGCCAGTTCGTGCCGGCGCCCGAGGAGGTCGTCACCGCGCCGGAGGAGCGCGCCGACCCGATCGGCGACGGGGTGCACGCCAAGCTGCCCGGCATCGTGCATCGCTACCCCGACCGGGTGCTGCTGAAGCCGCTGCACGTCTGCCCGGTCTATTGCCGCTTCTGCTTCCGCCGCGAGGCGGTCGGGCCCGACGGGGCCGGCGCGCTGAGCGCGGCGGAACTCGATGCGGCGCTCGCCTACGTCGCGGCCGATCCGGCGATCTGGGAAGTGGTGTTGACCGGCGGCGACCCCTTCGCGCTCTCGGCCCGGCGGCTCTCCGACATCGCCCGGCGCCTCGGCGCGATCCCGCACGTGCGGGTGCTGCGCATCCACACCCGCGTGCCGGTGGTGAGCCCCGGCCTCGTCACGGACGCAATGGTCGCCGCGCTGAAAGGCTTCGGCCGCGCGGTGTTCGTGGCGCTGCATGCCAACCATGCCCGCGAGTTCACCCCCGCCGCGCAGGCCGCCTGCGCCAAGCTCGTCGATGCCGGCATCCCGATGGTGAGCCAGAGCGTGCTGCTGCGCGGCGTCAACGACGATGCGGCCGCGCTGGAGGCGCTGATGCGCAGCTTCGTCGAGAACCGGATCAAGCCGTACTACCTGCACCACGGCGACCTCGCACCGGGCACCGGCCACCTGCGCACCGGCCTCCCTGAGGGGCAGGCGCTGATGCGGACGCTCCGCGGCCGGCTCTCCGGCCTCGCTCAGCCGACCTACGTCCTCGATATCCCCGGCGGCCACGGCAAGGTCCCGGTCGGGCCGGGCTATCTCGATGCGGCGCCCGAGGGCACGCGGGTGACCGACCCGAACGGGGTCGTGCATGCCTATCCGCCGGACGCGGAGGCGTAGGAGGACGCTCGAAGCGATGCGGCTGCGCCGCCCGCCTTCCAGCTGCGGCTGCGCCGCCCGCCTTGCCCCCCGGCCCCTGCGACCCACCTTGGGCGTGGGGCGCGCCCGCCCTCCGGAGACGCACCCCGATGGCGATCGACACCACCCTGCGCGATGCCCTCTCGGCGGTGACGGTGGCCAGCCTCGCCCGCGTCCTGGCGCGCCGCGGAATCCCGGCCTGCTCGCTCGCCGGGCTCGCCGGGGACGGGACCGTGGTGGGGCCGGCCGCGACGCTGCGGATGATTCCGGCCCGCGGCGGGGTTGCCGGCTCGCTCGCCGACGCGATCGAGGCGCTGCCCGAGGGTGCCGTCGTCGTGGTCGATACCGGCCGCTCCGGCGTAGCCCTGCCCTTCGGCGCGATCCTGGCCGCGCGTCTGGCCCGGCGCGGCGCCGCGGGGCTCGTCACGGACGGGTCGCTCGGTGCCGTGGGCGGCCTGCCGGTCTGGGCCGCCGCGGCCGCGGCGGGCGGCGGCGCGCTGCACCTTGCCGGATCGGGCGAGGCGGTGGCCTGCGCCGGCGCCGCGGTGCATCCCGGCGACATCGTCGTCGGCGGGCCGGACGGGGTCGTCGTGATTCCGGCCGACATCGCCGAGGCGGTGGCATTGGAGGCGGTGGAGCAGCAGCGCCTCGACCTCTGGCTGACCCGCGAGGCCGAGACCGGCACGAGCCTCAAGGCCCTGCTGCCGCCGGATGCGGCGACGCTCGCCCGCTTCGAGGCCGAGACGCGGAACGCCTGAGCGCCGCGCCAGCGAACCGGATCGCTTGCGGATGTTCTTCGCGCTCTCGAAGATCCTGTTTTTCCTGGTCACCCCGTCGAACCTGTTCGGGCTCGCCGGGCTTGCCGGCGTGGCCTTGTCCGCGGCGACCGCGCGGCGGCGGACCGGCCTGTGGCTCGCCGGCCTCGGGGCCGCCGGCCTGCTCGCGGGCGGGCTGTCGCCGCTCTCGGCTTGGGCGCTGCTGCCGCTGGAACAGCGTTTCCCCGCCTTCACCGAGGATCGGCCGCCCGACGGCATCATCGTGCTCGGCGGCGGGATCGAGGCCGGCCTGTCCGCGGCCCGAGGGCAGGTCGTGGTCAACGACGCCGGCGAGCGGCCGATCTACATGGCCGACCTCGCCAGGCGCTATCCGCAGGCCCGGCTGGTGTTCTCCGGCGGCAGCGGCAGCCTCACCGACGGATCGATCGCCGAGGCCGACATCGTCAGCCGCGACGCCGACATCCTCGGGCTTCCGCGCGCCCGGCTGATCCTGGAGAACCGCTCGCGCAACACCCGCGAGAACGCAGTGTTCTCCGCAGCGATGGTCCAGCCGAAGCCGGGAGAACGCTGGCTCCTGGTGACCTCAGCCTTCCACATGCCCCGTGCGGTCGGCTGCTTCCGCGCGGCGGGCTTTGCCGTCACCGCCTTCCCGGTGGACTACCGCACCCGCGGCTTGCGCGACGGCCTGCGCTTCGGCAGCTTCGTCTCCGAGGGGCTGCCGCAGCTCGACCTCGCGGCCAAGGAGTGGATCGGGCTGATCGTCTACCGGCTGGCCGGCTACACCGATGCGTGGATTCCCGCGCCGGATCAGGCCCCGGGCAGCGACAGCCGGTAGATTCCGCGGAAATCGTCCGGGTCGGCGGGCTTGCCCTTGCGCAGGATCGCGAGACGGCCGGCCTTGGTCAGGCGCACCGCGATGCGGCGTACCGGCTGCATCAGCGGGCTCCAGTTCTCCGGGGTCGGACCCGCCAGGGCGCGGGCGACCTCGGACGGGCAGATGGTCTTGCCCGGGCCGCGCTCGGCTACGAGGCGCAGCATCGTCGCCTCGATCGCGGCCTCGCTGCGGGTGAAGATCGTCTCGTCGCTCACGGCTTGGGTCCTTCCTGAGGCGGATCGCCGTCGGCGAGCAGGATCGTGCGGATCTCCGAGGCGAACTGGCGCCGCCACATCACCAGCACCACCGCCGCCGTCGATATGATGAGGAAATAAGGTCCCACGAACCAGCCGAGATAGGCCAGCGCGAAGAAGAACGCCCGCTGGCCCCGGGCGAAATGGCTGCCGGCCGCGATGTTCATCGCCGCCGCGCGGCGGGCGGCGCGCAGCGTCGCCGCCTCGGTCGCCCCCGAGCCCTTCGGCGGCACCGCCCCGAACAGGATCGCGCCGTAGTTGAACAACCGGTAGGCCCAGGCGAACTTGAAGAACGCGTAGACGAACACGACCGCCAGCCCCGCGACCTTGATCTCCCAGGTCGTGCGCGTCGCGACCGCGCCGAAGGGCAGCGTCCCGAACAGGTTGAGCACGTCGTCGCCCGAGCGCGACAGGGTGAGCACGCCGCCGAGCGCGATCAGCGAGGTCGAGGCGAAGAAGGCGGTGCCGTTCTGGAGCGAGGCGTTGATCGTGGTGTCGACGACGCGGTTGTCGCGCACGACCATCTGCCGGGCCCAGACCTCGCGCTGGCCGTTCATGATCTGGCTGAGCGACACCATCCGGCCGCGCAGACGCCCGACCGAGAGGCCGTAGCCGACCCAGGCGAGGACGAAGAAGACCAGCGCACCGAGATCGACGGGCGAGAAGGCGGAGGGCAGGTTGGGCATCGTCCCCGGGTCGGTTCGCAGGCGCTTGTTCCGCCGTGCGGCACGGGTCGCTACCCCGGAGCCGGGCCGGATGTCGAGGGCGGCGCGAGCAGGGCGCTCAGGCCGCACGCCGGTCGTCGGGTGATCGCAAAGCCCGAGCCAACCGGGCCCGCATCCTAGGGCGCGACGTCGATCCGGTCGCGGAGGGGCGGGCGATCCCGTCGCCGTGCATCACCTTCGGGCCGGCGCGCGACGCGACCGGGCAGGCGATCCGGAACGTGAACGCCGCGCGGCCGTTGCTTCCGGACGCGGAGGTCCTCGCGGCACCGTGGACGGCTGCGTTCGCACGCGCACGCGAGCGCGTGCGATGTCACGCCGTCGTCGCCGAGGCATTGGCATCTCCCTTGCGGCCACGCCAGCGATCGAGGACGGGCCGTACAGGGGAACCCATGCGAAAGATCCCGCCCGGCGTCGGTCCGAAGCACCCGCAGGTCGTCGTCCTCGTCGGCGCCACCGGCGACCTGTCGCGGCGCAAGCTCCTGCCGGGGCTGTTCCACCTGTCGCGGGCCGGCTTCATTCCCGGATGCCGGATCATCGGCGTCTCGCTCGACGACCTCGACGCCGACGGCTTCCGGGCGTTGGCGCGGGAAGCCCTCGACCAGTTCGGCACGCGGCGGGCGGGCGACGCCGATTGGGCGACCTTCGCCGGAGATCTCGACTACGTGCCGCTCTCGGCCGGCGCCGCGGCGCTGGGGGCCGCGGTCGCGCGGGCGGAGCGGTCGCTCGGCGGCGAGACCCGCCGCATCCACTATCTCAGCGTGCCCCCGAACGCCGCCCTCTCGGCCGTGCGGCTGCTCGGGGAGGCGGGCCTCGTCGCGCAGTCGCGCGTCATCATGGAGAAGCCGTTCGGGACCGACCTCGCGAGCGCCGTGTCGCTGAACGACCAGTTGCACGCGGTCTTCTCGGAGGACCAGATCTTCCGCATCGACCACTTCCTCGGCAAGGAGCCGGCGCAGAACATCCTCGCCTTCCGCTTCGCCAACGGCCTGTTCGAGCCGATCTGGAACCGCAACTTCATCGACCACGTGCAGATCGACGTGCCGGAGACCCTGGGACTGGGTCGGCGCTCGGCCTTCTACGAGGCCACCGGCGCCTACCGCGACATGGTGGTGACGCACTTGTTCCAGATCCTCGCCTTCATGGCGATGGAGGCGCCGACCTCGCTGGAGCCGGTGCCGATCAGCGAGGAGAAGAACAAGGTTTTTCGCTCGATGCTGCCGATCGACCCGAAGGACGTGGTGCGCGGGCAGTACACCGGCTACCGCGCCGAGGCCGGCGTCGATCCGGAATCGGACGTCGAGACCTTCATCGCGTTGAAATGCGCGATCGACAACTGGCGCTGGGCCGGCGTGCCGTTCTTCCTGCGCACCGGAAAACGCCTCGCGGAGGGGCAGCGCATCATCTCGATCGCCTTTCGCGAGCCGCCGAAAAGCATGTTCCCGGTCGGATCGGGGGTGGGCGCGCAGGGGCCCGACCACCTCACCTTCGACTTGGCGGACGCGGCGAAAATGTCGCTGTCGTTCTACGGCAAGCGGCCGGGGCCGGGCATGCGGCTCGACAAGCAGAGCCTGCAGTTCTCGATGAACGATACCGGCCTGATCGGCGACGTGCTGGAAGCCTACGAGCGCCTGATCCTCGACGCGATGCGCGGCGACCACACGCTGTTCACCACCGCCGAGGGCATCGAGCGGCTGTGGCAGGTCTCGACGCCGCTGCTGGAGGCGCCGCCCCCCGTGCGCCTCTACGAACCGGGTTCGTGGGGTCCGAAATCGATCCACCAGCTCGTCGCGCCCCATGCCTGGCGCCTGCCGTTCGAGCGGGCGTGGCGCGCGCCGGCCCTGCCGGTGGGCGGGTGAGGGCACCTCAGCGCGGCGCGCCGTGCCGCCAGCCGCGCAGTTCGCGCAGGTACGCCGCGGGCAGCCGCGCCGCCTCGCCCGCCGTCACGACGGCGTCGAGATAGCCGGGCCGCGGCACCCCGAACGCGGCGGAGCGGCCGAGATAGATCAGCGCGCGCCTCACGCCGCCGGCCATCGCGACCGGCTGCGACGCCTTGATGTAGAGGCCGCCCGCCACGCCCTCGTAGCGGTCGAGCGCCGGCACGTCGGCTTGCGCCAGCTCCCACAGGACGCCCCAGACCGTGCGCCGCCCGTCGCGCAGCACCGAGGCGTAGCCCTCGCGCATGATGATGAAGCGGTGGCGATGCAGGCGGCCCTGCCCGACCGGGCGCGAGGCCGGGCAGCGCGAGGCCATCGCGGCGGCGTCCATGTTGGCGCCGTAGGCGAAGTAGAGGGGCATGTGTTTTGGACGACGCTTTCAGCACATGGCTGTCGAGGACGTCCTGATGTCGTACGGTGAGCGCACCGCTAGTCGCCCGCCATGCGTCTGGCACGCTTCACGGCGCGCTCGTTGGCGAGGACCGCGGCATAGGCGCCGATCAGCACGATCACCGGGATTCCGAATACGACAAAGATTTCGCTTGCGTTCATCGTCCGAGGCTCCGCAACGACCGTCGCGCCAACCTATGTAAGAGGCCGCCGGTGCAAAGCCAAACGACGGCCAAGGCCCCTGAACCGAGGCGCCATTCGGGAGCGTTCGCAACACCGAACCCCACGGCAATCACCGGTGTCACGACACCGATCACGACGAACGCAACGGCAATGTTGTTGATGCCGGTCGCGAGAAGCTTCGTCTGTTCGATCTCGACGACATCCATCGCGACGGGGTTACCTTATCGTCGTAGCGGGAATCTGATTACGCGAATTCCAGGATCACCGCATCGACCGCTAGGCTCTCGCCTTCCCTGGCCGAAATCTTCCCCACGGTGGCGTCGCGCTCGGCGCGAAGCACGTTCTCCATCTTCATCGCCTCGACGACGGCGATGGCCTCGCCGGTCTTCACCTCTTGCCCCTCGCGCACCAGGATCTGCTTGACGAGGCCGGGCATCGGGCAGAGCACCTGCTTGCCCGAGCCCGCATCCGTCTTCACCGGCATCAGCGCGGCGAGTTCCGCCTCGCGGCGGGTGTAGACGCGGGCGTCGGCCGCCGCGCCCGCGTGCTGGAGCGCGACGCCGTTGAGCAGCCCGCGCACCTGGATCGCGGCGCGCGTCGCGCCGATCGTGCCGGTCCAGACCGGCTTGCCGGGGCGCCAGTCGCTTTCGACCACGTGCGCCGTGCCGTCGGCTTCCGTGACGACGAGGCAGTTCTGGGCCAACGCATCCTCGTGCGGATCGACGGTGACGGGATAGGCCGCGCCGGCGAGCATCACGACGCGGTCGCGCTCGAAATGCAGCAGGCCGGGGTCGCGCATCTGGCCGGAGATGCCGCGCTTGCGCAGGTTGAGCTTGTGGTCGATGGCGGCCGCCGCCGCCATCATCCGCTGCGCCACCGCGCCCGTCGGCTCGGGCGCCGCGAAGCCGTCGGGAAACTCCTCCACGATGAAGCCGGTCGAGAGCGCGCCCGCGCGCCAGCGCGGATGCGCCATCAGGGCTGCCAGGAACGGGATGTTGTGGCGGATGCCGTCGATGGCGAAGGCGTCGAGTGCTTCCGATTGGAGGTCGATCGCCTCGTCCCGCGTCGGCGCCCAGGTGACGAGCTTGGCGATCATCGGATCGTAGTGGATCGCGATCTCGCCGCCCTCCTCGACGCCGGTGTCGTTGCGCACGCGTCCGGTGCCGAACGTGCCCTCCTCCGGCGGCCGGTAGGTGGTCAGCCGGCCGATCGAGGGCAGGAAGTTGCG
>NZ_CAXTHR010000066.1:0-22792 GCF_964244095.1 uncultured Methylobacterium sp. | reverse complement strand
GCCGCAGGTTCCCGTCCCTCCGCCGGTATGAGCCGGATCAGGTTCAAGGGTCAGGACTTCGGGTCCACTCTCAGCCCCCCGGATGCGGGGCCCCCCTCGGAATGCGGGTGAATCTCCGCGTCCCGCCGGCCTTTGTCAATCCGGCGCGGTTCGCGGAAACGCGCGGTGCCCGCCGCGGTCCCCGGCGGGCACGAGCGCGCGGGCGGCGCCCCGGCGCCTCGCCGCGGGCGGCCGGCGTCCCATATCGCCGCCGGGACGGCGTGCGGAGGGTTCGGGCGGGTGGGACGACGCGGGCGGCGCTGGCGCGAAGACGATCCGGCCACGCAGCCGCAGGCCGTCCCGGTGGTCTGCCCGCTGTGCGAGCGGCCGATCCCGCCGCGGGCGCGCTCCAGCCTGCATCATCTCGTGCCGAAGCTGAAGGGCGGGGCGCAGGGCGCCACGGTGCGCCTGCATCAGGTCTGCCATTCGGCGATCCATGCCCGCCACAGCGAGGCGGAGCTCGCCCGGCGCCTCGCCGACGTGGACGCGCTGCGGGCCGAGCCGGAGATCGCGCGCTTCCTCGCCTGGGTCCGGACCAAGCCCGACGACTTCCACGCCGCCACCCGCATGACGCGGGACCGCCGCGCGGCCAGGCGCAAGGGGTGACGAAGGGGTAGGCGGCCCGTTCACCCGGCGTTTCCCATGCCACGCGAAGGTCCGGCGCCGCTCACGCGGCCTTCACCCGTCCCCGGCCAAGGATCGGCGCGCGGCGGGGATGCGGGGCGGTGATGGCGGGCGCAACGGGGCCGGAGGACGCGATGCGGCTCGCCTGGGTCGACGTCGCCAAGGGCATCTGCATCCTCCTCGTGGTGATGATGCATGCCACGCTGGGCACCGGCGCGGCGATGGCCGGCGAAGGCTTCCTCCACGCCGTCGTGGGCTTTGCAAAGCCCTTCCGCATCCCGGGCTTCTTCCTGCTGTCCGGCCTGTTCGTCGGACGGGTGATCGACCGCGACTGGCGGCTGTTCGCGGACCGGCGCGTCGTCCACTTCGCGTATTTCTACGGGCTGTGGGTGCTGATCCAGTCGCTGGCGAAGGTCGGCGCGATCGCCGGCGACGGCGGCCCGGGCGCCTTCGCCGCCCACCTGCTGCACGCCCTGGTCGAGCCATACGCGAGCCTGTGGTTCATCTACCTGCTCGCGGTGTTCTCGGTCGTCACCAAGTGCCTCCGGCGCGTGCCCGCCTCCGTGCTGCTCGCGGGCGCTGCGCTGCTGCAGGTCGTGCCCGTGCAGACGGAGTCCTATCTCGTCGAGGAGTTCTGCGCCCGCTACGTCTACTTCGTGGCCGGCTACCTCTTCGCCGGGCGGGTCTTCGCCCTCGCGGGATGGGTGACCCGCAATCCCGTTCCGGCGCTCGCCGGGCTCGTCGCCTGGGCGGGGGTCGAGGCGTGGCTCGCCTTCGCGCCGGCGAACCTGCCCGGCTATCCGACGCTCGCGAGCCTGCCGCTCGTCGGCCTGCTCCTCGGCGGGGCAGGCGGGCTCGCGATCGTCGCGACCGCCGCGCTGCTGACCGCGGCCGGCGGACCGGTCGCCGCGGCGCTGAGACTCTGCGGCAACCGCTCGATCGTGATCTACCTCGCCTTCTTCCTGCCGATGGCCGCGGCGCGCACGCTGATCGTCACATCCGGGGCGATCAGCGATGTCGGCCTTGCCAGCCTGATCGTTACGGCGGTCGCCGTCGCGCTGCCGCTCGCCTTCGAGCGCGCGATCCGCGGAACCCGTCTCGGCTTCCTCTTCCGGCGCCCGCCGGCGTTCCACATCACCTCCGCGCGGCCCACCCGTACCGAGGCGCTCCAGCCGGCCTGAACCGGATTGCGGCGCTCCGGGCGCGTCAGCCGTCGAAGCGAACGCCGAGCCTTCGGCCGTCCCGGCGCACGACCACGCAGTCGCGCGGCGGCTCGTACGCGGTGATCGCGAGCGTGAAGCGGTCCGGCACGATCGCGTCCGCAGCGACCTCGACCTGCGCGCCGGTCTCCGACACGTCCCAGACGAGGCATTCGAGCGCGTCCGCAAGGCTCTCGGCACGGAGGCTCTCGGCACGGAGGCCCTCGGCATGCAGGCTGCCGACCCGGAAGGCGTCCCTGCGCGGGGCGTGGCGTCGATTGTCGCTCATGGCATGACGGACGGTGGCTCGCATCGCGGAAACCCGGATGCTGACCGCGACGGCTTAAGGAAGCCTCCCGCCCGGCCCGGCCTCACGCGGGCGGCCCCTCGAAGCGGGCGCCGATCTCCTCGCCGTGCCGCCAGACGATCCGACAGACCCGGGGGCCGCCGAAGCGATCCGCGGAGAGCAGGAAGGTCGTCGGCAGCGACGGCACCTCGGGCGCCACGACGCGAACGCCGGCGTTCGACAGGTCGTAGATCAGGCAGGGGACCGAGGTGTGCTCGTCGAGCGCGATCAACGCGGTCTCGTCGATGCGCTCCCGTGCGGCGTTGCGGCGTTCGTGCATGGCGGTCAGATCCTGACGTCGAGCAGGCGTTTCGTCATCGTGTCGGCGCTCCGCAGGACCGCCGCGTTCACGGCGAAATCGGCCCGGCTCACGATCAGGTCGACGGCGGTGGCGGTCAGGTCCACCGCGACCGCCGCGGGGAGGGCCGTGGCCGCCGGGGCGGTGCCGGCCGAGGCTATGCGTTCGGCCGCATCGCCGAAGCGGGCCGCTGCGGCCGTCATGCCGGCTGCCGAGATCTGTCCGATTGCGCTCATCACCACACCTGCCTCCACCGAAGCAAAGCACGCGGCGGCCCAACGAACGATGTCGCGATTGCATCGCATTCGAACGAACGGCGCGCAGGGCGAGGGCCGATGCGGATCGCGAAAGCCAAGCCGCCGATGGCAAACGGGATCTCAAAAGCCGGGGTTAACGGCCCTTAAACCCGCCGCATTTACCGTGCCGGAACCGGGTTCCCGACGACCGACCTCGCCTTCGACCGGCGCGGGGCGCGTCCCGACGGGGCCTCAGCACAGACGGGACGCATGGCGAACGGACGCGGACGGGCCGGCCGGGGCGAACCGAACTTCGACGTGCCGGAGGGGCGCGGCGCGGATCGGGACGGCCCCGACCTGCGGCTCTCCCGCGCCGATCGCGCGGGAGGCGGCGTGGCGGGCGGTTCGGGCAGGGGGCGGGACGGCGCGGACCGGCGCGGGCGCGCGGGCGCGCCGGCCTCCGGGGACGGGCGCCGCGCCGCGGCGCCGCGCAAGCCGCGGCGGCGCCCGCTGCTCGGGCGCATCGCCTACGCCGGAGCGGTGCTCGGGCTCTGGGCGGTCATCGCGGTCGCGGGCCTCGTGGCGTATCACGCCTCGCAGCTTCCGCCGATCGACCAGCTCGCCGTGCCCAAGCGCCCGCCGAACATCGCGATCCTGGCGGGCGACGGCTCTCAGCTCGCCAACCGCGGCGAGACCGGCGGCCGCGTCGTCGGCATCCGGGAGCTTCCGCCCTACCTGCCGCGGGCCTTCGTGGCGATCGAGGACCGGCGCTTCTACGGCCATTTCGGCGTCGACCCGGTCGGCATCCTGCGCGCGCTCGGCCAGAACCTGACCCGGCGCGGCGTGGCGCAGGGCGGCTCGACCCTGACGCAGCAGCTCGCCAAGAACCTGTTCCTGACCCCCGAGCGTTCGGCCTCGCGCAAGATCCAGGAGGCGATCCTCGCCCTGTGGCTGGAGCACCGGTACACCAAGGACGAGCTGCTCGAACTCTACCTCAACCGGGTCTATTTCGGCGCGGGCGCCTACGGCGTCGAAGCCGCGGCGCAGCGGTACTTCGGCAAGCCGGCCAAGGCCGTCAGCGTCGCGGAGGCCGCGATGCTCGGCGGCCTCGTCCAGGCGCCCTCGCGGCTCGCGCCGAACCGCAACCTCCCGGCCGCCCAGGCGCGCGCCGCCCAGGTGGTCGCGGCGATGCAGGAACTCGGCTTCATCACCGCGCAGGACGCCAAGGTCGCGCTCGCCCAGCCGGCGCGCCCCGCGGGCAGCCGCGGCGGCGGCTCGGCCAACTACGTCGCCGACTTGGTGATGGACGTGCTCGACGACTTCGTCGGCACGTTCGAGGGCGACATCGTGGTGCAGACCACGGTCGATGCGAGCCTGCAGGCCTCTGCCGAGAAGGCGCTGGTCGACGAGCTGAACGCCAAGGGCGGCCGCTACAACGTCGCCCAGGGCGCGCTGGTCGCGATGCGGCCGGACGGGGCGATCCGCGCGCTCATCGGCGGGCGCGACTACGCCCGGAGCCAGTTCAACCGCGCGACCACGGCCAAGCGCCAGCCCGGCTCGGCGTTCAAGCCCTTCGTCTACCTCGCCGCGGTCGAGCGCGGCGCGACGCCCGACACCGTGAAGGAGGACGCGCCGATCCGGATCGGCACCTGGCAGCCGGAGAACTACTCGCATCAGTACGAGGGGCCGGTCAGCTTACGCACGGCGCTCGCGCTGTCGCTGAACACCGTCGCGGTGCGGCTCGGCCAGGAGGTCGGCGCCAAGGCGGTGGTGCAGACGGCCCAGCGCCTCGGCATCACCTCGGCCCTCCAGGCCAACGGCTCGATCGCGCTCGGCACCTCCGAGGTGACGCCGCTGGAGATGGTCGGCGCCTACGGCGCCTTCGCCAACGGCGGCACCGGCGTGATCCCCTACGTGGTGGCCGGCGTGAAGGGCGCCGACGGCAAGGTCCTGTACAAGCGCGGCGAGGGCGGCTTGGGCCGCGTGATCGACCCGAGCGCGGTCGGCATGATGAACGCGATGATGCACGAGACCTTCGTGATCGGCACCGCCAGGAAGGGCGACATCCCGGGCTGGGACCTGGCCGGCAAGACCGGCACCAGCCAGGACTTTCGCGATGCGTGGTTCATCGGCTACTCGGGAAGCCTGGTCACGGGCATCTGGCTCGGCAACGACGACGGCGAGCCGACGAAGAAGGCGTCCGGCGGCAACCTGCCGGTGGAGATCTGGAAGACCTTCATGAGCGGCGCGCTGAAAGGTCAGACGCCGGTTCCGCTGCCGGGACTGAACCGCTGGCGCAAGGCGCCGGAGACCACGGCGTCCGTGGCGGGCGCCCCGGGGCCCGGCGGCCTCCTCGGTGCGCTGCTCGGCGAACCGACCGCCCCGAGGGCATCGACGGCTCCCGGCCGCCGTCCCCAGGGGCCCGGCCGGGACGACCGCAACTTCATCGAGAAGCTGTTCGGCGTCGGCGATTGAAGCGATGTCCGGTTGATCGATTCGGCCCGTAAGCGATGGGTCGTCTACGGCATCGGCAGGGTCCGTGGACGCGCTCCACGGGGAAACGCGCGTCGATCTCGCGATCGCGGCCGCGGCGGGGCGGGGCGAGCCCGCGCCGGCATTCTCGACGGCGCGGGCCGCGCGTCCGGTCTTCGGGATCGAAGGCGTCCTCCAGCCGGGTCAGGAAGACCAGCGCCACGGCTGAGGGCGTCGTGCCGCGCCTGCGCGATCGCGGCGGGAACCCGTCCGCCGGCCCGAGGAGAAGCCTGTGGCGCCCCGGCCGCGATCGCGCCATCATGGGGCCGTGAGCAATCGCCTGATAACCCGGTCCGGAACGGGACTCTGGACGAGGCCGGATGTCCGCGTGGTGAGATCGTCCCCCGTCCGACAACACTCCAGGGTCGCCTTCGTGCTCGCTGCCACGCTCCCTCCCGTCATGCCTCCGGCCGGCGCGGATCGCTGATGCTGCCGCAGCACCGCTGGTTCTGGGCCCTCATCCTCGTCGCGTGCGGCGGCGCGGGCCTTCTGTACAACCTGCTCTTCGTCGGCGGCACGTCGCTGACCGCCGGCCTCGTCTACGGCCTCGCGGTCGGCGGGACGGTGCTCGCCTTCGACCGCGGCCTGATCCTGTCCGGCCTCCAGGCGCGCCTGCGCCGCCTGCCGGCGATGCTGTACGTCCCGTCGGCGGAATTGCTCTACGTGCTGATGATCGCGCTCGGCTGCGCGCTCGGCGGCCTCGTGGTCTGGGTGCTGGGACTGACCGGCGACAGCCTCGCCGCCGCCGTGCGGATCACGCCGCGGGTGCTGGCCTACTCGCTCGCCGTCTCGGCGCTGCTGGTCTTCGTCGTGCGGATGCGCGACCTGATCGGCGGCGAGGTCTTCGTCAACTTCCTCGTCGGACGCTACCACAAGCCGGTGCGCGAGGAGCGGATCTTCCTGTTCCTCGACGTCGTCGGCTCGACCGCCTTCGCCGAGACGCACGGCGACCTGCGAGCGCAGGAATATCTCGGCGCGATCTTCGCGACGCTGGCCGAACCGGTCCGGCGCAACGCCGGCTCCACCGACGACTACATCGGCGACCTCGCGATGATCACGTGGCCGATGCCGCGCGGCCTGAAGGGCGCGCGCTGCATCGCCTGCGTGTTCGACGTGTTCGACCGGATCGAGGCGGACGCCGCAGCCTGGACCGCGCGCTTCGGCACGGTGCCGCGCCTGCGCGCGGCCCTGCACGGCGGCTCGGTGGTCACGGCCGAAGTCGGCATCGACCGGCACAAGATCGCCTATTTCGGCGACACGGTGAACGTGACGTCGCGGATCGAGGCCCTGTGCCGGCCGCTCGGCGTGGAAACCCTGATCTCGCAGGACCTGCTCGACCGCCTCGACGGCCTGCCCCCCGGCATCCGCGCCCGCTCGCTCGGGGCGCATGCCCTGCGCGGCCGCGGGCAGCCGTTGTCGGTGGCGACGCTGGAGCGGGGGGTGCCGCGGTTGCTTCAGGGCGGCCCCGTCGAGGCCGGCCGGCCGGCGCTGAGCGCAGCCCGATGAGCATACCCGTCCGCGCGACCCTGCGGGCGCCGCCACGCTGCGGCCTGCCGATGGCCTCGACCGTCCCGGCGCGCCCGGTGCCCCGGCGCGCCTCGACGCCGTCGCCGCGGAGAGCGTCGTGAGCGCCCCGGCCGCGATCTACCTCGACGCCGACGCCTGCCCGGTCAAGGACGAGACCTACCGGGTCGCCGCGCGCTACGGGCTGCACGTCTACGTCGTCGCCAACAGCTTCCTGAACGTCCCGCGCGAGTCGTGGATCGAGCGCGTTGTGGTGAGCGACGCCATGGACGCGGCCGACGACTGGATCGCCGAGCGCGCGGGCCCCGGCGCCATCGTCGTCACCGCCGACGTGCCGCTGGCGAGCCGCTGCGTGAAGGCCGGCGCCACGGTGATCGGCCCGAACGGCAAGCCGTTCACCGATGCCTCGGTCGGCCTGGCGCTGGCGACGCGCAACCTGATGCAGGACCTGCGCGAGGCCGGCGCGGTCACCGGCGGCCCGCGACCGTTCTCGGCCCGCGACCGCTCCGAATTCCTCGGCGCGCTCGACCGTGCGGTGAACCGGATACGACGGGGCGCCGGCTAGACTGGGCCTCGGCCCCCTGTCAGGCGCCGGCCAGACGCTTCAGCGCGTCGTTGATACGGTCCTGCCAGCCCGGACCGTCCTTCTGGAAGTGGGCGAGCACGTCGCTGTCGAGGCGGAGCGTCACCGACTCGCGGGCGCCGGGGACGGCCTGGGCCACCCGCGGCTCGGGCGCGGGCGCCGGGGCAGGCTTGGCGGTGGTCGCGGCCTTGAAGGCGGCCTCGGCCGCCTGTCGCGGATCGGTGATGCGGCGGTTGCGGTCGAAGGCCATGGCTGCCTCTCAAGCCTTCGTCGCGGCTTTCGCCGCGATCTTCTTAGGGGGTGCCTTCTCGCTCGCGGCCTTCTCCGCGGCCTTCTCGGCGACCTTGGCCGCCTTCGCCGCCGCGGCCTTGGTCTTCGGCTTCACCTCGGCGGCCTTGGCCTGCGCGTCGGCGGCCTCCTTGGCCAGCCGCAGCGCCCGCAAACGAATCGTGCGCTCGTCGACGGACTTGATCGAGGCCAGGTGCTCGGCCATGGCCTGGGCCCCCTCGCGCTGCATGCGCTCGGCCCGCTCCGCCCGTTCGGCCCGCTCCTCGGCCTTGTGCTTGGCTTCCTCTTCCGGGGTCCGAACCTCGTCCTCGGTGTCCGTGCCCGTATCGATCTCGTCGCTCATCGCATCCCTTTCGTCCCGTCCCATGACCGGCGCAACGATGCGCGACCACCCGGAAGGTGCGCGCGGCGCGTCGGAATGGGCGGGTCCGGCGCACCCTGAGACCAGGGAGGCGACCGGTTCGCGTCGTCTCCGCAGGTCCGCCGCGACCCCGTCGCAGCAGGCGGAATGGCCAAGTGTGTAGCACGCCGCCACCGGCGAAGGCGAATGCCCTGGCCTCGTACGCGGCGCGGCGCGACGACTTTTCCCGTGCGGCGACGGCGCGGCGCGCCGGGCATCGATCGATCGGACGTCCGCGAACCCCGCCGGTCGCCACGGGGGTCAGCGGACACGGTAGTTCAGCGGGATCGTGACCGAGAGGCTCGACTGCGTCACGCCGGGGGGCGCCGGCGGCAGGCTTCCGCGGATCGCGCCCAGCGCCGCGCTGTCGATCTGGCCGACGCCGCTGCTGCGCGCGAGGCCGGCGCCGGTCACCTGGCCCGATCGCAGGACGGTGAAGCGCACCATCGCCGTGCCGCCGGCCGTGCCGCTCGCGGCGCCCGGGTTCATCCGGCCGTGGATCGCCGAGCTGATCGCGCCGGTCCATTGCCGCATGGCGCTCAGGTCGTTGCCGGCGGCCGCGCGTCCGGCCGCGTCCTGGCGAGAGGCCGACGCCGAACTGCGGCTCTCGGCGCCCGAGCGCGCCTGCGCCTCCTTGGCCTGCCGCGCGGCCTTGGCCTTGGCCTCGCGGACCGCCTCCTGACGTTCCTCGGCGGCCTCGCGGCGTGCCTCCTCGACCTGCTCGCGGCGCTTGGCCGCCCGGATCTTCGCGTCGCGCTCCGCCTTGAGCTTGGCGAGATCGACCTTCGGCTTTTCCGGCTCGGCCGGCTTGACGGGCTCGGGCGCCCGGGCGAGCGCGGGCGGCGGGGGTGCCAGCGGTTCCGCCTGCTCCGCCTGCGCGGTGATCACCTGGCTCTCCGGCTCGACGACGACGGCGTCCGGCGGCGCGTCCGCCACGGATTGCGGCGGCGGCGGCGCGACGACGGCCTCGTCGGGCTCGACCTCGGCCACCTCCGGCGGCGGCTTGGTCGGCTCGGCCTCGGCCGGCTCCTCGACCGGCTTGGTCTCGGGCGGCGCGGCCTCGCTCGCCTGCTGCTGGCTCGGCGCCTGCGTGTCCGTCTCGGTCATCAGCGGCGCGAGGTCGATCGAGACCTGCTGCTCGCCGGGCGGTGCGGGCGGGGTGAGCTTGAACGCGGCGAGGCCGGCGAGCACGGCGAGATGCAGCGCGAGGGCGACGAGGAACGCGGGGGCGAGGCCGGCAGCCCGCGCCTGCGGCTCCCCGGCCGTGACGATGGCGGCCATGACTTACCGCGCCGCGCCGCCGGACGGAGCCGCGGCGGGTGCCGGCGGGGCGGCCCCGGCGGCGGGGCCTCCGGGCGACTGGGCGATCAGCGAGACCTTCGTGAAGCCGGCTTGGCCGACGAGGCCCATCACCTCCATGATCTTACCGTAGGGCACCTCCCGGTCGCCGCGCACCAGCATCACCTGCTCCTTGTTCTCCGCGGCCATGGCGCGCAGGCGCGGCATCAGCGTCTCGGCGGTGAAGACCTCCTTGGCGATCGAGGGCTTGCCGTCCTTGTCGATGGTGACCTCGACGGGCTTCTTCGCCTGCGCGACCTTGGCGGCCGCGGTCTTCGGAAGCTGCACCGATACGCCGGTGGTCATCAGCGGCGCGGCGACCATGAAGATGATGAGCAGCACCAGCATCACGTCGACCATCGGGGTGACGTTGATCTCCGACATCGGCGCCGTGTCGAAGCCGTCCTCGTCGTCGGAACCGCTCGCGCGGATCGAACCCATCGCCATGCGGCGTCCTCCGGGATCGGCGGCGCTGCCCCACGGGGCGGCCGCAACGGGAATGGTGCGCCCGGGCTCCGCCGAACGGGCCGGGCGTCGGATCGGAGGCGCGGCTACTCGGCGGCGGCGCGGTGCTGGACGCCGCGGTCGCGGGCGAGGCGGTTGCCGAGCAGGCCGATGCCCGAGACGAACGTGCTCTGGACCCGGCCGATGTCGTTGGCGAGCTTGTTGTAGGCCATCACCGCCGGGATCGCGACGACGAGGCCGATGGCGGTGGCAAACAGCGCCTCGGCGATGCCCGGCGCGACGACGGCGAGCGAGGTGTCCTGGCTGCGCGCGATCGACGCGAACGCGTTCATGATGCCCCAGACCGTGCCGAACAGCCCGACGAACGGTGCGGTCGAGCCGGAGGTCGCCAGCAGCGCGAGGCCGTTCTGCAGGCGCTTGACCTCCAGGGCCAGGGCGGCGCGCATGGCGCGCTCGATCCGCTCGCGCCGCTCGGCGCGGGTCTCGCCCTGGTCCTGGTCGCGCCATGCGTCGAGCGCCGCCCTGGTCACGTGGCCGGCGATGCCGGTCATCCCCGTCTCCAGGCTTCCGCCCGAGCGCACCAGCGCGTCGAAGGCCCTGGCCTGCCGCCGGGCTGCGGCGAGCCGGACGACCTTCTCGAACACCACCGTCCAGCAGGCGAGCGAGGCCATCACCAGCAGGATCATCACGCCCTTGACGATCGGATCGGCCTGAAGGAACAGGCCGACGAACGAGAAGTCGTGGCCGGCGTCGATCGGGGCGGATGTCGCATCCATCTCGGGTTCCTCAAGGACGTGTCGGGTACGGGCGCGGGCCGTCGGACGGGTCGGTTTTCGCAGGTCGCCCGCCCGCCGGCGGGACGCGGGCGGTCTCAACGATCGAAGGTCACGCCCGCCTTGGTCTCGGTCTCGGTGCGTTCCAGGCAGGTCTCGCGGCCGGCCTCGCCGCCCTCGCAGGCGAGCACGTCGTTGAGCAGGACCCGGCCGACCTTCGCGCAGGCGATGCCGGGGAAGTCGAAGATCTTGACGGTGGTCTTGCGCGCCGGGATCGGCCCGAGTTCCACCGCGACGCGCTTCTGCGCGATCCCGTCGGTGTCGAAGGCGAACAGGTCGACCTTGTAGGATCGCAGCGCCGCCCCGCGGCCGTTGTCGACGACGATCGTCGCCCGGCAGGCGTCGCCCGCGGCCTCCATGCGGTTGAGCTGGAGCTTGATCGGCGCGCCCTTGTCCGAGGCCGGCCCGTCCTGCGCCATGGCCGAGGCCAGCAGGGACACGACGAAGACGAGCGACAGCGCGAGGCAGGCCGCCGTGTCGAGGGCGAGCCGCCCGATCCGGAGCCGGTACAGCGGAACGCCGCCTCTGAGCACCTGTGCAGCCATCGACACGTCGTCCCATCCTCCGCCGCCCGGGGTTTCGTTCGGGCGGCGCTCGCCGCTCGATCGCGGGGACCACGCGATACGCCGCGCGGCTCGACCGCGCCGGGTCTCCGGCACCGCCGCATCGCCGCCGCGGAGATCCGCGACCCGCGCCGCCCCATGGGTTTCCCCCGGGCCGGACCGCACCGCGCCTGCCGGGCGGGAGTATCCGAGATGGCGCCGGAGGATCAAGGGCCGCGCTGAAAATCAGAGCCGTTCCAAACTGTTACGAAGACGCGCGACGGCTCGGACAGCCGGGACTGCCGAACGATCCCGGTCCGGAGCGCCGGATCGTCCCGGTTGTCCTACCGCGGCGACCGCGTGCGCTTCCCTTGATGGCTCCGGTGGTGTCGTCCATATCTCGACGTGCCGCACGTGCAGTCCGGACGAAGCGCCGCTTGCGGTGGGCTCCGCGCGCCGGGGGGCCCGTCAGCCGCGCGGCCAAGGGGCCTCACGAGGAAGCCTGTCGCCGATGACCCGTCCATCCCCGTTCGGACACCCGTTCCTGCTCGGATTCGACGAGATCGAGCAGGCCCTCGACCGGGTTTCGAAGGCCGCCAACGACGGCTATCCGCCCTACAACATCGAGCGCCTGAGCCGGACCGAGCGGGAGCCGGACCGGCTCCGGATCATCCTGGCGGTGGCGGGCTTCACCCGGGATCAGCTCGACGTGATGCTGGAGGAGAACCAGCTCGTCGTGCGCGGCCGGCAGGTCGAGGACAAGGAGCGGCAGTTCCTGCACCGCGGCATCGCGGCGCGGCAGTTCCAGCGGGCGTTCCTGCTCGCCGACGGGATGGAGGTGCTCGGCGCCGACCTGTCGAACGGGCTCCTGTCGATCGACCTCGCGCGGCCCGAGCCGGAGCGCGTGGTGCGCCGTATCGCCATCCTCGAGCGCGATTGATCCGGCGGCCGGACACCCCACATCCGATGAAGGCCCACGATCGCCGGATCGCTTCGATCAGGACGGGGTCGTCCGGGCCGAATGCTCTGCCTCGGAAGGAGGGCACGACATGACCGAACCGAACGCATCCCCGCTCACCGCCGCCGACCTCGACCCGGCGGAGTTCGAGGCCGACGACCTCGCCGCCTTGGGCGAGGGCCACATCGCCTATGTCCGGCCGATCCGGTCCGACGAGGTCATGCGCCTGTTCCCGCAGGCCCCCGAACTCACCCCCGGCCTCGACCTGTTCGCCCTGCTCTCGGCGAGCGGCGCGCCGATCCTGCTCGCCGACTCGCGCGACGTGATCCTCGCCAACGCCGCCGCGCACGACCTCCACCCGGTCAGCCTGCACTGAGCGGGTCGGCCATCTCCGCCACCGCCGAGAGCAGCCGCGCGATGTCCTGCGGCCGCGACAGGCGGTGGTCGCCGTCGGCGATCAGCGTCAGCACCGTTCCCGCCGCCGGCAACCTTTCCAGGATGCGGAAGGCGTGCGCGTGCGGCACGTCCGGGTCCTTCATCCCCTGGAGGATGTGGACCGGACAGCCGAGATCGAGCGGGCCGGCGAGCAGCCTGTTGCGCCGGCCGTCCTCGATCAGAGCCATGGTGATGGCGTCGGGCTCCGGCGCGTAGGCGCTCTGGCGATGCCAGACCCCGTCCTGCTCCAGCCTCGCCCGGACCTCCGGCGGGAAACGGTCCCACATCAGGTCCTCGGTGAAATCCAGCGCCGGCGCGATCAGCACCAGCCGGGTCGGCGCGCCGCCGCCGCTTCCGGCCAGGGCGCGGGCGGCGAGGCAGGCGATCCATCCGCCCATCGAGGAGCCGATCAGCACCGGGGCGTCCGCGGCATGGGCCGCGAGTACGGCCTGCGCGTCCTCGAGCCAGGTCGAGATCGTGCAGGCGGAAAAGTCGCCCTCCGACGCCCCGTGGCCGGAATAGTCGAACCGCACGAACCGGCGCCCGGCGGATGCGGCCCAGGCATCGACCGCCATCGCCTTGGTGGCGCCCATGTCGGAGCGGAAGCCGCCGAGCCAGACGATCGCCGGACCGGCGCCGTCGCGCACGCGCACCGCGATCCGGCGCCGGGCGGCGCCCGTTCCGGCCATGACGCATTCGAGCGCCGTCCCATCCCGCATCCCGTCCTCCCGGCTCGCGCGTTCCCGACCTGACCGTGTCGTCTTCAGCACCCGTTTACCGGACCGTAAAGCGCACCCGCGATCCTATGACAATGAACCCCCTGATGCGGCCATGCCCGGCGCAGGCCATTCCGGCAGCGCGCCGATGAACGACGCGCTTCGTACCGCGGCCGGCTTTCCGGGCGACGCCGCGCCGCTCGCCGGCGCCTGCGTGCTCCAGATCATCCCGGAACTCGATGCCGGCGGGGCGGAACGGACCACCCTCGACATCGCGGCCGGCCTCGCGGCGGCCGGCGCGCGCGCGCTCGTGGCCACCGAGGGCGGGCGGCTGGTCGCCGAGTTGCAGGCCAAGGGCGGGATCTGCCTGCCGTTCCCGGCGGCATCCAAGAACCCGGCGCTGATGGCGCTGAACGTCGGCCGCCTTGCGCGCCTGTGCCGGCGCGAGGGCGTCCAGATCATCCATGCCCGCTCGCGCGCGCCGGCCTGGGTGGCGCTCGGCGCGGCGCGCCGGCTCGGAATCCCGTTCGTGACGACCTATCACGGCAGCTATTCCGGCCGGACCGGCGTCAAGGTGCTCTACAACTCGGTGATGGCGCGGGGCGACGTGGTCATCGCCAACTCGCACTACACCGCCGACCTGATCCGCAGCCTCCATGCCGAGCAGGCGGGCGAGCGTGTCCAGGTGATCCACCGCGGCACCGACCTGTCCGCCTTCACCACGGTCGCGGTGGGCTCGGGTCGCGTCGAGGCCCTGCGCCGGAACTGGGGCGTGGCGCCGCACGAGCGGGTGATCCTGCTGGCGGCGCGGCTCACGGCCTGGAAGGGCCAGCGCATCCTGATCGAGGCGGCGGCGCTGATGCGCGCGCGCGGCATCGCCGACTTCGCCGTGGTGCTCGCGGGCGATCCGCAGGGGCGCGCGGCCTACGAGCGCGAGCTCGATGCCCTCGTCGCGGCCCGCGGGCTCGACGGCATCGTGCGCCGGGTCGGGCATTGCAGCGACATGCCGGCGGCGTTCCGGGCAGCCTCGGTCGTCGCTGTGCCTTCGGTCGAGCCCGAGGCCTTCGGCCGCTCCGCGGTGGAGGCGCAGGCGCTGGGTACGCCCGTGGTGGTGTCCGATCTCGGTGCGGTGCCGGAGACGGTGCTGAGCCCGCCCGAGGTGGCGGCCGGCCAGCGCACCGGCTGGCGGGTGCCCGCGGGCGACGCGCCGGCGCTCGCCGCCGCCCTCGATGAGGCCCTCTCCCTCGGTGCCAGCGCCCGCGACGCGCTCGCCCGCCGCGGGCGGGCGCATGTCGAGGCGCATTTCTCGCTGGAGCGGATGACGGGCGACACGCTCGCGATCTACGCCCGGCTGCTCGGCCGCTCCGCGTCCCCGTGAAAGACCGCCGCGCGGACCTTGCCGGACGCCCCACAGGCTGCTCTCGCGTGCCTGGTCTTGCTTTCGCGCCGGGACGGCGACATGTGTTGACACGCCGCACGGTTCGGCCAAGGTATGGCATCCGGGATTGGCCGGAGCGCACGGTGGTCACGGTTCCCTACGGTTGGGGTGCCATGGGCTGCCGTTTCGTCGTTGCATCGGGAGAACACAGCCATTCGTAGACCCATGAGAGCCATGCCGGCCCCGCAGAAGGACGGGCCGCGCGCCAACCGGGACATCCGTGGCGTCCGCGAAGTGCAGCTCATCGACGACACCGGCCAGAACCGGGGCGTCGTCGCCTTCTTCGATGCTCTCGCGCTGGCCGAAGAGGCCGGGCTCGACCTCGTCGAGATCGCGCCGAACTCTGTCCCTCCCGTCTGCAAGCTGCTCGATTACGGCCGCTTCCGCTTCAACGAACAGAAGAAGCAGAACGAGGCCCGCAAGCGCCAGAAGACGGTCGAGGTCAAGGAGATCAAGCTGCGGCCCGGCATCGACAAGCACGATTACGACACCAAGATGAAGTCGGTGCATCGCTTCTTCGAGGAGGGCGACAAGGTCAAGGTGACCTTGCGCTTCCGCGGGCGCGAGATGGCGCACCAGGACATTGGCCTGCGCCTGCTGGAGCGCGTCAAGACCGAGACCGCCGAGATCGCCAAGGTCGAGAGCGAGCCTATGCTGGAGGGCCGCCAGATGATCATGATCCTGGCGCCGCGCTAGCCCGGCACCTGCCCCAGACGGCTTGCCGGGTCACGCGTCGCCGCGGAGCCACATGGTTCGCTCCAACCCTGTCATTCCGGGGCTGCGAAGCAGAACCCGGAATCCATAGCCGCCGGCAGTGCTTCAGATTGCCGCCACGGCGGCTATGGATTCCGGGTTCGCCTCCGGCGCCCCGGAATGACGAAGTCGAGACCGTTGGCGGAGCTTCCGTTGGCGGGGAGAGGGCGGCGATGCGTTGTCAAGGCTGAGCCGGGGCGAACCCGACCCTCCTGCCCTGGTACCGCTCGCTTATCTTACAGTCATGCCTCTGAACTCCGAAGAGATCGAACGCTACGCCCGGCATCTCGTGCTGCCGGAGGTCGGCGGCCCGGGGCAGGGCAGGCTCAAGGCGGCGCGGGTGCTCGTCGTCGGCGCCGGCGGCCTCGGAGCGCCGTTGATCCAGTACCTGGCCGCCGCCGGCATCGGCACGATCGGCATCGTCGACGACGACACGGTCTCGCTCTCGAACCTGCAGCGGCAGGTGATCCACGGCACGCCCGATCTCGGCCGGCTCAAGGTCGCGAGCGCCACCGAGGCGGTCGCGCGCCTCAACCCGCACGTCCGGGTGGTGGCGCATCCGCTCCGGATCGACGCGGCGTCCGCCGAGGCGCTGGCCGCACAATACGACATCCTCGCCGACGGCTCCGACAACTTCGCGACGCGCTACGCCGTGTCCGACGCCTGCTACCGCGCGCGGCGTCCCCTGGTCACGGCGGCGCTCGGCCGGTTCGACGGCACGCTCACCACGATCCGCGCCCACGAGACCGGCGCCGACGGGCGCCCGAACCCGACCTATCGCTGCCTGTTCCCGAGCCCGCCGCCGCCCGGCACCGTGCCGCCCTGCGCCGAGGCCGGGGTGCTCGGGGCGCTCGCCGGCGTGATGGGCTCGCTGATGGCGATGGAGGTGATCCGCGCGGTCGCGGGCTTCGGCGAGCCGCTGGTCGGGCGGCTGCTCATGGTCGACGCCCGCGCGATGCGCTTCGAGACCTTGGGCTACGCCTGGGACGAGGCGAACCCGCTCAACGGGACCGGATCTTGTCCAGGACGCTGAGGATCTCGCCCATGTCGGGCTTGGCCTCCTTGCCGAGGCAGCACTTCTTGAACTTCTTCCCGCTGCCGCAGGGGCAGGGATCGTTGCGGCCGACATCCTTCAGCGGGTTGCGCTGGGGCATGCCGGCGCCTTCCTTGGTCCAGGCGAGCTGGGCGACCGGATCGTCGAGATAGCCGTGGTGCCAGTGGTCGAGGCGCGCGCGGTCGTCGGGCTTGCGCTCGGCCTCGCGCAGCGTGTCCTTGAACCACGCCGCGTCGCTGAACTCGTCGGTGATGCGCCTGTCGCGGCGCGCCACCTCGGCACGGGGCACGAGATCGCGAAGCCCGAGATAGGCGATCGTCTCCTCCCAGCCGATCCAGGCCATGTCGCCCTCGACGGCCGCGTGCGCGTCGTCGAACCGGATCAGCAGGGCGCGGACCGCGTCGCGCTCGATGCGCCCTTCGAGGGTCAGGAACACGCAGGCCGCGAACAGGGAATGGCGGACGGCGTCGTCGATCGTGCTGTCGAGGATCAGCGCGAACAGGGCGTCGGTCTGCCCGTCGAACAGGCTGGCCATCACCCGCGACAGGGTGGAGGTGACGGCGTCTCCGAGCAGCAGGTCGAGGGTGTCGCCGTCCTGGCGCAGCAGGCGCAGCAGGGGTGCCAGCGCGCGGGCGTGGCGGGCATGGGCCAGCACGTGCAGACCCCAGAACATCAGGTTCTGCTCGCCCGGCTCCAGCGCGACGCCGTCGGCGGCGGACGACAGCAGGCGCAGGGTCCCGTCGGCGACCGAGGCCGGCCGGGCCAGGGCCTGACGCAGGGCCTTCTCCGGCAGGTGATCCGCCTCGGAGAGCGCGCGGATCAGGCTCGCGTCGTCGGTCATGCTCGGTCTCCCTCGTGTCCTACCCGGCCCCGACGCGGTCAGGCGCGCAGCGTCGCGCCGGTCTTGCGGGCGACCTCGGCCACGATCCGCGCTCCGACCGCATCGATCTCCGCATCGGTGAGCGTCCGGTCCAAGGGCTGCAGCCGCACGGCGATCGCCACGGACTTCGAGCCCTCCGGGATGCCGGCGCCCTCGTAGACGTCGAACACGTCGATCCCCGCGACGAGCTTGCGTTCGGCGCCCGAGGCCGCCTTGACGATGTCGCCCGCGGCGACGTCGCGGCCGACGACGAAGGCGAAGTCGCGCGATACCGGCTGGAAGTCGGAGAGCGCCACGACGCCCTTGGTCTTGGTCGGCTTGTGCTTCGGGAGCGGGACGGCATCGAGCACGATCTCGAAGGCGACGAGCGCGCCCTTGAGGTCGAGCGCCTTCATCACCCGAGGATGGACCTCGCCGAAATGCCCGATCACGGTCTTCGGTCCGAACCGGAGCGTGCCCGAGCGGCCCGGATGCAGCCAGCCGGGGCCGCCGGCCACCACTTGGAGGCCGCCGGTCGGCACGCCGAGGCCGGCCAGCAGCGCCAGCGCGTCGGCCTTGGCCTCGAAGGCGTCCACCGTCGCGGCCGCCCCGTCCCAGTGGCGGCCTCCGCCTGCGCGGTTCGCGGTCGCCCGCCGCACCGCCGCGGCGCGGATGCTCTGGCCCTCGGGCTCGTCGCTCAGGAAGCACTGCCCGACCTCGAACAGGGCGGCGTCGGGACAGCCGCGGTCGGCGTTGCGCTGGGCCGCCCGCAGCAGGCCCGGCACCAGGCTCGGGCGCATGTCGGAGAGGTCCGACGCGATCGGGTTGGCGAGCACGAGATCGGCGCCGCCGCCGCCGAACAGCACCGCGTCGGCGTGCGGGATGAACGACCACGTCACGGCCTCCATCAGGCCGCGGCTCGCCAGCGCGCGCTTGGCGCGGCGGGTGCGCTTCTGGATCACGGTGAGGGCCGGCCGGCCCGCCCCGAGCACCGGCGGCAGGGGCTTCGGCTCGATCCGGTCGAGGCCGGCGATGCGGATGATCTCCTCGACGAGGTCGGCCTTGCCCTCGATGTCCGGCCGCCAGGACGGCGCCAGCACCTTCACCCGGTCGCCCGAGCCGGCGACGTGGAAGCCCAGCGTCTCCAGCGTCACCTTCATCTCGACGCGCGAGAGTTCGAGGCCGGCAAGCCGCCGCACCTCGGTCCAGGGGAAGTCGATGACGCGCTCGGATTCCGGCATCTCGCCAGCGATCGTCGCCTCGCTCGGGGTGCCGCCGCAGAGGTCGAGCACGAGCTGCGTCGCGCGGTCGAGGCCGGGCAGCGTCGAGGCCGGATCGACGCCGCGCTCGAAACGGTAGCGCGCATCGGTGATCACGCCGAGCCTGCGCCCGGTCTGGGCGATGTTGGCCGGGTTCCACAGGGCCGATTCGATCAGCACGTCGGTGGTGCCGGCGTCGCACCCCGACGCCTCGCCGCCGATGATGCCGGCGACCGACGCGACGCCGTTCCCGTCGGCGATCACCACCATCTCGGCCCCGAGCGCGTGGGTGCGTCCGTCGAGGCCCTTCAGGCTCTCGCCGTCTCGGGCCAGCCGCACGGTGAGGCTGCCCGACACCTTGGCGGCGTCGAAGACGTGCAGCGGCCGGCCGCGGTCGAAGGTCATGTAGTTGGTGATGTCGACGAGCGCGTTGATCGGGCGCAGGCCGATCGCGCGCAGCCGCGCCTGCATCCACGCGGGCGAGGGCCCGTTCCGCACGCCCCGCACGAGCCGGAGAGCGAAATGCGGGGCCAGATCCCGGGCGCCGGCGGCGAAGTCCAGCGCCACGGACGGGCAGGGGCCCTCGCCGCGGATGCGCGGCGGGCTGGCATGCCTGAGCGCGCCGATCCCGGTCGCGGCGAGATCGCGGGCGATGCCGTGGACCGAGGCGCAGTCGGGGCGGTTCGGGGTGAGGTTGATCGCGACGACCGGGTCGTCGAGCCCGGCATAGAGGGCGTAGGGCGTTCCGACGGGCGCGTCGTGGGCCAAGTCGAGGATGCCGTCGTGGTCGTCGCCCAGGCCCAGTTCCGCCCCGGAGCACAGCATGCCGCGGCTTTCCACCCCGCGGATCGTGCCGACCGACAGGGTGATGTCCTTGCCCGGCACGTAGGTGCCCGGCGGCGCGAACACCGAGCGCATGCCGGCCCGCGCGTTCGGCGCGCCGCAGACCACCTGCACCGGTCGCCCGTCGCCGGCATCGACCGAACAGACCCGCAGCCGGTCGGCGTTCGGATGCGGCTCCGCACTGAGCACCTTCGCGACGACGTAGGACTTCAGCGCGGCGGCCTTGTCCGAGATGGCTTCGACCTCGAGTCCGATGCGGGTGAGCGTCTCGGCGATCACGTCCAGCGACGCCTCGGTGTCGAGGTGGTCCTTGAGCCAGGAGAGGGTGAATTTCATCAGGGACATCGACCTTCGTCGGTTTTAGAGCCGCTCCCGATCAGATTGGATCGGGAGCGGCTCTAAGCTTTTGATTTCAGGCGCACGCTTACGACGAACCAGCGTCCACTTCATCGGATTGCGCTCTAGAGCATTTTCCATGATTCCTGAATCACGGAAAATGCTCTAAGTCTCTGTGTGGTCGCATTTTCTTCACACGAGCCGGTATCCACCTCGCTGGAAAATGCTCTAGAGCGCACGATCATGCGCGATGAGGAGGATCGCGAGACGAAGACGCTCGTCCTTCTGGGAAAGGGCTTCGATCAACGCAATCGCTTCGCGGGCCTGATCAATCAATGAATCGACTTGACGCTGACTGAAAAGCGGGCTTGGCGGGCTGTAATCCGCGGCGTGTCGTTGATCTTGGAGATGAGCGAACAGCAGTCCGACCCTCTTGAGATCCATTTTGATCGCCGCGGCTCGAGGACTCAAGAGCCGGTTGCGAGCTGTCCTGTGATCGACGGTCCGATAGATCGGATCGTGCGTTCCCGTTTTTGACCAACCAACCATCTCGTCGGCGCACACGGCGCAGAGCGCGTGAAAAACGGCGTAATAGGCACCACTTACCGCACGCCGAAAGGCAGCTTGGCGCAGCAATGGTCGCCCTTCAAGATGCGCAAGTCCGTGAGCGACTTCGAGAGCAACGTAGACCAGCGCATCGGGAAGCCGTCTCACGTCTCCGTTCCGCGCATCTCGGTCTCATAGGGACGATCGTCGTCGGGATAATCGAATATCAGGTGGGGAAAGCGCATTTCACCACGGGCCCGAAGCTCGTCGACAAGCGCCTCCATCGCTCCCGCGGAGTCTTTTCCGCTTGTCGCGGGAGCGCCGTTCTTGAACACCACCGTGACGTACAGCGCATCTTCGTCGTCGTAATCGGGCCGCGCATCGATCTCACTTCGATCATATCCGGCGTTCCCGAGGGTCTTTGCCAGAACTTCGTTCGCAATGCGCTTGATCTGAGCCTCGTTTAGCATTGCTTCGCCCTCCTTGGAGCATTTCCAGTGAAGTGGACGCCGGCTCAGGTGAAGAAAACGCGACCACACGAGGAATTCGGAGATCAGGGAAAACGCTCCAACTGATGCCCCTATCCCGTCAGCCCGCCGACCAAGCTCGGCACGTCGAGCGGGCGGAACCCGTAATGCTCGATCCAGCGCAGGTCCCCCTCGAAGAACGGGCGCAGGTCGGGCATGCCGTACTTGAGCATGGCGATGCGGTCGATGCCGACGCCGAAGGCGAAGCCTTGGAATTCGTCCGGGTCGAGCCCACAGTTGCGCAGCACGTTCGGGTGGACCATGCCGCAGCCGAGGATCTCCAGCCAGTCCTGCCCTTCGCCGAAGCGGATCTCCCCGTCCTTTCGCGAGCACTGGATGTCGACCTCCGCCGAGGGCTCGGTGAAGGGGAAGAACGACGGGCGGAAGCGCATCGTCACGCTGTCCACCTCGAAGAACGCCTTGCAGAACGTCTCCAGCACCCATTTCAGGTTACCGAGGTTGGCGGCCTTGTCGATCACCAGCCCCTCGACCTGATGGAACATCGGGGTATGGGTCTGGTCGGAATCGTGCCGGTAGGTCCGCCCCGGGATGATGACGCGGATCGGTGGCGCCTGCGCGCGCATGGTGCGGACCTGGACCGGCGAGGTGTGGGTGCGCAGCACCTTGCGCCTGCCGTCCCGGTCTGGGGCGAGGAAGAAGGTGTCGTGCATCTCGCGCGCCGGGTGCCCGGGCGGGAAGTTGAGCGCGGTGAAGTTCAGTTCGTCCGTCTCGATGTCCGGGCCCTCGGCCACCGCGAAGCCCATCTCGGAGAAGATCGCGGTGATCTCGTCGATGACCTGGCTGATCGGGTGGATGCGCCCGCGTATCTCGGGCGCCTCGCGCACCGGCAGCGTCACGTCGATGCGCTCGGCCGCGAGGCGTGCCGCCAGCGCCGCCTCCGCCAGGGCCTCGCGCCGCAGGGACAGCGCCGCCTGGAGCCGGTCGCGCAGGCCGTTGATGCGCGGGCCCCAGGTCTTGCGCGCGTCCGGCGTCATCGCGCCGAGGGTCTTCAGCAGCTCCGAGACGCTGCCTTTCTTGCCGAGGGTGGCGACGCGCAGCCCTTCGAGGGCGGTCTCGTCGGGGGCGCCTTCGACCTGGGCCAGGAGATCGCGTTCGAGGGCATCGAGATCGGTCATCGCCATCACGGGTCGGAGCGGCTGCGCGGGACGCGGCGTGCTTTTGCCTTTTGCGCGACACCGCGCAAGCGGAACCGCATCGAAACGAAGAAGGCGCGGCGCTCCGGGAGCGACGCGCCTTCGGCGGAGTTGCGGACGTCCCGCGTCCGGGTCAGGCGGCCTTGGCCGGGAGCGCGGCCTTCGCCTTCTCGACAACGACGGCGAAGCTCGCCGGCGCGTGGATCGCCAGATCCGACAGCGCCTTGCGGTCGACGACGATGCCCGACTTCGACAGGCCGTCGATGAAGCGGGAATAGGTCAGGCCGTGCTCGCGCACCGCGGCGTTCAGGCGCTGAATCCAGAGGGCGCGGAAGGTGCGCTTCTTGTTCTTGCGGTCGCGGTAGGCATACTGCATGCCCTTCTCGACCGCCTGCTTGGCGATGCGGATGGTGTTCTTGCGCCGGCCGTAATAGCCGCGGGCGGCCTTGAGGACTTTCTTGTGCTTCGCGTGACTGGTCACGCCGCGCTTGACGCGGGCCATGGGATCGCTCCTGGATTTCTACAAAGCAGGCTGGCAGAAGTCCTACCGCTGGTTGGGCAGGAAGTACTTCTTCACGTTGGCGGCATCGCCCTCGAACAGGGCGGTGGTGCCGCGCAGGTTGCGGATCTGCTTCGTCGTCCGCTTGATCATCCCGTGGCGCTTGCC
>NZ_CAXTHR010000065.1:0-23126 GCF_964244095.1 uncultured Methylobacterium sp. | reverse complement strand
CCATCGCGATGCCGGCCGACACCAACGCCAACGGCGACATCTTCGGCGGCTGGGTGCTGTCGCAGATGGATCAGGCCGGCGGCATCGCCGGGGTCGATCGGGCCGCGGGCCGGGTCGTCACCGTGGCGCTCGACGCGATGACCTTCATCCGCCCGGTGCGCATCGGCGACGTGCTCTGCGTCTATACCCGGATCGGGCGCGTCGGCCGCACCTCGATGAAGATCGAGGTCGAGGCCTGGGCCCGGCGCTTCCGCACGCAGGTGCGCGAGAAGGTGACGTCGGCGACTTTCACCTTCGTCGCGATCGACGACGACGGCCGCCCGCGGGCGGTCCCGCAGATCTCGCCCGTTCCGGAAGGCTCGCTCACGCGAGCGTGATCGCGCGGTTCCGCCCGGAGGCGGTTGCCGCTACGAAGCCGACGCGGGATACCGTGTCGGGTGGGAGGACGCGGAAGAGGCCCCTGGAAGGACCGTGTCGTTGCCACACAGCCCGCGCCGTTCCGAAAACCTGACCTGGCAGGTGCTCCAGCCGCGCGAGACGCGCTGGCGCAGCCTGAACCAGCGGCCGGTGATCGCGTGGTTCACCGGCCTGTCGGGGGCCGGCAAGTCCAGCATCGCCAATGCCGTCGATCGATCGCTGACCGGGGCGGGCCGGCACGGGATGGTGCTCGACGGCGACAACCTGCGCCACGGCCTCAACCGCGACCTCGGCTTCAGCCCCGCCGACCGCGCCGAGAACATCCGCCGCTCCGCCGAGACTGCGCGACTGATGGCCGAGGCCGGTCTCGTCGTGATCGTCTCGCTGATCTCGCCGTTCCGCGAGGAGCGCGCGGCGGCACGCCGGATCGCCGGGGACATCCCGTTCCTGGAGGTGTTCATCGACACCTCGCTCGAACTCTGCGAGGCCCGCGACCCCAAAGGCCTCTACGACCGGGCGCGCGCCGGCACGATCCCCGACTTCACCGGCATCTCCGCGCCCTACGAGGCGCCGCTTGCCCCCGACCTGACGCTCGCGACCGACGGACGCAGCGTCGCGGATTCGGCTGCACTGCTGATCGCGGAACTGATGCGGCTGAGCGCAGCGGGGTGAGCCGCCGAAGCCCTCTCCCGCCGGGCTACCAAATTCACATCTCTCGCAGGGTTGGCCACCACGCCCTCCCTCTCCCGACCCGCTTCGCGGGTCTTCCCTTTCCCGCAGAGGCGAGAGGGAAGACCCGCGAAGCACGCGAACGCGATGCGCGAGTCCCCGGCAGCCTGCGGAAGGGGAAGGGAAGCACCGCGGTTCCTCCCCCCAAAGCCTCACTCGGCGGCGAACAGACCCCAGCCGGCGCTCCCCGGCGCGGGGTTCGGCCGCGCAGGCGCGGCGGCCTCCGCCTTCGGGTCGCCCGGCGCGGTCTCGCAGCCGAGCGCCGGCAGCGCAACGATGCGGTTCTTGGAAAAGTCCGTGCGGCAGACGATGGCGTTGCGGCCCTCCATGTAGCCGAGCAGCCGCCGGGCGCGCCCGGGCGAGCGGCTGCCGATCGCGCGGGCGAGTGCCGCGTCGCCGGGACAGGGCTCTCCGCCGAGCGCGGCGCGGGCGAGCAGCAGGAACAGGCCCTGCACCTCCTCCGGCATGCCGGCGGCGGCGTCCTCGGCTTCCGTCCAGCGGGCGTCGCCTCCCGTGCCCGCAGGGCCTGCATCGATCCCGGCCCGCGCCACGCTCAGCGCGCGGCGGAACGCCGGCAGGCCGACGCGCTCGCCGTCGAGCCCGCGCATCCGGCAGCGGACCAGGAAGTCCTGGTAGACCACGGCGACCGACCGGTGCCCGGCCTCGGGCTCGGCCACGAGGCCGCGCAGGATCGCCGCGCAGCCGTCCCGGTTCCCGGCCTCGTCGAGGGCGGGCGCGGGCGCCGCCGGCTCCGGCCGGTGGGCGGCCAATTCCCGCATCAGGTCGGCGGGGCTGACGCGGGGCGTCCCCGCGGGCCGGGGCGCGCGGGCCGGATAGACGAACCCCTCCTCGGCCGGTGCCAGGATTCTGGCACGCAGATCCGCGTCGGCCGCCTGCGGCAGCGGGATCAGCGTCGGCGCGGCGGCGCGCGAGCCGGTCGTCACCGGCCCGATCCGCAGGGCCAGCGGCCGCCGGCTCAGGGCGGGGCCGAGCGCCACGAACTCGCCGCGCGCCAGATCGCGGAACCGCTCGGCCCCGCGGCGGTCGAGGCCCAGCAGGTCGGCGGCCCGCGCCATGTCGATGTCGAGGAAGGTGCGGCCCATCAGGAAGTTCGTGGCCTCGGCCGCGACGTTCTTGGCGAGCTTGGCCAGCCGCTGCGTCGCGATGATGCCGGCCAAGCCGCGCTTGCGCCCGCGGCACATCAGGTCGGTCATCGCGCCGAGCGCGATCTTGCGCGCCTCGTCCGACACGTCGCCGGCCGCGGCGGGAGCGAAGATCTGCGCCTCGTCGACCACCACGAGGCAGGGGTACCAATGCGTCCGCTCGGCCTCGAACAGCCCGCCGAGGAAGGCGGCGGCCGCCCGCATCTGCGCCTCCATGTCGAGGCTCTCGAGGTCGAGCACCACCGAGACCCGGTGCGCCCGCACGCGGGTCGCGATCGCCTGGAGGTCGCCCGCGGCGTGGCCTCCGTCGACGACGAGGTGGCCGTGCGCCTCGGCGAGCGTGACGAAGTCGCCTTCGGGATCGATCACCACCTGCTGCACGTGGCCGGCGCTCTGCTCCAGCAGGCGGCGCAGCAGGTGCGACTTGCCCGATCCCGAATTGCCCTGGACCAGGAGGCGGGTCGCGAGCAGTTCCTCAAGGTCGAGGCGGGCCGGCTGGCCGGCGCCCTGCCCGTCGAGCCCGAGCCCCATCTCGATGCCAAACGCCATCGCCGCTCCGGTCGCACGCCACGGGACATCCCGAGGCGCTGCCTAGCACGGACGGTGTTCCCGCGATGCGGCGGGGCGGGCGCGCGTCCACAGGATCGGGGTCGCAGGGGCGGGGGTCGCAAGGTGCCCGGGCGGAGCGTCCCGACCGGCTCGGGATCGCTCAGAGCGGCTTGCGGTAGACGACGAAGCCCGACCGCTCGCCGACCTGATCGTACAGCCGCATCGCGGTCGCGTTGGTCTCGTGCGTCTGCCAGTAGACCCGGGGCGAGCCGGCGCGCCGCGCCTGCGCGCAGACGCCCTCGATCAGCGCCCGGCCGACCCCCTGCCCGCGTGCGGCCGGGGCCGTGAACAGGTCCTCCAGGTAGCAGGACGGGGCGTAGGCCCAGGTGCTGCGGTGATAGAGGTAGTGCGTCAGGCCGACCAGGGTGCCGTCGCGCTCGGCCACCAGCGCGTGGACCGGCTCGTCTGTGTCGAGGAACCGGTTCCAGGTCGTCTGCGTCACCTCGGGCGGGATCGCCGCCGGCCCGACGCGCGCGTAGAACAGGTTGTAGCCCTCCCAGAGCGGGAGCCATTGCGCATGGTCGGCACGGACGACGGGGCGGATGAGGAGATCGGGCATGCCGGCAATCCTGCACCCGCGCCGACCCGTGCTCAAGCGGTGCGGCTGCCCCGCGATCGTGGCATGCTGGCCGCCATGCGCAACGCCATCACCGACATCGCCGGCATCCGCGTCGGCCACGCCGCGGATGCGCGGATCGCCAGCGGCGTCACCGCGCTGGTGTTCGACCGGCCGTTCGTGGCCGCGGTCGATGTCCGCGGCGGCGGGCCGGGCACCCGCGAAACCGACCTGCTCGACCCCGAGCGCACGGTGGAGGGCATCGACGCCGTGGTGCTGTCGGGCGGCTCGGCCTTCGGGCTGGACGCTGCCGCGGGCGTGGTGGCGTGGCTCGCCGAGGCCGGCCGCGGCTTTCCCGTCGGCGGGATGCGGGTGCCGATCGTGCCGGGCGCGATCCTGTTCGACCTGCTCAACGGCGGCGACAAGGACTGGGGCCGTTACCCGCCCTATCGCGAACTCGGCTTCTCCGCCGCCGCGGCGGCCGCCGCGGACGTGGCGCTCGGCTCGGTCGGGGCCGGGACGGGTGCGCGGACGGCCAACCTCAAGGGCGGGATCGGCACCGCATCGCGCCGCGTGCCCGGCACCGGCTTCCGGGTGGGCGCGCTCGCGGCGGTGAACGCCTTCGGCCGGGTCACGATCGGCGACGGCCCGCATTTCTGGGCGGCGCCGTTCGAGCGCGGCGCGGAGTTCGGCGGCCTCGGCCTGCCTGCCGCGCTGCCGGACGGCGCCCTCGACTTCCCCGACCGCGGCTTGGCCGGCGCCGCGACGACGCTCGCGGTGGTGGCGACCGACGCGGCGCTGACCAAGGCCCAGTGCCGCCGCCTCGCGGTCGCGGCGCAGGCCGGCCTCGCCCGCGCGATCCAGCCGGTCCACACCCCGCTCGACGGCGACGTGGTGTTCTCCGTCGCCACCGGCGCGGTGCCGCTCGCCGATCCGCTCGCCGATCTCGCGCGGCTCGGCGATGCGGCGGCCCAGGTTCTGGCCCGCGCCGTGGCGATCGGGGTGTTCTCGGCAACGGGTCTTGCCGGGATCGCCGCCGCGACGCCCGGTTCCGGGCCGACCGGTCTCCCACCCGCGTGGCGCGACCGGTTTCCGGATGCGAAGGCGCGCGGCTGAGGGCGCCGCCGCGGGTCACGCCTCGTCGCGGGCATCCTGCAGCAGTTGCGCGAGGCCGGCATCGACCTCCGCGCCGAGCATCGCGCGCTCCGCGTCCGTGAGGTCGCGCGCCCATTTCGGGCCGGCGAACCCCGCCGCGCACTTGGCGCGCTCGGCGGCGATATAAGCCTCGGTCTCGGCGGGCCGGGTGCGCATCGCGTGCACCAGGCCGAACCACGCCGCCCGCTCCACCACCGCAAGGCGAGCGCGCAGGCGGATCATCACCGCCCGCCCGGGCTCGACGTCGTCGCTCATCGGGCTGAGATCCCTAGCGCCGCGGCTCACAGCGGGTCTTCACGTAGCTGTCCCTGGAGCCGCCGAGCCCGGCATTCGCCGCGAGCACGGGGCCCTGGATCAGGCACTCCTGAAGAGTGTGGGCGGGCCCGGTAACCACGTCGAGGGCGGTCTCCCGGCTGCAATCGGGGGCCGGCACCGACGAGGCGCAGATCAGGGCGACGACGACGATCGGGTTCATGGGCCTCTCCCGCGGCCCCGCCTCGACGGACGGATGCCGGCAAGGGAAGGGCATGCGCCGCGGAATGGTTCCGCCTCCGTCGGGCCATCGGTGTCGCACGCCGCGTCGGCACCCGGCCTCTCCGGGCAGGCGCCTCGCATATGCCCGCCTCCATGGGCGCGGCCGAAGAAGACGTTGCTCCGCGTCCGCGCCGGCCGGGCCCCGGATCGGGTTCCGCGCTCGCTCTACCCGTCCGGGACATCGCCGGGGGTCACCCCTCCCGGGCGGCGAGCGCGTCGAGCAGCCCCTGCATGGCCTGCGGCACCGGGGCGGAGACCTCGCGGGCGTAGAGGACGCGGAGTTGCCGGCCGATCTCGGCGAGGCTCAGGCTGCCCTTCTCGATCACCCGATCGGCCTGGGCGCGGAGGCTCACCCGCTCGGCGTCGGTGATCTCCTTGGCGGTGAGCACCACCACCGGCACGTCGCCGTCGGCGCGGGCCCGCAGCGCCCGCAGGAAGCCGAAGCCGTCCATCTCCGGCATCATCAGGTCGAGGAGGATCAGGTTGGGGCGCACAGCCTCGAACCGCTCCAGGGCGGCGCGGCCGTTCTCGGCCTCGTCGACGCGCCAGCCGTCGCGGGTGAGCGTCCGGCGCAGGCGCTCGCGGGCGTCCGGGTCGTCGTCGACGACGAGAATTCGGGCCTCGACGCCGTCCGGCCGGTAGCGGTCCATCAGGCCCTTGAGCCGGTTCCAGTCGATCGGCTTGACGAAGTAGTCGGTGGCGCCGAGCGCCTGGCCGAGGCCCTGCTCGGCCATCACCGAGGTCATGATCACCGGGATGCCGGCAAGCTCCGGGTCGTTGCGCACCGCGTGCAGCACCGCCCAGCCGTCCATCCGCGGCATCTCGACGTCGAGCAGGATCGCGCGGGGCTTCAGCGCGCGGGCCAGCGCCAGCCCGGCCCGCCCGTCGCCGGCGGTGCGCACGCGGAACCCCTCGCGCTCCAGGAACCGCTGGAGCAGTTCGCGGGCGGCCGGGTCGTCGTCGACGAGCAGCACCACGTCGTGCTCCGCGTGCGCGTGCGCCTCGTGCCCTTGGACCGGCGCCGGCAGGGCGAGCTCGGCCGCCACCGCCGCCTCGTCCGCGAGCGCGAGCACCGCCGGCAGGCGCAGCGTGAAGGTGGAGCCCTGGCCCGGCACGCTCGTCACGCCGATGTCGCCGCCCATGGTGCGGCAGAAGGCGCGGGTGATGGCCAGGCCCAGGCCGGTGCCGCCGAACTGCCGCGTGGTCGATTCGTCGCCTTGCGCGAACCGCTCGAACAGCCGGGCGATCTGCGCTTCGGTGAGCCCGATCCCGGTATCGGCGACCGAGAACGACAGCCAGTCGGCCTCAGCCTCCCGGTCCCGGCGCACGGCGAGCGTGATCGTGCCGTTCTCCGAGAACTTCGCCGCGTTGCCGATCAGGTTGAGCAGGCACTGGCGGATCTTGGTCTGGTCCTGGTGCATCGCCCCGAGGTCGCCCTCCGCGTCGAGGACGAAGCGGTTGCCCTTCTTCTCGACCAGCGATCCCGTGGCGTCGCACACGTCCGAGATCAGGTCGGCGACGGTGAAGGGCTCGGCCGAGGCGGTCATGCGGCCGGCCTCGATCTTCGAGATGTCGAGCACGTCGTTGATCAGCGAGAGCAGGTGGCGGGCCGCCGTCTCGATCTTGCGCAGGTCCGGCAGCAGGGCGGCCTGGCCGATATCCTCCAGCTCCTCAGCCAGCATCTCCGAATAGCCGATCACCGCCGAGAGCGGCGTACGCAGCTCGTGGCTCATGTTGGCGATGAACTGGCTTTTCGCGAGATTCGCCGCTTCCGCGGCCCTGCGCGCGCGCTCGGCCTCGACCTCGGCGCATTTGCGCTCGGTGATGTCGGCGTTGGCGCCGACCCACTCGCGCAAGCGGCCGTCGGCGTCGAGGACCGGGACGCCGCGCACCTCCATGTCGCGCCATTGCCCGTCGTGGCGGCGCAGACGGTACTCGACCGCGTAGGGCTCACGCGCCGCGATGGAGCGCGCCCAGACCTCGGCGGCCCGCGCCCGGTCGTCGGGATGGACCGCCTCGATCCAGCCTGAGCCCCGGTAGGCGTCCGCGGTCTGTCCGGTATAGGCGCTCCAGCGCGGCTGCGGCGGCAGGAATTCGCCCGCCGCGCTGGTGCTCCAGATCACGGCCGCCGACGCGTCCACCAGGGCGCGGAACCGCTCCTCCGAACGGAGCAGCCCGGCCTCCGCGGCCTGACGCTGGGTGATGTCGGTGTTGGTGCCGTACCAGCGCAGGATGCGGCCCGCGGCGTCGCGGTGCGGCATCGCCTGGGACAGGAACCAGCGGAAGGTGCCGTCCGCGCCGCGGAGCGGGAAGGTGTCCTCCCACGGTGCGCCGGCCTCGATCGCCGTGCGGTAGCGCGCCGTCACGGCCTCGACGTGGTCGGGATGGTGGACGTCGCGCCAGCCCCAGCCGCGCATCGTCGCGATGGTGGTGCCGGTGTAGGCGTACCAGCGGCTGTTGTACCAGACGATGTCGCCCGCCGCGGTCGCGATCCAGGCGAGCTGCGGCAGCGCCTGCGCGAGGTTCTCGTAATCGGCCTGCGTGACGGTCGCGGGATCGCTCATCGGACGCTCGGGTTGCCGTCCCGCGTCGATGCCGGGCCGGGGCGCGGGCGTTATACACGCATCCCCGGTCCGGGTGCCGTGGTTCGGCCGGGCGCCGGGTCGGCCCGGAGGCTTCGCCCGGCGCGCAGCAGGTCGAAGGCGTAGAGGGCGAGCGCCAGCCAGATCAGCCCGAACATCGCGATCGCATGCGGCGCCACGTGCTCGCCGTAGGCGAACACGCTCAAGCCGAGCAGGCAGGTCGGCGCGAGGTACTGCAGCAGCCCGAGCGTCGCGAGCCGCAGGCGCTCGGCCGCGGCCGCGAACCAGATCAGCGGCAGGGCCGTGGTCACGCCGGTGAGCGCCAGGAGGATGAAGTCCCTCGGGTCGGACGGCAGGGCGGACTCCGGCGCGAGCAGCACCCAGACGAGCGCGGCCGGCGTCAGGATCAGCGTCTCGGCGAGGAACCCCACCGCGGGATCGATGCCGACCACCTTCCGTACCAGGCCGTAGAGCGCGAAGCTGACGGCGAGTTCGAACGCGACCACGGGCAACGCGCCGGCCCAGGCGACGGCCAGCGCCACCCCCGCGGCGGCGATCGCCACGGCACCGAGCTGGAGCGGCCGGAGGCGCTCGCCCAGCACCGCGGCGCCGAGCGCCACGCTGACCAGCGGGTTGATGTAGTAGCCGAGGCTCGCGTCGAGCAGGTGGCCGCCGTTGACCGCCTGAAGGTACAGGAGCCAGTTCACGCCGATCAGCCCGGCCGACACGACGAGGAGCCCGTGCCGCGGCCGCAGCGGGAACGGGCTGCGCACCCGCCGCCGCCACGCCAGCACGAGCAGGATCGCGAACAGGCACGACCACAGGATGCGCACGGCGAGGATGTGGCTCGGGGAGAAGCCTGAGAGCAGCCGGAAATGCACCGGGACGACGAGGCCCCAGCTCAGGTAGGCGCCGAGCGCGTAGACGAGGCCCAAGGTGTCCGTCCCGATCGCGACCCCCGGCATCCGGCCTCGGATGCGGGGCGCGCCGATCCCATACCCCGGGGCGGTCCGCGCCGTCAGGCCGGCCGGCGCAGGCCAGCCATCCGCGGCGGGCGCCGGGTCATCGCTTCGAGCGCAGGATCGGGTCGCCGCGCATCAGCGCGTTCAGGCGCTCGGTGTCGAACCCGTTCGGGATCTTGGCGGGCCCCGGCTTGAGCGCGGCGACGGGCTTGGGCTCGACCGGGATCGACCCGGTGGTGGACGGCTCGGACGGCGCGGCGCGGGTAACCGGGGCCGGCACCGTATGGGCGAGGCGGTCGGCGCTGACGAAGCCGATCGCCAGGATCGAGGCGGCCGCGGTGGCGCCGGCGGCGAGGAGACGCAGGATACGCAAGCGACGGGCCCCGGCAACGCGAAAGACGACGGAGCCGAAGATGGGCCAAGCCCGTTAACGAAGGGACACCCGACAGGAGACCCCATGAAGCCCGAAGCGAACGCTCAAGCGACCGCCAGCGACAGCCCGTTCATCCAGGGCCGCAACGCCCGCCACTACGGCAAGCCGGCGAGCGACTGCCCCTACCCGGAAGGCTCCGAGGACCGCGCCGCCTGGATGCAGGCCTACGAGGAGGCCGCCGCCACCGACGCCGGCTGATTCCCGGCGCGGCGGAGCCGATCGGCCGGCGCGGGTCCTTGACCGGCGCCGCCCGGCCGGGCTTCGGTCTCCGAGACCCGACCGAGACCCGAGCGCCCATGTCCAAGCCACCGTCCAGGAACACCGACAGGTTCGGCACGGCGACGCGCCTCGTCCATGCCGGCCGCGATCCGTCCGCCCAGCACGGCTTCGTCAACACGCCGATCTATCGCGGCTCGACGGTGCTGTACCCGACCTACGACGACATCGTGCACCGGCGCGGGCGCTACAATTACGGCACCAGCGCCACGCCGACGATGGACGCACTCACCGACGCCTGGAGCGCGGTCGCGGGTGCCGCCGGTACCGTCGTCACCCCGTCGGGCCTGTGCGCGCTCTCCATCGCCCTGATGGCCTCGGTCTCGGCCGGCGACCACCTGCTGGTGACGGATTCCGCCTACCGCCCGACCCGCAACTTCTGCAACGGCGTGCTCGCCCGCTTCGGGGTCGAGACCACCTACTACGATCCGCTCGTCGGCGCCGGCATCGCCGGGCTGATGCGCGCCAACACGAAGGCGGTGCTGGTCGAGGCGCCGGGCTCGCAGAGCTTCGAAATGCAGGACGTGCCGGCGATCAGCGCGGCCGTGCACGCGCGCGGCGGCACGGTGATCATGGACAACACCTGGGCGACGCCGCTGCTGTTCCCGCCGCACGAACGCGGCGTCGACATCGCCGTCGAGGCCGGGACCAAGTACCTCAGCGGCGGCTCCGACCTGCTCCTCGGCCTCACCTCGGCCAACGCGACGCACTTCCCGGCGGTGCGGCGCACCTTCGATCACATCGCCCCCTGCGCCGGCCCCGAGGACATGTTCCTGGCGCTGCGCGGCCTGCGCACGATGGCCTTGCGCCTGCGCGAGCACGGCCGCGCCGGCCTCGAGATGGCGCATTGGCTGCAAGCGCGCCCCGAGGTGCTGCGCGTGCTCCATCCAGGCCTGCCCGACGATCCCGGCCACGCGATCTGGCGCCGCGACTTCTCCGGGGCGTCGGGCCTGTTCGGCGTCATCCTGAAGCCGGTGTCGGAGGCGGCGCTGGCCGCGATGCTCGACGGCCTCGAACTGTTCGGGATGGGATTCTCCTGGGGCGGCTTCGAGAGCCTCGTCATCCCCTTCGACTGCCGCCCCTACCGCACCGCCACCACCTGGGCGCCCGGCGGGCCGGGCTTGCGCTTCCACATCGGGCTGGAGGACGTGGAGGATCTGAAGGCCGACCTCGACGCTGGGTTCTCGCGGCTGCGGGCGGTGGGCTGAGGCGGCGTCACGGCACGCGCCACCCTCCGATCCAGCCCGCGCCTTCCCGCCGCCAGCCGGCGCGGCGGTGGCCGCGGCGGTCGAGGTAGAGGAAGTCGAGGGCCTCGGCCTGGATCACCACGGCGGAGAAGTTAGGGCGGCCGATGGTGAGCGCCGCCGCCTCGTCCGGCACCGTGTAGGCGCCGCCGGAATCGAGCCCGGTGCCGGGGCCGGGGGCGATGCCGTAACAGACCCGGCTCATCGCCCGGGAGCCCTCCCAGGCGGCATCGGTCAGGGCATCGTCGGCGTGCAGGCCGGCGCGGCCTTCGATGCGGAGCTGGATCTTCGCCGCGCGGTCGTAGGCGTGCAGCGCGACGGCGGCATGCGCCGCGACCTCGGCGGCCTTGTCCGAGCGGCGGTCGCAGTGGACGCGCAGGGTGCCGGCGGCGGCGTCGGCCGCGCGCAGCACCACCGTGCGGATGCGGGGGCGCCCCTGCGCGTCCACCGTGGCGAGGCTCGGGGCGTGGAAGGCGCTGCGGCCCTGCACCACCCCGTCCGCCAGCAGCCGCCACAGCTCGGCGAAGGCCGCCGCGAGGTCGTCGTGGAAGGCGGGGAGCGGGTCGCGGTCGTGAGGCATGGAGCTCCGGGATGGCGAGGGCGCGAGACGATCACGGCCGCCGGCCGCGATCAAGCGCGGCGATCCCGCGCGAGGCCGCGCGCTTCGGCTCGGACCGTCGCGGGGCGCTTCTCACGAGGGCTTCGTGTCGCCGCCGCGACGGTTGCGGAAGATCAGCGCGAGGTTGCGCAGGTAGATGCCCGTGGAGAGCCCCTGCCCGATGATGATCACCGGCTCGCGGCGCACGAACCCGTAGACCAGCGTCATGATCCCGCCGGCAATCGACAGGAACCAGAACGAGAGCGGGATCACGCTCCGGCCCGCGCGCTCGCTGGCGAGCCATTGCAGGATGAAGCGGGAGCCGAACACGAGTTGCGCCAGGATGCCGAACACCAGCCAGAAATCGAACCGGGCGACGAACACGTCGTAGACGTAGTCCGGCAGGTCGTGCGCGAGCCGGATCAGCACGCGCCGTCCTCGACCTCGGTGACCGCCGGCGTCGGCCGCTTGCGCCGGATCAGCCACCACACCCCGGCAAGATCGACCAAGCCGACCCAGAGCCGGTCGAACAGCCCGTACTTCGAGGTGCCGGTGAAGCGCGGCCGGTCGATCACGTCGCGGTGGACCACGCTGAACCCCTCGCGGACGACGAGCGCGGGCATGAAGCGGTGCAGCGCGTCGAAATACGGCAGCCGGAGATAGACGGCGCGGCGGAACACCTTGAGGCCGCAGCCGGTGTCGCGGGTGGCATCGTTGAGGATGCGCCCGCGCACGCCGTTGGCGATCCGCGACTGCATCGTCTTGAAGCGCCCGTCCCTGCGGCCCCGGCGCTGCCCCTGGGCGAGGCCGGCGCCGGGCCCCGCCCCTTCGAGGGCCGCGACCAGCACCGGGATGAAGGCCGGGTCGTTCTGGCCGTCGCCGTCCAGCGTCGCGACGACCGCGCCGCCGGCCGCCGCGACCCCGCTGCGCACCGCCGCCGACTGGCCGGCGCTTCGCGCGTGGCGCAGCACCCGCAGCCACGGGCGCCCCCGGCGGGCGGCGTCCAGCGCCGGCAGCGTCGCGTCGGTGGAGCCGTCGTCGACGTAGATCACCTCGAACGGCGCAAGCTCCGCGCAGGCGGCCTCGATCTCGGCGACCAGGCCCGCGACGTTGCCGGCCTCGTTCCGCACCGGCACCACGATGCTCAGGCGCGGGGGCGTCGCCCCGGGCGTCATCGGGCCACGGTCCCGGCGGCCGGCGTCACCGCGTAGGCGGTGAGGTCGACCCGGCGGCCGGCGTTGATGTTGAAGCCCGAGACCTGCCCGACCGCGCCGGGACCCGGGCTGCCGACGGGCCAGGCGTCGGCGAAGTCGGCCGCCGACCTCTGCTCGACGAACAGCAGGCGGCAGCCGCCGGCGTTCAGGAAGGCCATCGCGTCGGCGCCGGTGTTCGGGGTGGCGAGGTCGGTGCCGATCAGGAACACGAGGCTCGGCTCGCGGTAGCCGAGGCTCGCGACGCGCGGCCGGCACGGCAGCCGCTCGCGGATCGCGGCGAGGCGGTCGGAGACCTTGAGCGCCGGGATTTCGGCCTGCGTCACCCCGAGGACGGCCGGCGCGAGCAGGCAGGCCGAGAGGATCGCCAGCAGCACCGCCCGCTCCGGCCCGTTCCGGGCGTAGGCGACGAAGGCGGCGAGCGCCAGCGCGCAGGCGGCGGCCAGCAGCGCCAGGCCGGCGACGGGCACCGTCCGGTCGAGGCGCCACGCGGCGAAGGCGACGCCGAGGGTGAGGCCCACGGGAATCGCCGGCACCAGCAGCGCCACCGCCTTCGCGCCGCGGCGGGCCGGATCGAGGGCGCCGGCGCGCAGCGCCAGCACGGTCAGGATCGCGACCATCGGCATCAGCGGCAGGACGTAGTGCGGGAGCTTGGTCGGCACGGCCTCGAACACGATCCAGGCCGGCACGATCGCCGCGACCAGGAACGCGACGGCGTCCGACGCGCGGGCCCGCCACGCGAACGGGACCGCCAGGGCGGCAAAGGCCGCACCGGGCCAGAACGTGGCGAAGAACACCAGCGCGTAGGTGCCGGGCGGCGCCCCGTGCCTCTCCCTGGCGCTGCCGACCTTGGCGAGCATGTCGTGGCCCACCGCCTCCGTGAAGAACGCTGCCCCGCTCCGCCACGCGATCGCCAGGAACCACGGCGCCACGATCAGCGCGACGAGGGCGAGGCCGGAGCGGGGGCGCAGCGCCAGGAGCCAGCGCCCGGAGCGCGCCTTGAGCGAGAGGGCGAGCATCGGCAGCCCGACGAACATCGGCACCATCGGCCCCTTCACCAGGATGCCGAGCGCCAGCCCGAGCCAGAACGCGAGGCGGGCGGCCGTCGGAAGCCCAGCCTCGCCCCGGCCGAGCCACGCGCGGGCGAGCGCGCCGAGCGCGGCCGCGGAACAGGCGGTCAGCACGGCGTCGGTCTTGGCCAAGTGCGCCTCGGCCGCGAGCATCAGGCAGGCGCCGAACAGCCCGGCGGCGAGCCACGCCCCGCGCCGCGGCAGGAAGGCCAGCGCCATCCAGTAGGCGAGCAGCACCGCGGCGACGGCGCCGGCCAGCGAGGGGATGCGGTACAGCGCGATCTGTGTCCGCGCTTCGGGAACCCCCAGGGCCTCCCCGGCGGCGACCGCTGCGGCCTGCGCCCAGTAGATCCCCACCGGCTTCTTGTGGCGGGCCTCCCCCTGGAAGCGGATGTCGACGAAATCGCCGGTCTCCAGCATCTGCTTGGCGGCCTGGGCGAAGCGCGGCTCGTCGCGGTCCATCGGCTGGAGCGCGATCTGGCCGGGCAGGAAGCAGACGAGGCAGAGCGCGACGAGCCACGCGCAGGCCCGGCCATGGCCTGTGGCGGCGGACGCGGCCAGCCGCTCGACGAGGTCGGGCCCGGTGTCGCGCGCGGAGGCTCCGGCGGACAGGCGCGTCATCGGCGGCGGTGCGGGCGGGCGGCCGCGGGGGCGTTCATGGACGGCTCCGGACGCGAGGATACGGTGCGCGACGCGGTTCGCGGCAGAAGTCCCGGACACGGGTCAGGGCATGGGTCGCGGAAAGCCCCGCATCGGGGCGGCTGCGCCGGCCGGCCGTGTCGGTGATCGGGCCGCGAAAGTCAAATTTTTCGGGTCTTTCCCAGGGTTGCCGCCAGGGGTGCAGCGAAGGGTGACGCGAAGCGGAGGCGGCATGGGGTAGTGTCTCAGCTTGAATTTAAGCCTCACTTAGCCCGCCATGCATTCCGGTCCCGTAACCTCCAGGAAGTTGCTGCCTAGAGTTCTTTGTCCGCAGCCACATCTTCCTCGACTTGGGAGCGCGCTTGTATGAGCTGCATCTCCTTGGCCTGACGCGAGGTGATCTCGTTGCCGTCTTCGTCGTGCCACACTACGTCGCCGTCGCTCCATGCAAAACGGCCGGCGGAACTTCGGGCTGCGATGATAGTGGCGCCGAGCTGGCGAGTATTTATTTTATTCTGATTGCTGTTGAGTGGACTAACGCCAAGATCGGTAGCAATTTGCATCAACACAGGGTATGTAATTTGTTCACGCTTTCCATTGGTATCAACGACAATCGAGCCATTCTCATATTGAATGACGCGTCGATTGTCGATTTGTGCGCTTGCCATGATGGCTAAGTCATCCAGAGCAGCCGGAAAGGATGGGGCTTTGTTTACCATGTATACTAAAGAGATCGGCGTTTCGTTACAGCGAGCCTTAAGTTCATCAATATTACCGCGAAATAGTTCCTCAATCGAGGCTTCTCCTTCAATCACATTTATTCGGAGAATGATCGCATAATCCGCGAACTTGAGCGTATTCTTGTTAAAGTCGGCATGCGTCGAAGTCGTGATTGTTTTGACAGAGATGCGCTGACCTTCGGCGCTCACGACATCGTAGCCACGCTGTGCAACTTCCAAGGCCATCTGTCCGCGCGTAAGCATTGCGGTGTAAAGCTCGCCGATACGGCCGGTCAGATGAGAGAGTGAAGCCGGTTTAACATTCCAACTTAGCTCCTTCTCGAACCACGCCAACGCATCGGCCAGCGAGCGGATGATCTGAACCTGCGACAGCGACATGGCCGGCGATCCCACGGTGAGGAAAGGGGGACTGCTACCATGCGGTAGGCGCGAAATTCGAACTGAGACACTACCCGGCATGGCGCGCGCTTGTACCGGGCGGCGTCCCGTGCTGACGTCGGCGCATGACCCACCGGATCGGCCTCCTCGTCTTCCCCCGCGTGCAGCAGCTCGACCTGACCGCGCCCTACGAGGTCTTCGCCTCGCTGCCCGGGGCCGTGGTGCACCTCGTGGCCGCCACCCTCGACCCGGTGACGAGCGCGACCGGCCTGCCGCTGACGCCGACCGTCACCTTCGCCGCCTGCCCGGACCTCGACGTGCTCTGCGTGCCCGGCGGCATCGGCGTCAACGCGCTGATGACGGACGAGGCGACCCTCGCCTTCGTGCGGGCGCGGGGGGCGAGCGCGCGCTACGTCACCTCGGTCTGCACCGGCGCGCTGGTGCTCGGGGCGGCTGGCCTGCTCCGGGGCCGGCGCGCGACGACGCACTGGGCGTCGCTCGACCTGCTCGCGGCCTTCGGGGCGACGCCCGTCCGCGCGCGGGTGGTGCGCGACGGAAACCTGCTGACCGGCGGCGGCGTCACCGCGGGCATCGACTTCGCCCTGACGGTGGTGGCCGAACTCGCCGGCAGGCCGGCCGCCGAGGCGGTGCAACTGGCGATCGAGTACGCGCCGGCGCCGCCCTTCGACGCGGGCAGCCCCGACACGGCGACGCCCGCGGTGCTGGCCGCGGCGCGGGCGCGCTTCGCCGGGAGCCGGGCCGAGCGCGAGCGCATCGTCGCGGCGATCACCGGCGTGGAGGTCGAGCGGATGGGGTGGGAGGCTTAGGCCGCGCCTCCGGCCGCCCCGCGCACGGCCCGGTTCCTATCGCGCCGTGCGGAACACCTGAAGGTCCAGATCCCGCACCTTCTTGCGCAGGGTGTTGCGGTTGACGCCGAGAAGCTCGGCTGCGCGGATCTGGTTGCCGCGGGTGGCGGCGAGCGCCGCGCCGATCAGCGGACCCTCGATCTCGCGCAGGATGCGGTGATAGAGGCCCGGCGGCGGCAGCGTGTCGCGGTAGCCGGAGAAGTAGTCGGAGAGGTACCGCTCGACGGCGCCGGACAGGCTCTCGTCGCCGCCCCCCGCCTTGCGTCCGCCGCCGTTGCCGACGGAGGGGGATTGGGCGAGCGGCAGGGTGTCGAGCTCGGCCTCGATCACCGGCGCGGTGATGGTCTCCTGCGGATAGAGCGCCGCGAGCCGCCGGACGAGGTTCTCCAGTTCGCGGACGTTGCCGGGCCAGCGGTAACGCTTCAACCGCTCCATCGCCTCGCCGTCGAGCATCTTCCGCGTCAGGCCCTCGCGCTCGACCTGGATGAAGAAGTGGCGGACGAGATCGGGAACGTCTTCGGATCGCTCTCGAAGCGCCGGCAGCCTGAGAGGCACGACGTTCAGTCTGAAAAAAAGATCCTCGCGAAAAATCCCCTGCTGGATCGAGATGCGCAGGTCCTTGTTGGTCGCCGCGATGATGCGGACGTTGGTCTTGATCGGCACGCGGCCGCCCACCGTCGTGTACTCGCCCTGCTGGAGCACGCGCAGCAGCCGGGTCTGGGCCTCCATCGGCATGTCGCCGATCTCGTCGAGGAACAGCGTGCCGCCCTCCGCCTGCTCGAAGCGGCCGGCCGAGCGTTGCAGCGCGCCGGTGAAGGCCCCCTTCTCGTGGCCGAAGAGTTCGGACTCGATCAGGTCGCGCGGGATCGCGGCCATGTTGACGGGCACGAACGGCCCGGAGCGCCGGCGCCCGTAATCGTGCAGCGCGCGCGCCACCAGCTCCTTGCCGGTGCCGGATTCGCCGGTGATCATCACGGTGAGGTCGGTCGGCATCAGGCGGGCGAGTGCCCGGTAGATCTCCTGCATCGCCGGCGAGCGCCCGACCAGCGGGATGTCCTCGTTGTCGGGCGCGGCCGCCGCGGGCGCCGTGCCGCGGGGGCGCGAGAGCGCGCGCCCGACGATGGCGATCAGCTCCTTCAGGTCGAAGGGCTTGGGCAGGTACTCGTAGGCGCCGCGCTCGGAGGCGCGGATCGCGGTCATGAAGGTGTTCTGCGCGCTCATGACGATGACCGGCAGTTCCGGCCGCACCCGCTTGATCCGGGGCAGCAGGTCGAACACGTTCTCGTCGGGCATCACCACGTCGGTGATGACCAGATCCCCCTCTCCTTGCGCGACCCAGCGCCAGAGCGTGGCGCAGTTGCCGGTGGAGCGGACCTCGTAGCCCGCCCGCGACAGCGCCTGGTTGAGGACCGTACGGATGGCGGCGTCGTCGTCCGCGACGATGATGTGGCCGTTGGGCATGACTCTTACTCGGCCTCCACGACCGCTTCGCGCCCGTCGCGGGCGCTCGACATGGGCAGCAGGATGCGGAAGGTGGTGCGGCGCGGCGCGGGATCGCACTCGACGATGCCGCCGTGGTCGCCGACGATCTTGGCCACCAATGCAAGTCCAAGGCCGGACCCTTGCGCCTTCGTGGTGACGAACGGGTCGAACAGGTCGGGCAGCAGGTCGGGCGAGATGCCCGGCCCGTTGTCGCGCACCGCCACCTCGATCGGCAGGCTGACGCGCTCGCGCGAGCCCGGAACCTGGAGGCGCAGGCCGGTGCGGAAGGCGGTGGACAGGGTGATCTCGCCGTCCACCGTGTCGGCGCCGATCGCCTCTGAGGCGTTCTTGACGAGGTTGAGGATCACCTGGACGAGCTGGTCGCGGTTGCCGAGCACCGGGGGCAGCGAGGGGTCGTAGGTCTCGACGAAGCGGATGTGGCGGGCAAACCCCGACTGCGCCGAACGCTTCACCTGATCGAGCACCCCGTGGACGTTGACGGCCGATCGCTCCACCGGCCGCTCGTCGCCGAACAGCTCCATCCGCTCGACGATGCGCACGATCCGGTCGGTCTCCTCGCAGATCAGCCGGGTGAGCACCCGGTCCTCCTCGGGCCCCGACTGCTCCAGCAACTGCGCCGCGCCGCGGATGCCGGCCAGCGGGTTCTTGATCTCGTGGGCGAGCATCGCGCCGAGCGCCACCATCGAGCGCGCCGCGCCCCGGTGGGTGAGCTGGCGGTTCATCTTGTCGGCGATGGTGCGCTCCTGGAGCATCAGCACCACCGCCTCGCCCTCGTCGCCGAGGAAGGTCGCGAACACGTCGACGCTGCGCTCGGCGCCCGAGCGCGGCTGCACCAGCTCGACCCGGTACTCGCTGACGCTGGAGCGGCGGCGGCGCACCTCGGCGACGAGTTCGATGATCGGCGAGGCGAAGGGGATGATGTCGCGCAGGCGCCGGCGCTGCATCAGCCGGGCGGAATGGTCGAAGAAGGTTTCCGCCGCGTGGTTGCAGTGCAGGATGCGGTCGTCCGCGCCGATGGTGAGCACCGGCAGCGGCAGGGCGTTGATCACCGCCTCCGCGCTCGGCACGCCCCGCGGCCTCGCCGCCTCGCGCGGGCCCTCGCTCATGCGGCCTCCGCGGTCGCGGGCGGAGCCTCGCCGAAGGCCGCCCGCAGCAGCGCCAGGGCGACGCCCGGATCGGTGGCGGTCAGGAGCCGGGCGCGGTCGGCCGCCGCGAGGCCGCCCGCGGCGTCGGCGTAGGCGGCCAGATGCTTGCGGGCGTGGCGCACGCCCATCGCGGGGCCGTACAGCGCGATCAGCCCGGCGTAGTGCGCCGCCGCCATCGCCCGCTGCGCCGCGCGCGAGGGCTCCTGCACCGGGCGCCCGGCGAGCCCGTCGGCGATCATGCCGACGCGCCAGGGCCGGCCGACCGCCGCCCGGCCGACCATCACGCCGGCCGCGCCCGACGCCGCGAGGCAGGCCCTGGCGCTCGCGAGGTCAGACACGTCGCCGTTGGCGATGACCGGGATCGACACCGCCTCGACCACCGGGCGGATCGCCGCCCAGTCGGCGACGCCCGTGTAGAACTGCTGGCGGGTGCGGCCGTGCACCGTCACCGCGTTCAGTCCCAGCCGCTCGGCCCGGCGGGCGAGATCGGCGGCGTTGAGGCTGCGATGGTCCCAGCCGAGGCGCATCTTCACGGTGACGGGGATCGTGACCGCCGCGCGCACGGCGGCCAGGAGCCGGGCGGCGTGGTCGAGATCGCGCATCAGCGCCGAGCCCGAGGCCACGCCGGTGACGACCTTGGCCGGGCAGCCCATGTTGACGTCGATCACGTCGGCCCCGCCGGCTTCCGCGATCCGCGCCGCCTCGGCCATCGGCCCCGGCGCGCAGCCGGCGAGCTGCACCACGTGCGGGGCGATCCCCGTACCCTCGGCGCGCAGCCGCGCCTCCTCCGACCCGCGGGCGAACGCGGCCGCCGCGACCATCTCGGAGACCACCGCGCTCGCGCCCCCGTCCCGCGCGATCCGGCGCATGTGAAGGTCGGTCACGCCGGACAGGGGTGCCAGCACCACCACCGGGTCGGGCGAACGCGCCCCTCGTAGAACGCTCAAATAATGGTCAGTCATCATTATGCACAACAAATAGCCAAAAGTGGCCGAGACGCAAGCCGAAAGCGGGTCGGACGCACGGAGGCGGGCGATTTGATTTTACACCCTGCACCGCTTAAGCGACGGGCAGGTTTTTGGCACCGCGACCGGCCGATATGGACACGGGTCGTGGCGGCGGCACGGCGGAACCCTGAGCATGTCCAGCCTCGGATCGAGCGTCGCCGCCATCGTCGTGGCGGCCGGCCGCGGCATCCGCATCGGCGGCGGGACGCCCAAGCAGTACCGCCGCGTCGGCGGACAGGCCGTGCTCACCCGCACCCTCGACGCGCTCGGGCGCCATCCCGGCATCGCACGGATGCAGGTGGTGATCGCCGCCGACGCCGTCGACTTCTACGACGCGTGCCTGGCCGAACTCGCCCCCGAACGCGCGAAGAAGCTGCTGCCGCCGGTCGCGGGCGGGGCGACGCGCCAGGATTCGGTGCGGGCCGGCCTTGAGGCCCTCGATGCGGCGGGCGCTCCCGGCATCGTCCTCGTCCACGACGCCGCCCGGCCCTTCGTCGATGCCGGGCTGATCGACCGCGCGGTCGCGGCCGGCCGCGACCACGGCGCCGCCGTGCCGGGCGTCGCGGTCGCCGACACGATCAAGCGCGTCGTGGACGAGGACGGCATCGGCCGCGTGCGCGAGACCCCGGCCCGCGAGCACCTGCGCGCGGTGCAGACCCCGCAGGCCTTCACTTTTGCGGCGCTGCGCGACGCTCACCGCGCCGCCGCCGCAGCAGGCCTGCACGGCTTCACCGACGACGGCGCGCTCGCCGAATGGGCGGGGCTGGCCGTCGTGGTGTTCGCGGGCGACCCGAAGAACCGCAAGATCACGCAACCCGCCGACCTGATCGAGGCCGACCGGGCCTTCGCCGGCCCGGAACCGGAGACCGCTATGACGACGACCGCCGTGACAACGTACGTGACCCGCCTCGGCACCGGCTTCGACGTCCATGCCTTCACGGAGGGCGACCACGTCTGGCTCGGCGGTGTGCGGATCGCGGCCGAGCGCGGCGTACTCGCCCATTCCGACGGCGACGTGGCCCTGCACGCGCTGACCGACGCGCTGCTCGGCGCCATCGCCGACGGCGACATCGGCACGCACTTCCCGCCCTCGGACGAGCGGTGGCGCGGCGCCTCCTCCGACCGGTTCCTGGCGCATGCCTGCTCGCTGGTGCGGGCACGCGGCGGGCGCATCGACCACCTCGACGTCACGGTGCTGGCGGAAGCCCCGCGCATCGGCGCCCACCGCGAGGCGATCCGGGCGCGCATCGCCGCGATCTGCGCCGTGCCGCTCACCGCGGTGTCGATCAAGGCGACCACCACCGAGAAGCTCGGCTTCGTCGGCCGCGCGGAGGGGCTCGCCGCCCAGGCCGCCGCCACCATCCGCCTGCCGGAGGAGGCGGAGGCCGCCCCGCTCGACGACCAGGCCGAGACGGCGATGCGCCGGGGCTGATTGGTCTCCGGGACGGCCGCCGTCGGCGGAATCCCATGACGCGCTGGCGATGTCCGTACGCGTATCGTGTCCGTAGACCTGCGACGGACTTTTCCGGCATCGGATTCGGGTGCAGGATGGCATCCATGACGGAACTTCTCGAGAGAGCGGTCGCGACGGCTCGGGGGCTGAACCCCGACCTGCAGGACGACATTGCCCGCATGGTGCTGATGATCGCCGGCGAGCCTCAGCCGCCCATGCCGCTGACCGCGGAGGAAGAGGCGTCCTTCGCGACATCCAGGGCGCAGTCTGCGCGGGGTGAGTTCGCGACCGACGCCCAGGTGAAGGCCGTCTGGGCGAAGCACGGCCTGTGAAGCTCCGCTTCACGCCGCAGGCCCTGAGCGAACTCGACCACACCCTGACCGATATTGCCGAGCGATCGCCGCAGGGCGCGCGCCGCGTGCAGACGCGCATCCAGGCGACACTCGCATTGATGCTTCGCTATCCGGAAAGCGGGCGATCCACCAGCCTTGCCGGGCTGCGCCGTATCGTTGCGAACCCCTACCCCTACCTGATCTTCTACGAGATTTCGGACGATGCGATCGTCGCCGTCGGGGTTCGTCACGCCATGCGCGATCCGAATTCGATGCCGGGTGGCGGGGAAACCTGAACGATGTTCGACGATGCCCTGCTCGCCCGCGCGACCGCACTGGTCGCGGACTACACCGCGGCCGGCAAGACCATCGCCACGGCGGAATCCTGCACCGGCGGGCTGGTGGCCGGGCTGCTCACCGCGGTGCCGGGCTCCTCGGCGGTGGTCGAGCGCGGCTTCGTCACCTACTCGAACGCGGCCAAGGCCGAGATGATCGGCGTGCCCGCCGCCCTGATCGCGACGCACGGCGCGGTGAGCGAGCCGGTCGCCCGCGCGATGGCGGCGGGGGCGCGCGCCGCGTCGCGGGCCGCGGTCGCGGTGGCGGTCACCGGCATCGCCGGCCCCGGCGGCGGCAGCGCGGAGAAGCCCGTCGGGCTCGTGCATTTCGCGCTGGCCGCGGGCGGCGCCGTGCGCCACCGGGAACGGCGCTACGGAGACCTCTCGCGGGCCGAGATTCGCCATCGCGCGGTGATCGATGCGGTCGCGCTTCTGGAGGAGGCGCTCGCTTCCTGACGCGGAGATGCCGCGACCGCGAGCCCCGCCGGAGGGCGGTCAGGCCGCGCCGTAGACCCGGTCGGCGCGGCTCTCGAAGGCGTCGGTGAACTTGCGGAAGGCGCGGTCGAACATCCGGCCCATCAGCAGGCCGAGGGCGAAGCTCTTGAACTCGTAGGTGATGAAGAAGTCGACGTCGCAGCCGCCGTCCCGCCCCGGCTTGAACGTCCACCGGTTCTCCAGGTGCCGGAACGGCCCGTCGATGTACTCGGCGACGATCCTGAGGTTCGGGCGGTCGAGGGCGACGCGGGTGGTGAAACGCTCGCGGATCGCCTTGTAGCCGACGCCCATCTCGGCGACGAGCACCTCGGTGCCCTCCCCCTCGCCCGGCTGGCGGCGCAGGATGCGGAGCGATTCGCACAGCGGCAGGAACTCGGGGTAGTGCTCGATGTCGGCGACGAGGTCGTACATCTGCTGCGGCGCGTGGCGCACCGCGCGGGTGATCCGGAAGGACGGCATCGACGACTCAGGCTGAGGGGGACTTGGAAGCGTGCTGCGCGCCGCGGGCGGCCCGCAACCGCGAAAAGTCCTCGCCGGCATGGTGCGAGGAGCGGGTCAGCGGCGTCGCGGACACCAGCAGGAAGCCCTTGGCGTAGGCGGTGGTCTCGAACGCCTTGAATTCGTCGGGCGGCACGAAGCGCACGACCGGGTGGTGCTTCTTCGTCGGCTGGAGGTACTGGCCGATCGTCAGGAA
>NZ_CAXTHR010000064.1:0-23243 GCF_964244095.1 uncultured Methylobacterium sp. | reverse complement strand
AGGTCGGCCGCCGCCGCGGTGCCGGTGCGGTAGGGGTCGATCACCACGAGCTTGGCGCCGCGCGCCTTGCGCGCCCGGCTGATGTGGGTCATCGCGTTGACCTGGGTGCTCACCGGGTTGCCGCCCCAGACGACGATCAGGTCCGAGAGCGCCATCTCGCGCGGGTCGGGCCCCGCGATGCGGCCGACGCCCGCGTTCCAGCCGGCGGTGGCGATCGCCGTGCAGATCGTGCGCTTGCGCCGGGAGTAGCCCATCGCGTGGGTCAGGCGGTGGATGCCGTCGCGCTGCACGAGGCCCATTGTCCCGCCGGAATTGTACGGCCAGACCGCCTCGGGGCCCGACCGCTCGGCCGTCTCCCGGAACGCGGCGGCCACGCGATCGAGGGCCTCGTCCCATGAGACCTGCCGCCACTGCCCGGAACCCTTCGGCCCGATGCGCAGCAGCGGGCGAAGGATGCGGTCGGGGTGGTGGACGCGCTCGCCGTAGCGGCTGACCTTCGCGCAGATCACGCCCGCGGTGTAGGGGTTGTCGCCGCCCCTGACGGAGACGACGCGACCGTCCGCCACCTGCACGTCGAGACTGCAGGCGGAGGGGCAGTCGTGCGGGCAGACGGTCCGGACCAAGCGACGAACTCCCGTGAGGGCCCCTGGATCATGCAAGTCGCGTGCGCTTTCGGAGGCGCGCCCGACCTCGGCGACCGGATGCATCCTCACGTGGGCGCAACGGCGCGGTCCCTCCCGGCGGTCCGATCCGCGCGGTGGCCTGCCGCCTGAAAAGTGGCTCTTGGCCGGTTTTGGCGGATCAGGCTGCTCAGAGAGGGGGCAGGCCACCCGTTTCCACGGATGCGGGCCCCGTCGCCCGGAGGCCGCCGTTCAGGGCGTCGGGGTCTTGGCCGGCGCGAGGCGGTCGAGGGCGATGACGCGGATGGCGCGCTCGGTCCCCCCGGCCGCCGTGGGCCCGCCCGCGGCCTCGGCCGGGGCGGGTTTCGCCGCGCCCGCCTCCGGGACGAGCCCCGAACGCTCGGCCGCGTCCGCCGCGAGGGCGGCGGCGGTCCTGTCGGCGCGGCCGACCAGCGTCAGGCGGACCTTCGGGTTCGGGCGCGACAGCGCCTCGGCCTGCATCGGGGTGACGAAGATGTCGCCCTTGTGCCGCACCATCATGCTCTCGGCCTTGGCGAGCGACTGCGCCCAGGTCCTGTCGGGGGGCTTGCACGCGCAGTTCGGTACGAAGGTCTTCTGGAACCGGAACGCGGTGGCGAGCGCGGCGTAGGCCCTGCCGCCCTTGATCGCGGCGGCGTGCTTCAGGGCGTCGTCGCCGTAGGGCATCGCATAGGCCGCGGCCTCGGCGCCGGGGCAGAGCGCCTGGCACATCGCGTCGGCGCCACCGCGCCCGTCGGGGAGGTTCCTCATCGGGAAAAACGCGCCGTCGCAGGTCCGCACGCAGATCACCTGCGCGCCGCCCCGCGCCGTGGGCTCGCCGGGCGCCGCCTCGGCGCGGTCCGGGTCGGCGCAGTTGGCCGCGATCACCGCCTGGAGCTGGCGGCGGCGGGCGGTCGCGTCCTCGCTCGCCGCCCCGCCATAGGTCGCGTTCAGCGCCCGGATGCGCTGCTCCACCGCGCCGCACTGGGGCGGGCGGGTGTCGAAGAACAGGAAGCCGCCGCTCTCGCAGTTCAGCGCGCGGTGATAGGCCTGGAGCCGGCCGATCTCGCTCTGGAGGGCGCGCACCACGCCGGCGCCGTCGCCGAGGCTGGCGAGTTCCGCGCGGTGGCGTTGGCAGGCCGCGTTCTGCGCCTGCGCGCCCGCCACCAGGCCGAGCCACAGCGCGAACGACGCGAGCGACCGGCGGAGCAGGCGGGCCGGGGGACGAGGCGGCGGCATGGCGGGGCGATCGGGGGTCTCGGGACGGACCGGACGCGGCGCGCCGGCAGTGCGATGCGGGAGCGGCGCGGGCGCCGGCGGCAGCGCCGTTTTTAGACGCCCTCGCGGATCGGCGACAGCCCTCCTACATGCACGACCAGGGTATCGGTTGGGGAATGGCGGACGATGTTGCTTCGGGGTCTCACACGCGGCGCGCGCGCGGCCGCCATCGTCACGTCGCTCGCCGCGCTCGCGGGCGCCGCGTCGGCGCAGGAACCGGACCGGATCTTCGACAAGTCGACGGTCTGGCGCCCGCTGACGCCCAACGACAAGCTCGTGGTCTACGGCGTCGACGATCCCGCCGTGGACGGCGTCGCCTGCTGGTACACCCAGCCCGAGAAGGGCGGGATCAAGGGCACGCTGGGCCTGGCCGAGGACGTGTCCGACATCTCGCTCGCCTGCCGGCAGGTCGGGCCGGTGCAGTTCAAGGGAAAGTTCGGCCAGGGCGAGGTGGTGTTCAGCGAGCGCCGCTCGCTGATCTTCAAGTCGATGCAGATCGTGCGCGGCTGCGACGTCAAGCGCAACACGCTGATCTACATGGTCTATTCCGACCGGGTGATCCAGGGCTCGCCCAAGAACTCGACCTCCAGCGTGCCGCTGATGCCCTGGGGCACCGAGCCGCCACCGAAATGCGGCGCGTTCCTGAAGGGCTGAGCCGTTCGATCCTGGCAGGTCAATCCTGGCAGCTCAATCCTGGCAGGTGATGCGGATCGGTCGCTCCGTCGGTTTGGCGACCGGCAGGTCGAGTGCGCCGGTGTAGTCCTCCGCGGCCGCGGGCCCGAAGGCGTTGGCGGTAGCGTAGCCCTGCGCCTCGCACCACGCGTCGGCGACGACCTGGCCGCAGGCGCTGCCGGCGCTCGTCAGGCAGTCGCCGACGCCGTAGCCGTCGCTCGACGGGATCAGGAAGCTCTTCTCGATGGGGGCGGGCGCCTTCGCGGCGGTCCCGTCCGTGCCGGCGGCCAGGGCGGGGTGGGCGAACGGGACGAGGAGGGCGGCAGCGAGAGCGCCGAGGCCGGCAACCGATCGTCGCATGGAAACGTCCTTGTTCACGGGATTGCTGTGTGGGCGGGCGAGCGCCGGTCGGAACCCGACGGCCAGAATCCGACGGCGCGGTAAAGAAAGGCTTTCCGGCGGGCGGGCGCGTTCCCCGTAGGGATGCGGCGCGCCGCCGGTCTCGAATTGGCGAGGGTTTTGCGGTAGCCCGAACCGGCCGCAGGAACCGTCGCCGATCCGCAACACGGACCGGATGCGGGCCGGCGGCAATGCGGCGGGCCGGGGGGCTCGCGGCCCAGGGCGCGCCGCCGCCGTCGGCGGTCAGGGCCTTGGCGGCACACGGTAAGTTCACGCTCGGCGGGGCAGGGTGCGGCCGGCCGCGCGCCGCACGCGCCGTCGAGGGCGGAGTCTGGTTTCATGGCGCCGATGTTGCGGCTCTACAACACCCTCACCGGCGCCAAGGCCGCCTTCGCGCCGATCGATCCGGCGCGCGTGCGCATGTATGCCTGCGGCCCCACGGTCTACGACGCGGCGCATATCGGCAACGCCCGCCCGATCATCGTCTTCGACCTGCTGTTCCGGCTGCTGCGCCGCCTCTACGGCGCGGCGCACGTCGTCTACGCCCGCAACGTCACGGACGTGGACGACAAGATCAACGCGCGCGCGGCCGAGCGCGGCATCACCATCCGTGATCTCACCGACGGGACGCTGGCCGCCTTCCATGCCGACCTGCGCGACCTCGGCGTGCTGATGCCCGGCGACGTGAACGTCCCCGGGGAGCCTGCGCGGATGATCGAGCCCCGCGCCACCGACCACATCGCCGAGATGGCCGCGATGATCGAGGCGCTCGTCGCCTCCGGCCACGCCTACGTCGCCCAAGGCCACGTCCTGTTCGACGTGCCCGCGATGCCCGATTACGGCGCGCTCTCGAAGCGCCCGCTCGACGAGATGGAGGCCGGCGCCCGGGTCGAGGTCGCGCCCTACAAGCGTTCGCCCCTCGACTTCGTGCTGTGGAAGCCCGCAAAGCCCGGCGAGCCGTCCTGGCCCTCGCCGGCGGGGATCGCGGCGCCCGGCCGGCCCGGCTGGCACATCGAGTGCTCGGCGATGTCGGCCAAGCATTTGGGCGAGACCTTCGACATCCATGCCGGCGGCATCGACCTGATCTTCCCCCACCACGAGAACGAGGTCGCCCAGTCCCGCTGCTGCTTCGGGACCGCCGTGATGGCCAACGTCTGGCTGCACAACGGCTTCCTTCAGGTGGAGGGCGCGAAGATGTCGAAGTCGGCCGGCAACTTCGTCACGCTCCGCGCGGTGCTCGACGACTGGCCGGGCGAGGTGGTGCGCCTCGCCATGCTGAAGTCGCATTATCGCCAGCCGATCGACTGGACGCTGCGCGGCCTGGAGGAATCCCACAGGATGCTCGACCGCTGGTACGCGGCAGCCGGCGAGGCCGCGCCCGCGGCCGACGCCCCGGCCAGCGTGCTCGAACCGCTGCTCGACGACCTCAACACGGCGGCCGCGCTCGCCGAGCTCCACCGCCTCGACGATCCGGCCCGGCTGCGGGCCGGCGCCAACCTGCTCGGCCTGCTCGGACGGACCCGCTCCGAGCGCGAGCGTGCGACGGTCGCGGCCTCGGGCCTCGACGTTGCGGCCATCGCGGCGCTGATCGCCGAGCGCGCGGCGGCGCGGGCCGCGCGGGACTGGCCGGCCTCCGACCGCGCCCGCGAGGCCCTGGCGGCGCTGGGCGTCGCGGTGAAGGACAACAAGGACGGGACGACGACCTGGACGGCGGCGGCGTCGAGCGGACGGACCTGAGCGTCCGTTCGGCACGATAAGCCGTGTCAGCGCAACCGGATCTCCTGAATCCAGTCCCGGAACACCGCGGGTGCCTCTGCGGTGTCGCGCGCGCTCCGGGCCGTGAAGCATCTGCGGTTGGTCGAGCGCAGCAGGCGCGGCGTACAGCCGAAGGTGCGCTGGAAGGCGGTCGTGAAATGCGAGGCGCGCGAGAACCCGAAGGTCTCGGCCAGCTCGCCGATGCTGCGCGTCTCGCCCGGCATCCGCAGGAGGGCGTGGACGGCCTGAAGGCGCCTTCGTCGGATGTGGGCCGCAATGCCGTCCTCGGACCGGAAGGTGCGGTACAGGGACGAGCGCGAAATCTCGAGTGCGCGTGCGACGTCGTCGGGCGACAGGCGTTCGTCGGTCAGGTGCTGGTCGATGTAGCGCCGGATGGCATGCTGCATCCGCCTCGGGCGCGACGAGGGTGATCGCGGCGGTGATCTGGGCGAGCATCGCCCCGCGGACGGTCGGCACCTCCTGCGCCTGCATCCCGCCGACGTGCCGGGCGAGCGACAGGATGTGATCGGTCAGGAGCGCGCCTCCGACGCCGCGGAAGACGTGACCGTGGAGATCCGGTTTGACGCTCACGGCGTCCTGGACGGGGCCGCGCGGCACGCTGACGATGACGCATTCGCAGGCGCTGCTATTCACGGACAGCGGCAGCCCCGGATCGAACGCGACGAGTTCGCCGAGGCCCACGGCGAGGTCCGAGCCCCCGGCCCGCCCAGGAGCCTCGCGTCAGGACGGCGAAAGCGAGGGCGTCGCGCCCATCGGCCCGGCTGTAGGCCGGGGAGCGCCGAAACGCGACGGCCGACAGGCTCGCCCGCATCAGGGCCATGTCGCCGAGCGTCCACACCGCGACCTGATCCGCGCGGCCAGCGACCGCATCCTCCGCTCGGGGACGATCTCCAGGTGCGGGAACACGGCCTGCCAAGCGATCTACCAGGCAGCCAGGTCGGCTCGCGCGCGGGACCTCTGCGCGCCGAACAGGGTCATCGGCAGGCTTGGCATGGCCCCTCCTTCCCGGACTGTCCACGGACGTGCCGAGCCTGTGCGCGATCCCCAAGGCAAGCCCCCGCCGAAGTTCCGGGCGTTGTCCGCGCGTCCCGCTCCCGGCCGCCGATCGGGCTGTGCCGTCCAGACAACGCCCGTGCCAGTGCCGGACCCGCGGCAGGCGTTTCCCCGCCGGCCGGACCTGACGACGTGCGTGCCGTACCGCGCGCGGTTTCGATGAAGCGGCCACCGGCCGGCGATCGAAAGGCGTGTCACGGGACGCGCGGGCGCGGCGGCACTCACGGGCTGACGGCGCGGATCGCGTCGGCTTCCGTATCGACGATGGAGATGATCCGCGTGAAGCCCGAGATCTCGAACGTCTCCCGCACCCAGGTGGTCAGCCCGAAGAGCGTGAGGTCGCCGCCGCTGGCGCGCGCCTGCTTGGCCGCCATCAGGATGATGCGCAGCCCGGCGGAGGAGACGTACTCGACCTGGCTCAGGTCGACCGCGAGCCGGCAGACGGCCACCTGTGCCGCCGGCATCAGGGCCGCCTGGAGGGTTCCGCTCGTGGTGGAATCGAGATGGCCCTCCAGGCGGAATATCCCGACCCCGTCCTTGTCCGCATGGCTGACCTTCATCGAAACGCTCCGTAAGCTGTCCGTGACGACCGGAACCGTGGAACGGCCCGGCGGCTCCGAGGGCAAGGCCGGTTCGCGCGCGCGCCGGCCCGGCTCCAGGTCTTTGCAGGATCGCGGTGTCGTCCCGCGAACCGCATGCACCACGCCTGAAACCGCCTCGGTTCCCGATGCGGCGCAGGCGCAGGATGAACCCGGCGGCGAGGGGCATCGGCGCGTACCCTAGCGCAGCCGCCGGAGCACCAGGGCGGTGACGTCGTCCGCCACGGGGGCGCTGCCGGCGAAGTGCTGAACGCGACGGGCGAGTTCTGCCACCATCTCCACGGGCTTCCAATGCGCGATATCGGCCAGATCCTCCCCGACGCGGCCGGCCGTGTAGAGCGCCCCGCCGGGGTCGGCCATCTCGGTGAGGCCGTCGGTGACCGCCACGAAGGTCTCGCCGAGACCGAGATCGAGGACGTGGTCGCGATAATCGGTCTGCGGCATGATCCCCATCGGCGGATCGGGCGGGAGGCTGATCTCGCGCGGCTGGCCGACGCGGTCGATGATCCACGGGCGCAGGTGACCGGCGTTGACGCAGGTCATGCGGCCGCTGCCGAGGTCGAGGAACCCGAAGATCAGGGTCACGAACATGCAGGCGGGGTTGTTGCGGCAGAGCTCGTCGTTCATCAGCCGCGCGAGGTGCGCGGGCGCCGGCACCGTCCCGGCCGCCTCGAAGCACTGGAGGACGCCGGCGCGCAGGAGGCTGCGCGTCCGGGCCATGAACAGCGCGGCCGGCACGCCCTTGTCGGAGACGTCGCCGACCGCGACGCAGACCGCGCCCGGCCCGACCGCGAAGCTGTCGTAGAAGTCGCCGCCGACCTCCCGCGCCGGCTGCATGACCGCGTGGATGGAGACCGCGTGCTCGGGCCCCCCGTCCGGGAAGGTGTCGGGAAGCATGCTGAGCTGCTGCTCGCGCGCCTCGCTGAGTTCCTTCTCGATGCGCCGGTACTGCCGGTCGATCTCCGCACGCAGGCGCCGCTTCTCCAGGATGGACCCGAGGCGCGCCCGCAGGATGGTCGGGTTGAAGGGTTTCGGAAGGTAGTCCTCCGCGCCGAGTTCGATGCAGCGCACCACCGTGTCGACCTCGGTGTCGGCCGAGATCATCAGCACGGCGCTGTGCGACAGCACGGGGTCCGCGGCCAGGTGCTCCAGGAGCGCGATGCCGTTCATGCGCGGCATCATCACGTCGAGGAGGATGACGTCGACCGTCTCACCCGCGGCGGCGAGCGCCCGCAGGCGTTCGAGCGCGTCCAGGCCGTCGACCGCCTCCTCGAGCTCCGCGTAGCCGAGCCGCTGCAGGCGCCGGCGCAGCATGTCCCGGTTCTCGGTGTTGTCGTCGACGATGAGCAGGCGCGGCGATGCCGAGATCACGGATGCCATGCTCACGCTCGCACCCCGGCGGGTCCGCGCGGGCGTCCCCCGGCAGAGCCGGCACGGCGCGGCGCGGCACGGCGGCGGGCGTCGCGCGGGCGGGGTGGGGCGGCGATGACGCAGCAGGGCATCAGCGGGACCGGTCCTGCACGTCGTCCACGACCATCCGCAGGACGTTGCGGCCGTCCCGGGAGCGGTACTCCACGCTCGATGCCAGCGTCCTGACGAAATGGATGCCGAGGCCGCCGATCGAGCGCGCATCGACGTCGCCGTCGGTCTGCGGCACGGGCCCGTCCGTCAGGGGATCGAAGGCGGATGCCTCGTCTGTCACCAGGGCTTCGATGCGGCCGTCGTCGCCGTGCGTCAGGCGGACCTCGATCGGACCGTCCGTCCGGTCGCGGTAGCCATGCATCATCACGTTCACGACGACCTCTTCCAGCAGGAGCTTGAGCCGCAGATGGGTCGCGCTGCCGAGCCCTGCGCGGACGCAGAACCCGTCGGTCCAGCAAAACAGCGATTCGAGGTCCTGCGGATCGCTGTGGATCGCGAGCGTGTCGGAAGCAGCCATGAGACCCGTTCCCCTCGATCCTGTCGGCCCGGGAGCGCCGTACCCGGCGCCGACGAAGCGTCGCCGTGCCGGACCGGACGGATGCTAGCACCGACGTGTGGGACGGATGCGAGCCCAGCCGTCAGGGATGCTGTTCCTTCCACACGATACGACCGCATCACTTGTCGATCCGCACCACGTCGCCTGGATTCAGGCCCTCGCGAACCTCGATACCCTCCGGCGTGCTGATCCCGAGCTTGACCGGAACGGTCACGTCCCGTCCGTCCCGAAGCGCGGAGACCACGCTGGCCTCGCCCTCGGTCCTGACCGCGGCCACCGGCAGTACGATCGCGGCCGGGTTGTCGTAGACCACGATCGACAGGGTCGCCGACATGCCGACATGCACGCGCGACCGCTGCTCGGGCGTCAGGGCGGCCATCCTGACCGAGATCGGGAACGTGCTCATGCCCGCGCGTGCAGCCGATTCGCCGACCGCCTGGGCGCTCACGTTCGTCACGGTCCCGTCGAGGGACAGGCCCTCGAAGGCGTCGCCCGTCACGACGGCGGCCTGCCCGATCCGGACCTTGTTGACGTCGATCTCGTCGACCTTCGAGCGGATCGAGAAGTTTTCCAGGTTGCCGATCGTGAACATCGACTGCCCGCGGGCGACGCGCGAGCCGACGCCGAGCGATTCCGGCCGCTTGGCGTCACCCTCGGGCGGTTGCAGCACCACGCCCGAGACCGGCGCCAGGATCGTCGCGTTGGCAAGGTCGCGCTGCAACTCGTCGACCTTGGCCTGGGCGTTGAGCAGTTCGTACTCCACGATGCGCCGGTTCTCCTCGCTGCCGCGGTCCATCGTGATCTTGAAGTCCTGCTTGGCCGTTTCGAGCTGCATCGCCTGGGTGTTCTGCTGCTGAACGAGCTGGTTGTATTCCTCGGCCGCGACGATGCCCTTGGCCAGCAGCATCTTGGTCTGCTTGAGCCGCGTTCCGATGGTGTTGCTCTCGGTCTCGGCCGCGGTGATGGTGCGGCGCGCGCGGGAGACCTCGACGCCGTTCTCCCAGTTGCGCATCTCGTCCAGGCGCTGGCGGGCCTTGATCCGGGTGCCCTCGGCCTCGCGCAGGCGCAACTGGATGTCGGACACGTCGAGCGTCGCCAGCGGCTGTCCGCGCTCGACGGCGCCGCCGTACTCGAACAGCTTCTGCCGGATCGGTCCGTCGAACGGACCGACGACGCTGACCACCGAACCCGGATCGACCGTGCCGACGACGGCCACGCGGGACGTCACCGGCTGGGTGGCCACGGTGACGGTCTGCGTCTCGGGCGCGCCTGCGCCCCGGCCGCCGCCGATCAGCGGTGCGGCGGTCTGCCAGTTGTAGAGGCCGATGCCGGCAAACGTCGCGAACACCGCGATGATCGCCATCGTGCGGATCAGGCCGACGCGCTGCGCGATCCGGCGCTCGCGCTGGACCAGGGCCTCGATCTTGACGTAGGCCGCCTGGAGGTTCGCGTGCTCCGTGGCGAGCTTGCGTTGCAGAGCGTCCTCGGCCTCGCGCAGCCTCAGCATCTCCGTCACGTCGTTGAAGGTGACGACGACGCCGAGCCTGTCCGCCTGCGGGCCGGCCGGCCCGCGATAGCCGGTGCTGGCGACCGCCAGGCGCCGCTCCTCGCCCCCGCGGCGGAAGGGCACGACGCTGCGGATCGTACCCCCGTTCCGCGCGCCCGCCGCCAGGATCGCGTCGACGAAGGCGTCGTTCGCCTCGTCGTAGAGGAACGCCTCGATCAGGGTGCTGCCGAGGATGGATTGCACGCTGCATCCGAGGATCTCGGCGCCGGTGGCGTTCAGCACCTCGATGCAGCGGTCCGGGGAGATGGACAGGACGCCGTCGGCCAGGCTGTCGAGCAGGGTCTCGTGGTAGGCGTCGAGCCGGCCGCCCGCGGGGCGCGGACGGTCGCCGCCCGCGGGGCGCAAAAGGTCGCCGACCGCGCCCGTCATCGCCCGTCCCCGGCTTCGGCGAGGTCGGGCTTGTCCCGGACCTTGCCCTGGACATGGATGGTTCCGACCGCATGAAGCGTGTCGCGGACGAGGTCGCGTAGCGCGCGCGCGTCGCGGATGCGGCCGAAGCCCGCGCGATAGAACATCGAGATCGATCGGCTCGGCGTATCCGTCCGGATCATGCGGTAGGCGACCATGTCGTCCAGCAGGGTGCCGACCTGGACCGCGAGTTGCGGCAGCAAGGCGCAGCCGAGCCCGGCCGCCACCATCTGCCGCAAGCTCTCCATGCTGGCCGCCTGCAGAGGCATGCCCTGGTTCGCGCGGCCGGGGAAGAGGGCCAGGACCTGGTCGCGCAGGCAATGCCCCTCGTTCAGCAGGATCAGCTCGCTCGGATCGATGTCGCCGAGGCCGATCCGAGGGACCTTCGCCAGCGCGTGGTCACGCGGGACCGCGAGGACGAGGTTCTCGGTGAAGAGGGGCAGTTCCATCATGTCCGGCCCGCGCAGCGGCGATGTCGCCAGCAGCGCGTCGATGTCGCCGCGTTCCAGCGCCTGCGTCAGGTGCTGGGTCAGCCCCTCCGAGAGGACGAGGTTCATGCGCGGGAAGTGGACGCGCAGGGGCTGGAGCAGCAGCGGCGTCAGGTAGGGACCGAGCGTCGCGATCAGGCCGAGCCGGAACGTGCCCGACAGCGGTTCGGCGCCGGCCTTCACGATCTCGTAGAGCCGGCCGCCCTCCTTCAGGATGATGCGGGCCTGCGCCACGATCTCGTGACCCCGTTCGGTCATCAGGACCGAGCGCGGCGTCCGCTCAAAGATCTCGACGCCGACATACTCCTCGAACTTGCGCACCTGTGCGCTCAAGGTCGGCTGGCTCACGGCGCAGGACAGGGCGGCCTTGCCGAAATGCAGGTGGTCCGCAACGGCGACGATGTATTCGAGGTCCCGGAAGCTGAGCGCCGCAAGGTTCATGATGCCGAGCCTGTGGGAACACGTGTCATGGCACGGCCCCGGCGCCGCGCGCCGGGACGGCGAGAGGGGGTTGCGAGCCGCCGTCGCGCGGCGCGTCTTCCCCAGGCGCGCGACCCGCCACCCGTCCCGGCCGAGGCCCCGCCCGTCCTCAAGGCAGCGACGGGCGAGGCAGACCCTGATGGGAGCCGCCTGTGCCGTACGCGCTTCCGCCTTCGAGCGGGTTTTGGAACAGCGGAAATGATGACGCTTCGCAGCAAGCCTTGCACCGGATGTCGTTGCCCAGAGTGGTCGCGTGCCCGGTCGATCGGGCCACCGCGCTACGCGAAGGCCTTCACAGCTTAAAGCAGCCTCGGGCCACCGTCACGGTCTACGCGACAACGCCGTGTCTTTGTCGCAACGCTGTCCTGGTTGGGACGTGGAGAGAAGTTTTGAGACGCTGTTCGGTAGCTGAAGCGTTCCCCCGCTCACAAGAGTTACGCGACGTGCGCCGTTTCCGAAGTCGAAGCGTGCCGTCGATGGCGATGAGGAGCGGGTCGGCCGTGTACGGGGAAGACGGTTTCGCGGCGATAGGCGCGAGCTATGCCGGCGATAGCCGCAATCGCATTCCGTTCCCGTGCCCCCTCCGGCAGATTGACCTCACCGAACGGCGCCGCAACGGAGTGCCCGGTACCAGAGTGAAAGAGGACCACCATCATGAACGCCTTCAGGAAGCTCGCCGCCGTCACGATTGCCGCCGGGACGCTCATCGGAATCGCCACACAGGCCCACGCCGAAAGTCCAACCTTCTACATCCAAAACAACACGCCGATGCCGGTCTGGGTCTCGATCAACACGCAGGCATTCGGAAGGGGAACGGTCGTCCGCGCCTGCATCGAGCCCCAAGGGCTGTGGTCCGGCAACCCCGTCGACATCAATCAGCACACGAACGTCTACATCCGCTCCGAGTTCAAGAAGCAGAACCGTGGCTGCGACCAGAACGCGAATCTGTACGATAACGGCGCGAACGGCACTATTCTGACCATAAACAAGAACGGACGCTCGCAGATGACCTATTATTCTCCTGACAAAAAAACGAATCCGAGCCGGAACAACAGCCTCTGGCACTAGAGCGCTTTCCAGCGAGGCGAATGCCGAGTCGCTTAGAGAGGAAGCGAATCAACGAGGTCTTAGAGCATTGTCCATGAGCGGAAAAACACGGACAATGCCCTAGAATACGTCTCGACGACGCGGATGGCGGGCTGCGGGCATCGCCCCATGCCCCAGGCATGCCGCATCGACGGCGATCGGCGCGGTGCGATCCGGCGGCGCGCCAATCCGTGTAGCCGGATGGCCTCCATGCGGCCGACGGCGGCGAGGGCGGACCGAGCCTACCTTCGGCCAGTTCCGTGCAAGCTTTCAACGTCCATCATCGCCAAACCGGACGCGGGCTCTCAATCATGCCGCAATTCGCGACGACGAGAGGAAACGATCTGAGCAAGCAGTATCATCAGGTTCGGCACCCGGCGGACCCTCTTGTTGCGCCGCTCCAGTTCAAGACCAGGACATCATCAGATCGACGAGGCGGCGGGGCCCTCGGGCGAACCATCTTGGTAGTTAAGCGCAAGCATCGGATTTCGGCGTGCCCGGCGGTTCGGCGACGCGCTTCAGTGACCGAGTCGAGAATGGCATCCATGCGTACGATCGTCGGCACACGTTTCGGCCTCGGCCTGCTGGCCTGCCTCCCCCTGGTCGAGGCACCGGCCGAGGCGCGCGCGAAGGATCAGGCGGCGGTGGCCGAGAAGGGGGCGGTGGCCGAGAAGGCGGCGACCAGGAGCGCCGCGCCCGCTGCGGTGCCCGGCGGCGCGCGTCAGACGCTCCCCCTGTCGCTGGCGGATGCCGTGTTCGTCGGGCTGCGCAAGAACACCACCATCCGCAGCGCCTACATCGACCGCGTCGCGCAGCTCTTCAACCTCAAGGTGTCGGAAGACATCTTCACCCCGAAGTTTCGCCTCGACGCCAGTGCCGTCCGGTCCGCACAAGGCAACAAGATCACCGACACGGCAGCCCTCTCGCCCAGCGCCCAACTGCTGACCCCGATCGGCACGACCTTCGGCTTCGTCTGGGACAACGCCGTCAGCCGGACGGGTCAGCAACGCTCGTATGGGTCGACCCTCTCGGCAACCTTCGCCCAGCCCCTGCTGAAGGGCGCCGGGCTCGAGGTCAACCTCGCCCCCATCCAGAGCGCGCGCCTCGCCGAGCGCGTCAACCAGCTCAATCTCAAGGCGCTGGTCTCCACGACCATCACCGACATCATCACGGGGTACAGGGCACTCCTGACCAGCCAGGAAAGCCTGAAGCTGGCCGAGGAATCCGTGGTGCGGGCCCAGGCGATCCTCGAGGTCAACGAGACCCTGATCCAGGCGGGGCGGATGGCGCGCACGGAGATCGTGCAGACGCAGGCGGATCTGGAAAACCAGAAGTTGAACGTGCTTCAGGCTCAGAACCAGGTCGACCAGTCGCGCCTCGCCCTGGCGGCGATCCTGGACCTGGACCTCAGCACGAACATCGTCATCCGGGACAAGCTGAACGTCGCCCGCGTCGCGGTCGTGTTCGAGGACGCCTTGCAGATCGCCCTGAAGTGCCGGCCGGATTACGCGATCCAGTTCGCCGCGCAGGAGCAGGCGCGGCTGGGTCTCCTGATCGCGGACAACCAGCGCCTGCCGGACCTCTCGCTCGTCGGGACCGGTGCGGTCTCGCGCGCCGCGCAGACCGCCACCGGGTTGCCGTCGGTCAAGTCGAGGGCCGTCGACGGCTCCATCGGCATGCGGCTGAGCGCGCCCCTGAACGACCTCAGCCTGGAGCAGGGCTACGTCGGCGCCACGGCGTCCCTGAAGAACGCGGAAATCCAGTTGGCCGTCACCCGGCGGAACGTGGAGCAGCAGATCCGCCAGTCGGTCGTGTCCGTGGACCTGACCTGGCGCCAGGTCGAGGCGGCCCGGCGCGTCGAGGCGCTCGCGGCCAGCGCCGTCGACATCGAGAAGCAGAAGCTGGCCGTCGGCCGCTCGTCGACGTTCCAGGTCCAGTCGCTGGAATCGAGCTACCGCTTCTCGAAGGCCCAGGTCCTCAACGCCGAACTGTCCTACGTCAACGCGCTGACAGCCCTCGACCTGCAGCTCGGCACCACCCTGGATACCTGGAAGATCGCCCTTCGCACGACGGATTATTGATCGTGCCCGTGATGGCGATTCCGAAGGTTTCCGAATGGGCGGCGGAACGGATGCGAGAGAATGTCCGCACCGAAGTCCGGAGATCTTGCGCGCGCGCGCGGGGGAGATCCTGCGCGGGCGGGTGGGGGAGGGCCCTGCGGTGGGCGGGCGGGCTTGCCGGCCTGTGCCTCGCCGGCTGCATGCTCGCCGGCTGCAACGCCTACGCGATTCCCCCCATCCACGTCGACGACCGCTCCGCCTACGTCGCCGAGCAGACGCGGGTCTTTGCCGGCGTCACGCGCGAGCAATTGCTCCAGGCAGCTGAGACGGTGGTGCGATCGTCCGGCGGCCAGTACGAGTTCGTCTACGGGCTGAACGGGTTCTCCGCCCGGCGGCCGTACTTCGTCTACGGCGTGCTCGGCTCCGCGTTCGGCCGCGACCGCTGGGACGTCGAGACGGAACCGACGCCCGCCGGCCTGCGCGCCTCGGTGACCGTCGCCGACGCGGGAGACCTCCACGGCGGGCTGTCGCCGTCCCGTTACGAGACCGTGGCGACGGACACCTCGGTCTACGCCCGGTTCTGGGGCCGGGTCGAGGGCGTGCTCGGGCGCGGCGCGGAGCCGGTGGTGTGCGAGGCCGGCGGCGGCCCCGCCGGACGGGTCTCCAAATCCACCCGGGGACCGAACGTGCTCTGCGCGCTGCGTGACGGGTTTCGCGGTGACGCACCCGTGGCGCGACGATGACGCCGCGTGCGCCGCCGGGTCAGGCGGACTAAGCATCATGGCGCGAAGCGTCCGCCGGTTCGCGCGCGACGACGACGCGGCACCGAAAGAGATCGAAGCGGGCTCCCGCGGGCGGAGCCACGAAAGCCCGCTTCTAACGATCGTTGAGATGATGAGGACGATGACGCGACCGACGCCATGCCAGCCGTCAGGGCCCTTGCGCGGCCTACGCACCCTCGCACGAGGTGCGGCGCGCCGTGCGCCGCTCGCCGCGGCGACGGCCTGCGCCTGCCTGCTGCCGTTCGTGGCCAGCGCCCCGGCCCTGACGCGGGACGTCCCGGCCGACGACAGGCGCATCGCCGACAAGCTCGCGGCGATGCTGCGCGCGGGGCGGACGGTGATCTCGGAGTCGCAGGGGCTGATCAACACCCCCGCCGCCGGCCAGAAGCGGCTCGACGGGAACGCCGTCCTGGCGCGGGCGGTCGCGATCTTCCAGCGCGAGACCGGGCTCGATCCGCGCAGCTTCGATGCCCGCACGCGGGAGGGGCGCCTCGTCGGCCTGGAGATGGCGGCGATCCGCGACGTGGTCGAGGCCAACCAAGCCTCGATCAACACCCCGGATCTCGACTTCAAGGGCTTCATCCCGGCGGTGTTCTCCCGCCTCGTCAGCGAGGCGTTCTCGCGCAAGGCGGCCGGCATCGCCGAGATGAAGGTGACGGCGCCGCGCGACCTCGTGCGCTACCGGAAGTCGCTGCCGGATGCCTGGGAGGCGGCGGTGATCGACGAACACCTGCTGCGCTCCGACTGGCCGAAGGGGCAGCCCTACCAGGCGACGCTGCGCGACGGCGAGCGGGCGACCTTTCGCATCGCGGTGCCGGAATACTACACCGCCTCCTGCCTGAGCTGTCACGGCGGGCCGAAGGGGGCCCTCGACATCACGAACTATCCCAAGGAGGGCGCCGACCTCGGCGCGCTCGGCGGCGTCATCAGCATCAAGCTGTTCAAACCGTGACGATGCGCGCCACGATCCCCACACTGATGCAGGGGCTGGCCGGCATCAGGGCGGCGTTCCCGGCCGGGATGGCGTCGCTCAGGCGCCCGTCCTTCGCCGCTTGGCGGCCGAGGACGGAGACCGGGCAGCGGTTCTCCCTCCAGACGGTCTCCATCCGGACGCGCCTCATCGGGCTGGCGGTGGTCCTGTTCACCGGGATCGTCGGGACGAACCTGTATCTCGGCCGCGCCCTCGACAAGAGCTCGGCGGCGGCGATCGAGGCTGACACCATCATCCGCAACATCCAGTCCGTGCAGCAGGTGCGGCAGAGCTTCGACGACCTGCGCTACTGGCTGACCGATCTCGCCGTCAGCCAGTTGACCAACTCCGAGCGCCGGGCGGCGGAGGCGCGCGACCGCCTGCGGGCGAATCTGGAGCGGCTCACGCGCTACGACCCGGACACGAGCGCGGCGATCCGGGCCGAGAGCGAGCGGTTCGACGCGATGGCGGTCGACGCGGTGGAGCACTACACCGCCGACCGACGGGTCATCGGCAACACCGTGCTGGCCAAGGCGCGCCAGAACGGCCTCTCCGTCGACGCGCTGCTCCGCACCCTCGACGAGCGCCTGGAGCGCGACGCCGCCCGGACGCGCGACCTCGTGCTCGGACGCGTCGCCACGGCCGCGGCAGTATCGAACCTCGTGATCGCCGCCGCGATCGTCGCCGGCTCGGTGCTGACCTTCCTGGTGCTGCGATCGATCACCGAGCCGCTCAGGCGGCTTGCCGCGGCGCTCGCCGCGATCGGCTCGGGGCGCTACGAGACGCCCCTGCCGAGGATCGCCAACCGCGAGTTCGCCCCGATCGTCGGGGTCGTCGAACTGCTCCGGAACGGGCAGGCGGAGCGCGAGCGCCTCAGCGCGGAGGCCGAGCGCCAGCGCCGGATGCTGACCGACGCCATCGGCAGCATGCACGAGGCGTTCGCCCTGTGGGGCCCGGACGACCGCCTCGTGCTGTCCAACCGCCGCTACGTCCGCCAGATGGCGGGGCTGAAGGACATCCTGGTCCCGGGCGTCGCGTTCGAGCACCTGCTGCGCGAAGCGGTCGGGCGCGGGCTGGCCGACCTCGGCGAGCACACGCCCGAGGCTTGGCTGGCGTGGCGCATGGCCGAGCACCGCGCGCCCGGCGGCTCGAGCGAGATGCGCTTCGGCCGGCGCTGGGTGAACGTGACCGAGCGCCGGACCCACGACGGCGGCACCGTGATGCTCTATGCCGACATCACCGAGCTGAAGAACCGCGAGGCCGACCTGGAAAGGGCCAGGGGCGAGGCCGAGAAGGCCAACGTGGTCAAGTCCGAATTCATGGCCAACATGAGCCACGAGCTGCGCACGCCGCTGAACGCGATCATCGGCTACAGCCAGATCCTGTCCGAGGACGCGCAGGATGCGGGCAACGCCTCGGCGGTGGAGGATCTCCGCAGGATCGAGGGCGCGGGCAACCACCTGCTCGGGCTGATCAACAGCATCCTCGACCTGTCCAAGATCGAGGCCGGCAAGATGGACGTGTTCCTGGAGGACGTCTCCCTCGCGGGGCTGGTCCAGGACGTCCGGCTGCTCATCGAGCCGGCGGTGGCCAAGAACGGCAGCACGCTCAGCATACTGCTCGCGCCCGACATCGCGACGATCCACTCGGACGCGACCAAGCTCAAGCAATGCCTGCTGAACCTGCTCAGCAACGCGGCCAAGTTCACCAAGAACGGGCAGATCATGCTCGCGGTCAGCCGTGACCTGATCGACCCGGACCTGATCCAGTTCCGGGTCAGCGACACCGGCATCGGCATGACCGAGGCGCAGGCCCAGCGCCTGTTCCAGGCGTTCCAGCAGGCCGACAGCTCGACGACGCGCCAGTACGGCGGCACCGGCCTCGGGCTCACCATCACCCGCAGCTTCGCGCGCATGCTCGGCGGCGACGTGAGCGTGACCAGCCGCCAGGGACGCGGCAGCACCTTCACCCTGTCCCTGCTCAGCCGCCCGCAGGTCCCCGCGGTCCCCGTGCCGGACGCGGGCACCGAGGCCGCGTCCGGAACCGACCGGCTGCCGCGGGGTTCGGCCGCCGGCGTGGCGCGCGCGCGCGTCCTCGTCGTCGACGACGAATTGTCCTCCCGCCACATCATCGGGTCGCACCTCGCCCGCGAGGGCTTCCAGGTGCTCTACGCCGCCTCCGGGGAGGAGGCGGTCGTCCTGGCGCAGCAGGAGCGGCCGGACGCGATCACCCTCGACATCATCATGCCGCAGATGGACGGCTGGCGCACCCTGCAGATGATCAAGGCCGACCCCGGCACGGCGGCCATTCCGGTGATCCTGATCTCGATGCTGGCCGACCAGCGCATCGGCTTCCTCCTCGGCGCCAGCGCCGTGCTGAGCAAGCCCGTCGACCGCAACGCCCTCGTCAGCGCGGTGGAGGAGCAGCGCCGGCACGGGAGCCCGACCCCGACCCCGATCCTGATCGTCGAGGACGACCCCGACCAGCAGATCCTGACGCTGCGCACCCTGGAACGGCTGGGGCACCGCGCCGTCGTCGTCTCCGACGGGCGCGAGGCGCTGGCGTGGCTCTCGGACAACCCGCCCCCGAGCCTGATCCTGCTCGACCTCCTGATGCCGGGGATGGACGGCTTCGAGTTCCTGCGCGAGTTCCGCGCCCGCGGCCTGCACACGGGCGTGCCGGTCATCGTCATGTCGGCCAAGAGCATGACGCCCACCGAGCACGACGAGGTCGACGCGCTCGCGGCCTCGTTCATCACCAAGGACGCGAGCGCGGCAGACCGCCTGAGCCGGCTGCTCCGCTCGACCTTCGATCAGGGCGCGGGCGGTCCCCCGCCGCGTCCCGCCCCGGCACGGGTGGGGCAGGCGGCGGGAGAACGCGCCGGGAGATCCCCCGAGACATGACCCGCATCCTCCTCGTGGAAGACAACGAGCTCAACCGGGACATGCTGGCGCGGCGCCTGCTCCGGAGCCATTATCACGTCGTTTTCGCCGAGGACGGCGAGCAGGCCGTGCAGGTCGCCGCCGCCGAACTGCCCGACATCATCCTGATGGACCTGAGCCTGCCGGTCGTCGACGGCTGGGAGGCGACGCGGCGTCTGCGCGCAATGGCCGAGACGCGCCACCTGCGGATCATCGCCCTCACCTCGCACGCGATGGCCGGCGACCGGGACGCGGCGCTGAAGGCCGGCTGCGACGACTACGACACCAAACCGATCGACTATCCCCGCCTCGTGGGCAAGATCGAGGCGCTGCTGCGTGCCTAGAGCATTTTCTATGATCTTCGGATCATGGAAAATGCTTTAACTTCTTGTGTGGTCGCATTTTCTTCACGTGAGCCGGCGTCCACCTCCCTGGAAAATGCTCTAGCCCGGCCCGATCCCATCGGATCGGACTCGGGAGCTGTGGGGCCGGGGGCGGCACGCAATGATGCAAGCCAACGAGGTCCCATGCTCGACCTGCACGACATCTCCCGCGAGTTCAGGGTCGGCCCGTCCAGCCTCAGGGTCCTCGACGGCCTGTCGATCAGCTTCTCCGCCAGCGAGACCGTCTCGATCACCGGCGGATCGGGATCGGGCAAGACCACCTTCATGAACATCGTCGGCCTGCTGGATAAGCCGACCTCGGGCCGCTACACGATCGACGGCCAGGACGTGCTCAAGGCCAAGTCGGACGACCTCGCCGCCTTGCGCAACCGGCTGATCGGCTTCGTCTTCCAGTCGTTCTTCCTGCTTCCCCGCCTCTCGGCCTGGCGGAACGTCGCCCTGCCCCTGGCCTACCGCCGCACGCCGGAGGAGGACGCGCGCCGGCGCGCCCACGCGATGCTGGAGCGGGTCGGGCTCGGCGATCGGGCCCATCACCTGCCGAGCGAATTGTCGGGCGGCCAGCGGCAGCGCGTGGCCATCGCGCGGGCGCTCGTCGGCGACCCGAAGATCGTGCTCGCCGACGAGCCGACGGGCGCGCTCGACACCAAGGTCTCCCAGGAGATCATGGATCTGTTCAAAGAGATCAACCGCGACCTCGGCGTGCTCGTCATGATCATCACCCACGATCCGCGCATCGCGGCCCAGTGCGGGCGGCGCGTGGTGCTGCGCCAGGGCATGCTGGTCGCGGAGGAGAATGTGGGCGCGGAGATGGATGCGATCGCGCTCGAACGCTTCGGCGCGGCGCGCCTTCCGGTGCAGGCATGCTGAAGCTGACCCTGATCGAGGCCGCGGGCAACCTCCTGGCCTATCGCCAACGCTCCGTCCTGTCCCTGATCGGCATCCTGATCGGGGCCGGCGCCGTCATCGCCATGATCAACGTGGGCGCGATGGCCCAGAACGAGACGGTCAAGCAGTTCCAGCAGATGGGGATCGACATCCTGTCCATCCGCAGCAGCCGGTCGTCCGGCATGACGCTGGCCGAGGTCCAGGCGCTGACGGCGGCGACGCAGAACCTCACGGTGGTGGCGCCGTTCACCGGCGGCAGCGCCGTCGCGGTCTTCGGCGGCGCCGTCCTGAATCCCCCCGTCATCGGCGTGACCGAGGGATTCGGGAAGATCGCGCGGCTTCGCCCGCGGGAAGGCCGCTTCATCTCGGCGCTAGACCGTTTCGAGCTGTTCTGCGTCCTCGGCAGCAACGTCGCCGACGACCTGTCGCGCCTCGGCACGCGCGTCCATGCGGGCTCGGACCTGCGCATCGGCCGCTACCTGTTCCGGGTTCTCAGCATCCTGGAGTCGGTCACGAAGAACCCGATGATGTCGGTGAACGTGAACGATTCCATCTTCATGTCGATCCCGAACGCCCGGCGCGTCGTCGCCTCGGCCAACATCGGCCAGGTGCTCGCCCGCATGCGGCCGGGTGCGAACCCGAGCGTCGTCAGCGCGGAACTGACGGCCTATTTCCGGTCGCGCCCCCAGGGCGCGGACATGGAGGTCGAGAGCGCGCAGCAGCTCATCGACGCGATGGCGGATCAGATGCGCCTCTTCCAGCTCCTGCTCGGCGCGATCGGCGGGATCGCGCTGGTGCTCGGCGGGGTCGGCGTGATGAACATCATGCTCATCTCGGTGCAGGAGCGGCATCAGGAGATCGGCATCCGGCTGGCGATCGGCGCGCGGCGGCGGGACGTCCAGACCCTGTTCCTGTCGGAGGCCGTCATCCTGGCCGTGCTGGGCGGCCTGCTCGGCATCGGACTGGGGATCGCGGGCTCCTACGGCTTCGCGAAGGTCTCGGGCTGGGACTTCGTCATCTCGCCCGTCGCCGCCCCCCTCGGTGCCGGCGTGTCGATCGCGGTGGGGATCTTCTTCGGGTTCTACCCGGCCTACATGGCGGCCCGCCTCGATCCGATCGTGGCCCTGCGCTCCGAATAGCCCGGGCTCGTTCATCGGACCGGCCCCCGAAAGGCTTCCCAGCGCGCCGCGACACGCCGTCTGTTTTGCGATCTCGGTCATTGCGCTCGGAGCGGTCCGCCTTTCGGCGCACGGACGGCATCACGCGTGGCCCGGTGCCCGCCCACGCGTGATGCCGCGACGCTTGAGGAAGGGCGACAGGCGGTCGAGGCCGGGCTGATCGCCATCCCGGCCCGACAACCCGTGAACCGCCTGTCGGACGAGGTCTCAGATCAGATGGTCCCACATCTGGAGCGTCGCCGGATCGAGGGCGGCGATGTTGCTCATGTGCAGGTCGCTCAGGTGCACGTCGTGGAGCGTGTAGCTCTCGGCGTTGGTCGGGATGTCGATGACCGTCGATCCGTTGACCTCGTGGACCGTGAAGTCCTTGGCCTGGAACCACTTGAAGTCGAGGGTGTCGTGGGCCGGGTCGAACGCGATCACGTCGTGCGCGCCGTAGTGCCAGCCGATCTCGTAGACGTGACCGTCGCCGGCATGGCCGTCTACCGGCGTGCTCGGGGTGCCGCCCGCGGGCGGCTGCTGCGGCGCTGCGGGGGGCGGGGTCGGCGCGGCGGGGGGCGTCGCCGGCGTTGCGCCGGCGATCGTCCCGTTGTGATCGAGGTCGCGGTGCCACAGGCTCTCGGCCAGCGCCTCCGTGGTGCCCTGCTCGTGCGCCTGGATCAGGGTCTGCGTCGAGAGCGGGTCGAAGTTGCCGAACTGGTTGATGTAGCTGAGGATGGAGGTGCCGTTCTCGTCGTGGGGCGTGGCACCGTTCAGCAGGAAGTTGAGCGTTCCCCACGCCCCGGTCAGGTGGGCGGCGGCGAGGATGCCGGTCTGTGTGAGCGTCACGGTCGTGGCGTGACCGTTGTCCATGTAGGTGGAGGTCCGGCCGATGAAGTCGTCGAGGGTCTTCCCGGCGCTGGCGAGCCCGTGCTCGATGACGCTCAGGTTGTAGCCGAACGCGTCCAGGATGACGCCTTCCTGCAGGCCGCTCTCGAGGTTGGCCAAGCTGCCGATGCCGCCCTTGCCGGTGAAGCTGCCGTCCCAGGTGTTGGTGGCGGCACCGTTGTTGTAATAGACGGTATCCCGGTAGTATCCGAGATCGATCATGAGCTGCTCGCCGAGCTGGTAGCCGACGAAGCCGAGCGAGTTGTGCGAGGTATATTGCAGGTCGTTCCAGCTCATCGCGCCGGTCTGGTAGGCGTGCCAGTTGTTCTCGCCGACCCAGCTGCGCAGTTGCGCCTCCGAAATCTGTCCGCTCTGAAAACGTCCTGCATCGACGCCCGATTCGAAGGCGCGAATGCTGTCCATGAAATCCGTGAAGCTGCCTCTGGTCATGACGTTGTTCCTTCCGCTGTTCTACCGATCAGGGTCTGGCGCTTTGTGCGGCGCCGTTCGGTGAGGACAATCTGCGGGATCGGAGGCGGGATGAGAATGCGATTGCGGCTATGACTGGGATAGAGGCGGCCTATCGCGGACCGGCTCCAGAGCATTTTCCAGCGAGGTGGATGCCGGCTCGCGTGAAGAAAATGCGACCACACAGAGACTTAGAGCATTTTCCGTGATCCGGGGATCATGGAAAATGCTCTAGTGTCCTGGTTCAGAAGTTTAGCAGATTATGTTTTTTGCGGAGCGGCTCGCA
>NZ_CAXTHR010000063.1:0-23274 GCF_964244095.1 uncultured Methylobacterium sp. | reverse complement strand
TGATCCGCTCCGTCGACGTGCTGATCTGGGCGCTGATCTGGATCAACGTCGTCGGGCTCGGGCCCTTCGCCGGCGCGCTCGCCATCGCCTGCGCCGATGCCGGCGCGCTCGGCAAGCTGTTCTCGGAAGCCGTCGAGACCGTCGACCGCAAGGCCGGCGAGGGCGTGACGGCGTCCGGCGGCGGCCCGCTCCACCGCATCCGCTTCGGCCTCGTCCCCGCCGTCCTGCCGGTGCTGGGCAGCCAGGTGCTGTACTTCTTTGAATCGAACACGCGCTCGGCGACGATCATCGGCATCGTCGGCGCGGGCGGCATCGGCCAGTACCTCACCGAACTGATCCGGGTGCTCGAACTGCAGCAGGTCGCCTTCCTCGTCCTGATGATCCTCGCCACCGTCGCGGCGATCGATGCCGTGTCCGGCCGCCTGCGCCGGGCGCTGATCGGCGGCGCGGCGCGGTAGCGGCCCGCGCCTATTCCACCACAAGTTCGACCCGGTCGGCGACGAACAGGGTGGTGCCCGCCATGATCCGTCGGCCGCCGGGATCGACGTTGACGCTCGACACCGCGAGCAGCGTCCGGCCCGGCGCGACGTCGAGGCGGGCCGCCTCCTCGGCGGTGGCGGGCCGCACGCCGATCCGCGTCGACAGGCGGGTGTAGTCCGCGATCCCGAACGCCGCGAAGGCGCGGGTGATCGAGCCGGAGCGCGCGTAGGCGGCGTCGAACCCGGCAAAGCGCGGCAGCGGCAGGCTGATCCGCGCCGCCGAGATCGGGGTGCCGTCCGCCCGGTGCAGGGTCAGCATCTCGAGCACGGCATCGCCCGCGGCGATGCCGAGGGCCTGCGCGGCCTCGGCCTCGGCCGGCACCGTCGCCGCCGCCGTCAGGTCGCCCCAGGCCTGGCGGCCCGCCCGCGAGACGATCTCGGAGAAGCGGGTGCGCGGCCCGATCGGGTAGGCGATCGGGCCCTGCTCGACGAAGGTGCCGCGCCCCTGCGTCGCGCGCACCAGCCCGCGCTCGGCCAGCGCGGCGAGCGCCCGGCGCACGGTGTGGCGGTTCACGCCGAACCGCGCCGCCAGCGCGGCCTCCGTCGGAAGCTGGCTGCCGGCGGGATGCTCGCCCCGTCCGACGGCGTCCGCCAGGGCGTCGGCGATCTGCCGCCACGCGGCCAGGCCTTCGCCGCGCCGCAGGGCCGTCACCGGCAGGGCCGTCACCGGGATGTCGCGCGCCTCAGCCATGACGGATCGGAATCGCCCTTGCGTTCATTTGCCGTGTTGTCTATACATATAGACGATTACGGAGGCTTCAGCAGCGTGATGCCGAGCGTCAGCCAAACAGCACCCGGGGCCGTGACGCCAGGGGTCGAGGCCCGGCGCGCCGCGATGGCGCTGTCCGGCGCAGCCACGTCGGGCGAATTGCAGACCGCCCTCGCCGCCGCGGGACTGGCGGCGGACGCCGAGGACCTGCGCGCCCCGGAGACCGGCCTCGTGATGGCGCGGGGCCGCATCGGCGGCGACGGCCGCGCCTTCAACGTCGGCGAGGCGACGGTGACGCGCGCGGCCGTGCGGCTGCCGAGCGGCGAGACCGGCTTCGCCTACCATCTCGGCCGCGACCGCCCGAAGGCGCGGCTCGCCGCGATCCTCGACGCCCACTGGCAACGTGCCGACCGGCGCGCGGCGGTGGAGGCGGCGCTCGCCACGATCGCCGCGCGGCGCGCACGGGACGCGACCGCAGCCGCGCGAAAGACCGCCGCGACGCGGGTGACCTTCTTCACCCTGGCGCGGGGGGAGGATTGATGGCGCTCGCCCGCGGATTTGCCGATCCCGTCCACGACGCGCAGGCCGTGTTCCGCACGGTGATGGATGCGCTCGCGCGGCCCGGCCTCGTGCGACGGCTCGCCTGCGGTCTGGCGCCCCCGGCCCCGCTCACGCCGGAACTCGCCGCCCTCGCGCTGACGCTGGCCGACGCCGACACGCCGATCTGGCTCGACCCGTCCCTCGCCGGGTGCGCGGCGGTGTCCGCGTTCCTGCGCTTCCATGCCGGCGCGCCGATCGTCGCAAACCCGGCCGAGGCCGCCTTCGCCCTGATCGCCGATCCGGGCGCCTGCCCGCCGTTTGCCGCGTTCGCGCAAGGGACACCCGCCTATCCCGACACTTCGGCGACCCTGATCCTCGCGCTCGCCCGGCTGTCGGAAGGGCGCGGCCTCGGCTTCGCGGGACCCGGCATCCGCGGGCGTGCGCAGCTCGACGCGGCGCCACTGCCGCCGGACTGGCCCGAGCGCCTTCAGGCCAACCATGCCGCCTTCCCGCGTGGCGTCGATCTCGTGCTGACCGCGCCCGGTCGCGTCGCCGGCCTGCCGCGCTCGGCGCAGGCTCTCGTGCCCGAGGAAGCCTGAGCCATGTATGTCGCGGTGAAGGGCGGCGAGGCCGCCATCGACAACGCCCACCGCCTGCTCGCAGCGGCGCGCCGCGGCGACCCGGACGTGCCCGACCTCGCCGTGGCGCAGATCCGCGAGCAGATGCGCCTGCTCGTCGACCGGGTGATGACCGAGGGCTCGCTCTACGATCCCGACTTGGCCGCACTCGCCCTGAAGCAGGCCCGCGGCGACGTGGTCGAGGCGGTGTTCCTGGTGCGCGCCTACCGCACGACGCTGCCGCGCTTCGGCGCGACCGAGCCGGTCGAGACCGGCGCCATGACGACGTCGCGAAGAATCTCGGCCACCTTCAAGGACCTGCCCGGCGGGCAGGTGCTCGGGCCGACCTTCGACTACACCCACCGCCTGATCGATTTCTCCCTGGCCGAGGGCGCAAGCCCCGCGGCGCCCGCGGAAGCCGAGCCCGGCCCGGATGCCGGTGCCTGTCCGCGGGTGATGGACCTGCTCGGCGAGGCCGGGCTGGTGGAGCCGTCGCCCCCCGACGCGGGCGCAGCCGTCGGCGACCTCACCCGCGAGCCGGTGGACTACCCCGCCGACCGCGCGGTGCGGCTCCAGGCGCTGGCCCGGGGCGACGAGGGCTTCGTGCTGGGGCTCGCCTACGCGACGCAGCGCGGCTACGGCCGCACCCACCCGTTCGTCGGCGAGGTCCGCTTCGGCACGGTGGCGCTGGACTTCGTCCCCGAGGAACTCGGTTTTCCGGTGGAACTGGGGTCGGTGGCGCTGACCGAGTGCCAGATGCTCAACCAGTTCCACGGTAGCGCCGAGGTCCCGCCCCAGTTCACCCGCGGCTACGGCCTCGTCTTCGGCCAGGGCGAGCGCAAGGCGATGGCGATGGCGCTGGTCGACCGCGCGTTGCGGGCGAGCGAACTCGGCGAGGCGGTCGTCGCCCCGGCCCAGGACCAGGAATTCGTGCTCGCCCATTGCGACAGCCTCCAGGCGACGGGCTTCGTCGAGCACCTCAAGCTGCCGCACCACGTCGACTTCCAGGCCGAGCTGGACCTGGTGCGGCGCCTGCGCGCCGAGCACGCGGCGCGGCGCGTCGCGCCCGCGGACGCGATGCGGGAGGCCGCCGAATGAACGCCGAGGCCGCGACCGGCTACAACTTCGCCTATCTCGACGAGGCCACCAAGCGGATGATCCGCCGCGCCATCCTCAAGGCGATCGCGATCCCCGGCTATCAGGTGCCGTTCGCCGCGCGCGAGATGCCGATGCCCTATGGCTGGGGCACCGGTGGGGTGCAGGTCACCGCCGCGATCCTCGGGCGCCTCGACGTGCTCAAGGTCATCGACCAGGGCGCCGACGACACCACCAACGCGGTCTCGATCCGCCGCTTCTTCTCGGCCACCGCCGGGGTCGCCACGACGACGCGGACGGTCGAGGCCAGCGTGATCCAGACCCGCCACCGCATCCCGGAGGCACCGCTCGCCGAGGGCCAGATCCTCGTGTACCAGGTGCCGATCCCGGAGCCCCTGCGCTTCCTCGAACCGCGCGAGACCGAGACGCGGCACCTGCACGCGCTGTCCGAGTACGGCCTGATGCACGTCAAGCTCTACGAGGACATCGCCCGCCACGGCCACATCGCCACCACCTACGCCTACCCGGTCGAGGTCGCGGGCCGCTACGTCATGGACCCGTCGCCGATCCCGAAGTTCGACAACCCGAAGATGGACGACTGCCCGGCGCTCCAGCTCTTCGGGGCGGGGCGCGAGAAGCGCATCTACGCCGTGCCGCCCTACACCCGCGTGCGCAGCCTCGATTTCGAGGACCACCCGTTCCGGGTGCAGAGCTTCGAGCGCCCCTGCGCGCTCTGCGGCGCGGACGACGTCTATCTCGACGAGGTCGTCCTCGACGATGCCGGCGGGCGGATGTTCGTGTGCTCGGACACCGACCATTGCGAGAACCGGCGGGCGGAGGGGTTCGTCGGAGACCGGGCGGCAGGAGATCGGGCGGCATGAGCGATCCCCGGCGCGTCGAACCCCTGCTCTCGGTCCGCGGCCTGACCAAGCGCTACGGCGCGCGCGCCGCCTGCGAAGCCGTCAGCTTCGACCTCGACGCGGGCGAGGTACTGGCGGTGGTGGGCGAATCCGGCTCCGGCAAGTCGACGCTGCTCGCGGGGATCGCCGGCGAGACGGCGCTCGATGCCGGCTCCGTCGCCTACCGGATGCGCGACGGCGCCAGCCGCGACCTCGCGACCTTGAGCGAGCCCGAGCGCCGCGCGCTGATGCGCACCGACTGGGGCTTCGTGCGCCAGGACGCGGCGCAGGGCCTGCGCATGGCGGTCTCGGCCGGCGGCAACGTCGGCGAGCGCCTGATGGGGATCGGTGAGCGCCATTATGGCCGCATCCGCGCCACCGCGCTCGACTGGCTCGGCCGCGTCGAGATCGCGCCCGACCGGATCGACGACCCGCCGACGCGCTTCTCCGGCGGCATGCGCCAGCGCCTGCAGATCGCCCGCAACCTCGTGACCGGCCCCCGCCTCGTGCTGATGGACGAGCCGACCTCGGGGCTCGACGTCTCGGTGCAGGCGCGCCTGCTCGACATGGTCCGGGGCCTGGTCGCCGAACTCGGGCTCGCCGTCGTCATCGTCACGCATGATCTTGCCGTGGCGCGCCTGCTGTCGCACCGCATCCTCGTGATGCGCCACGGCCGGGTGATCGAGACCGGGCTGACCGACCAGGTCCTCGACGACCCGCAGGCCGCCTACACCCAGCTCCTCGTCTCCTCGGTGCTCGCCGCATGACCCCGCTGATCGTCTTCGAGAATGTCGGCAAGAGCTTCACCCTGCACCTGCGCGGCGGCGCGGTGCTGCCGGTGATCGCAGGCGCGGGCCTTGCCGTGCATCCGGGCGAGTGCGTCGTGCTCGGCGGCGCCTCGGGTTCGGGCAAGTCGTCGCTCCTGAAGATGGCCTACGGCAACTACCGCTGCGAGCGCGGCGCGATCCGGGTGCGGGACGGCGCCCGCGTCGTCGACGTCGCCCGCGCCGCGCCGCGCGAGATCCTGAGCCTGCGCCGGCACGTGGTCGGCTACGTCTCGCAGTTCCTGCGCGTGATCCCCCGCGTCGGCGCCCGCGCGATCGTCGCGGCGGCGGGCGTCGAGGGCGGTCTCGCCCCCGGGGCGGCGCGAAGCCGGGCCGCCGACCTCCTGACCCGCCTCGCCCTGCCCGAGCGCCTGTGGGACCTGCCGCCCGCGACCTTCTCGGGCGGCGAGCAGCAGCGGGTCAACATCGCCCGCGGCCTGATCGCGGAGCGCCCGCTCCTGCTGCTCGACGAGCCCACGGCCTCCCTCGACGCCCGCAACCGCGCCGTCGTGGTGGAGCTGATCCACGAGAAGCGGGCGGCGGGCGCCGGGATTCTCGGCATCTTCCACGACGCCGACCTGCGCGCGGCGGTGGCGACCCGGGCGGTCGACGTGGCGGCCTTCCACGGCGGGGCGGCGGCATGAGCGGGGGAGGCGGGACGATGGCGGGTCGGGTCGCGATCATCGAGAACGCGCGCCTCGTGCTGCCGGACCGGGTGGCGGCCGGCTGGCTCGCGGTGGTCGACGGGCGCATCGCCGAGGTCGGCGAGGGCTGCGCCCCGGAACGCGGCCTCGACCTGTCCGGCGACACCCTGATCCCCGGCCTCGTCGAGCTGCACACCGACCATCTCGAGAGCCACTACGCCCCGCGCCCGGGCGTGCGCTGGCATCCGCTCGGGGCCGTGCTCGCCTACGATGCGCAGATCGCGGCCTCGGGCATCACCACCGTGTTCGATTCCCTGCGCGCGGGAACCGACCCGGACGGAAGCGGGCTTGGCTCCGAACTCGGTGCGCTGGCGCAGGCGATCGCGGACGCGCGGGGTTCGGGCCTGTTCCGGGCGGAGCACCGCACCCATCTGCGCTGTGAGACCCCGTCGGCCGACGTCGTCGACACCGTCCGCGCCTTCGCCGCCCGGTTCCCGGTCGGGCTGATCTCGCTGATGGACCACACCCCCGGGCAGCGTCAGTTCCGGGACGTGTCGAAATACTACCAGTATGCCGGACGCGGCGGCCGGCCGATCGCGGCGATCAAGGCCGGCACGGCGCGCAAGATCCGCGACGGCGCCGCGATGAACGCGGTCAACCGTCCGGCCCTGGTCGCATTGGCGCGCGAACGGAACATCCCGCTGGCGAGCCACGACGACACCACGCTCGACGACGTCGCGATGTCCTGCGCGGAATCCGTGGCGCTCGCCGAGTTCCCGACGACGCGCGAGGCGGCCCAGGCCTCGCACGAGGCCGGCATCACGGTGATGATGGGAGCGCCCAACCTCATCCGCGGCGGCTCGCATTCCGGCAACGTCGCGGCGCAGGATCTCGCGGAGGCGGGCCTGCTCAGCATCCTGTCCTCGGATTACGTGCCCGCGAGCCTGCTGATGGCGGCCTTCCGGCTGCCCGAGCAGGTGCCGGGCTTCAGCCTGCCCGCGGCGGTGGCCACCGTGACGGCCAACCCCGCCCGGGCGACGGGCCTCGACGACCGCGGCCGGATCGCGGCGGGCCTGCGCGCCGACCTCGTCCGCGTGCGGATCGCGCAGGGCATCCCGGTCGTGCGCGAGGTCTGGCGCGCCGGCGAGCGGGTGGCGTGAGGGTCCGCGGCGGCTTCGTCCTCGTGGTCGGCCCGAGCGGGGCGGGCAAGGACATGCTGATCGGGCACGCCCGGACGGCGCTCGCCGACGATCCGCGCTTCGTCTTCCCGCGCCGGCTCGTGACACGGCCGCCGTCGGCGCACGAGGACAACGTCGAGATCGCGCAGGCGGCCTTCGACCAGGGCGCGGCCGCGGGCGCCTTCGCCCTGAGCTGGCGCGCCCACGGACTGGGCTACGCGATTCCCGCCGAGGCCGTGCCGTCGGCCGAGCGCGGCCACGTCGTCGTCTGCAACGTCTCCCGCCGCGTGGTCGAGGCGGCGCGCCGCCGCCTTCCGCACGTCCACGTGGTGGCGGTGACGGCCGCGCCGGAGGTCCTCGCCCGGCGCCTCGCGGCCCGCGGCCGGGCGCAGGACGGCGACCTCGCCGCCCGCCTCGCGCGCGCGGCCCCGATCCTCGCCGACGACACCATCCGCAACGACGGCGAACCCACCCGCGCAGTCGAGCGGTTCATCGCCTGTCTTCGCGAGCAGGCTCGCTGAGGACGGCGAATGGCCTCCCGTCCCGTCGAGGTTGACCAATAGGTTGCCCGATCGCACCGAGAAATTTCGCGGATCACCAAAAAACCTTCTCCCTTCAGCGCGACATGTTCGCGCTCGTCCGGGCGATGTTCAAGAACGCGTGGGAGCAACGGACGGCGCAGGCGGAATCGATCATTGCCGCGAGCGCGAAGCGATCGACAAGCTGATGGAACGGATCGTCGAGACTGAGAGCCCGGCCGTTATCGCAGCCTATGAGGGTTAAGATCGCGGCGCTGGAAAACCGGAAGCTTGTCATGGCCGAGAAGATCGAAGCCGGCACCCGCCCGCGGCACGCCTTCGAAGATTTGTTCGAACGCGCCATGGTGTTCCTCGCAAACCCTTGAAATATAAGGGCTTTCGGCGACTTTGCGATGCGCCGCCTCGTGCTTCGTCTGGCCTTCGCCGAGCGCATTCCCTATCGCCGCGGCGATAGGTTTTCGAACGCGAAATTCACGTTGCCTTTCAACATCTTAAAGGAGATTGACACGCAAAAGTAAGGAGATGGCGCACCCGACACGATTCGAACGTGTGACCTTTGCCTTCGGAGGGCAACGCTCTATCCAGCTGAGCTACGGGTGCAGGCCGCAGGAATTTCCTAGCCGATGCGGCAGCAGGGTGCAACGCTTGGATGACGGGTCGCAGCGGGTCTCGCTCGACGGAATCTCGGCGAGATCTCCGAAGACAGGGGCATACCAAATCTGATGCAGACTGTGCGGAAACGCGGCTGAGGATTTTTCGGTTTGATGCACGAGGGTCGATTTTGCGGTATTCTGGCGCAAACGCCACAAGCGGCTTAGCTTTCAGCGCCGCGGGGTTTCTATGTCGTCCGCCATGAGTTCGATCGCTGCGGCCACCTCGCGCAACAAGTCAGGGTCGTTCGGCAACTCGAACGTAGACCATGCCGAACTGATGCCGGCGTAATTCATGTATATTCCGGCCATACTGTCGCCATGTATGAATACGCCGGTTGCTCTGTGCGTCGTTTCCTTTCCCCGCTTCCCGTGTTCAACGATGGTGAAGTCGGCATCACCAGGGAAGGGGGCTATGAAGCCGTTCGCCGCTTTGTGTGCCGTCTTCACTTACCTATGCGATCTGCATGAACCGGGGGTCGATCGCGGCGCCCTGGGGCGTCATCATACCCTGCCCCACGAATGGCAAGAGCATTTCAAGCTGATCTGGACTCTGTTTCCGCTTCGGCCCGGCCACCGCCCGCTTCGGCAGAGGCAACGGTGGCAGTTTCGGCAAGCACCCGGCTAGGGCGTGTCGTCATTTCGGGACTTCCGCTTGGGGCGGGATTTTGGTTCAAGCGGTCAGCGACTTGGAGCTGACCGATGCGCCGCTACGCCCTTCGCGACGATCAGTGGGATCGGATTCGGGATCTGCTTTCCGGTCGCCTCGGTTCAGTTGGCGTGACGGCCAAGGACAACCGTCTTTTCGTCGAGGGGTCGTGTACCGCTACCGGGCCGGCGTCGCTTGGCGCGACCTGCCCGAGCGCTTCGGGGATGAGGTCAAGGTGCAGCGCCGCTTCAGCCGCTGGGCGCAGTCTGGCGTCTGGGAGCGGGTGTTCCGGCACCTCTGCGCAGAGACCGACAACGAACACGCGATGATCGACTCGACGGTCGTGCGCGCTCACCGCCGAGCAGGAGCGGCTCGTCGCTGCGCACGAGTACGACGACGAGATGCCGGAGGCGGTCGACGACCGGCTCGGCGAGATCGAGGCGGCGCTGGACGAATTGGCGGACCGTCCGACCAGACCGAGCCGCACCGGGCGCGAGCGGTTCCTGCTCGTCGGGACGTGGTTCAGCGAGACCATCGTCGCCGTCGTCATCTCGCCGCTCGGGACGGAGGCGTGTGATGTGGTGAGCGGCCGCCCCGCCAGCGCCAAGGAGAGGGCCGCCTATGCCGAAGCCTGACCACGCCCCCGGCTACGTGCCGAACCCCGACTACTCCCAGGAGGACTGGGACGAGGTGTGCGACAACCCCGAACTGACAGACGCGGAGATCGCCGAGTTGCGGCCCGCCGCCGAGGTCCTGCGGCCCGCGCTCTACGCCGCCCTCGTCAACCGAGGCGGTCGCCCGAAGGCCGAGGTCCGGCGCGTCCCGATCTCGCTGCGGGTCGATCCCAACGTGCTGGCCGCCTTCAAGGCCGATGGCCCCGGCTGGCAGACCCGGATGAACGAGGCGCTGGCCGCGGCGGTGGCCGAGACCACGAAGCGCCGCCGACCGGCCTAGCGGGGCTCGCGTGACCGCCGTCCAGGTCGGCGCCCTGATCGACCTCCCGTTCGCGTGGCTGCTCCTCGCTGGAGCGCCTTCGCGCAACACCATGCGCAGGTGGAGGCGGAACGCCCGTCGCAGCGGCGCGCCCGCCGACGTGGCCTTCGACCGATGGGTCAGGCGGAACGGGAGGAACCGTGGGACGGTGGCCCGCATCCGCTCGGCCTCACCGGAGGATCAGTCTGCCTTTGCCAGGGTGGTCGCCGCCGCTCGGGAGATCCACGAGGCGATCACGAGGGGCGATGTGACGGATCAGGCGAGAAAGCGGATTACGGCGGAGTATGCTCCGGCGTGGGTCGAACAGTGCGGCCCTGACATCGCGTGCAGGGCTTCGAGGATGCTGGATCGTTGCGGTCCCGTAGCTTTCTTGCTGCCCGGTGAACTGGCCCACGTCGCCCTGAGCAACGACGCCTATTGCTCGGGCTTGCGCCTCCTGTCTTCGTCAGCGACCACCTCCACTACCGCGATGGCGTTCTCCAGTTCCGCGATCTGACGCAGGATGCTGGCGGCGGGCAGGGCATCGACTTCGGCAGCAGCGAGGATGAGGTCGCGCTGAAGCGCCTTGAGCGGTCAAGCAGGCCGATACCGAGCTCATACATTTCTATCTCGACCCATTCTCTGCGACGCTTCGATACTGGCCTGCTCCCTGAAAAGTGGTCCTCCTTGAGGTATGGCTTTGAGCCATGTAGAGGATGGTTTCATGGGACGGAAGAAGCATACGGCTGAAGAGATCGTTGCCAATCTGTGGCAGGTTGATGTCTTGGTCTCACAAGGACGGAAGTTTGCCGAAGCAATCCGGTCGATTGAAGTGACGGAGGTCACGTATTACCGCTGGCGATCCGAGTCTGGTGGCTTGAAGGGGGATCAGGTCGAGCGGCTGAAGTCATTGGAGACGGAGAACCTTCGGCTTCGCCGAGCGATCTCGGATCTGACGTTGGAGAAGCTGATCCTGAAGGAAGCCGCCTCGGGACCCGAAGGGCAGCGCCAGCAAAACTTCTGAGCCCGGCTCGCCGCCGGGCTTGTGTCGAATACGTCGTTGCCGAGCATGGCGTATCGGAACGCTTTGCCTGCCGTGTGCTGGGCCAGCACCGTTCAACCCAGCGCAAGTGCGCCGTGCTGCGCGAAGATGAGGTCGCCCTGACGGCCGCCATCGTCGCCCTGGAGCATTTTCCATGATCCCCGGATCACGGGAAAATGCTCTAAATCTTTGTGTGGTCGCATTTTCTTCACGCGAGCCGGCATCCACCTCGCTGGAAAATGCTCTAGCTCTGCAGTATGGCCGCTACGGCTACCGTCGGATCATGGCCTTGCTCCGGCGTGACGGCTGGACGGTGAATGTGAAGCGGGTCGAACGGATCTGGCAACGTGAAGGGATCAAGGTTCCCGCTCGTCAGCCGAAACGGGCGCGCCTTTGGCTCGGCGACGGCTCGTGCCTGCGCTCGCGGCCCGAGCGCCCTGGCCACGTCTGGTCCTACGACTTCGTCGAGCACCGCACGCACAACGGTCGCAAGTACCGGATGCTGAACGTCATCGACGCGTTCACACGCGAGTGCTTGGCGATCCGCGTATCCCGCAAGCTGAAGGCACGCGACGTGATCGATGTGCTCTCGGGTCTGTTCAGTCTTCGCGGTGTGCCGGGTCATATCCGCTTGGACAATGGGCCGGAGTTCATCGCCAAAGCTGTTCAGAACTGGATCGCAGCGGCCGGCTCGAACACCGTCTACATCGAGCCAAGGCAGCCCGTGGAAAAACGGCTATTGCGAGAGCTTCAAGGCTAAGCTGCGAGACGAACTCCTCAACGGCGAGGTGTTCTACACGCTCAAGGAGGCCGGCGTCGTGATCGAGCAGTGGCGGAGGCACGACAACAGCATTCGACCGCACGCCTGCGCATGTCCACCTGACCGTGCGCGCGGCGGGTTATGATGGTCGCCGGCTCAATCCGCGCAAAGCCGGCCTGCGCCACTGGCGCGAGCAGTTCGCGCAGGAGCTTCGGTCGCGCGGGGTCGCAGCGGAGGCGACCCCGCGGCGCACCAGGGGCAAGGTGCGAAAGGCCGATTGGGGAAAGGTCCGGGCCATCAAGCAACGCGGCGAGCAGCCCCGGGTGGAGCGCCAGGCGCGCGAGGAGGTGGCGCGGGCGCAGTCCCGGGAGGCGGCCGAACGGCCTTGGGAGACGCGGATCCGGGAGCGGCAGGGCAACATCCGGACCCGCTATCTTGCGTTTGCCGAAGAGATCAGCCGCTCAGCCGACCCGGCCGACAGGGCCCTGCCCGGAGCGTTATCACTGCTACGGATCGTCCCGAGGCCAAGGCTCGATTGCGACCACACGACTGGCTCCATTCGGCTAGACTGACGGCCACGGCGCCATAGCGCGAAACGGTCCGCCCCCGATCAGGGAACGGCCCCAAATCTCACCCAATGGACATCAGGCTCGCATTGCCGCCGGCTGCGGCCGTGTTGACCGAGACCGAGCACTCTTCGAGCAGGCCCGTGAGTTCGTAATCCAGGCCCATCCGGATCTCGTCCGGCGTCAGGGCGTAGATCGGCACGATCGCTCCGGGCCGGTCGACGATCGCGCGGTTCAGCACGCGAAGGTCGTCGATGGTGCCCTCGAACAACACCGCACGGAGGGTCCCGGCCTGCTCGAGGCTGTCGATGATCGCCATCCGGGCCGCGACCTCGACGGGCAGGTCTGAGATGGCCGGCAGCAGAACGCTGTCGCCCTCGACCAGCGCCGTGTTCCCCGTTGCCAGGATCGCGCCCAGCTGGATCAGAAGCCCATGGGCGCTCGCCGCGACGGCGACGACCCGCCCGCGGGGGCGCAACGCATAGACGTTGCGTTCGCCGACAGGCCCCGAAAGTTCGACCTCGGCATCGAGTACGCAGCGCGTGAGACAAGCGAGCACACGCTCGGCTTCCCGGTGGTGCCCGGTCCGTCGCAGCCAGTCGATGTAGACGCGGGCGGGACCGAGGCCGGTCTCCGCCCGCGCGAGGCCGTGGAGGGCGGCGGGGTCCGGAGCAGGCGCCCGAGGTAGAGTGGCCCGCCGGCCTTCGGACCCGTTCCCGACAGCCCCGAACCGCCGAACGGCTGCAGGCCGACTACCGCGCCGATGATGTTACGGTTCACGTAGACGTTGCCGGCCTCGATGCGGCTCACGACGCGGGCGATCGTCTCGTCGATGCGGGTGTGGACTCCGAAGGTCAGGCCGTAGCCCGTGGCGTTGATGGCGTCGACCAGCGCGTCGAGCTTCTCGCGCGCGTACCGGACGACGTGGAGGACGGGGCCGAAGATCTCGGTCTCGACATCCGCGATGCGGGCGATCTCGATGATCGTCGGCGCGACGAAGGTGCCCTTCGCGGTGCCCGGCCCGAGCGGCAAGCGATGGATCCGGTGCCCCCGCGCCCGCATCGTCGTGACATGGCGCTCGATCGTCCCGGCGGCCTCCGCCGAGATCACCTGTCCGACATCGACCGAGAACCTGCGGGTGTCGCCGACTTCCAACTCGTCGAAGGCCCCCTTCAGCATCGCTATGGTGCGGTCCGCCACGTCTTCCTGGAGACATAGAATCCGAAGGGCCGAGCAGCGCTGGCCGGCGGAATCGAACGCGGAGGCCAGCACGTCGCCGACGACCTGCTCGGCGAGCGCCGACGAGTCGACGACGAGCGCATTCTGCCCGCCCGTCTCGGCGATCAGCGGCACCGGCCGGCCGGTCACCGTGAGGCGATCCGCCAGACGGCGCTGGATCAGGCGCGCCACGGCGGTCGAACCGGTGAACATCACCCCCTGGACGCGCGCATCCGCCACCAGGGCGGCGCCGACCTCGCCGGCGCCGGGCAGGATCTGCAGGACGGTGTCCGGGATCCCGGCCTCCATGAGGAGGCGCACCGCCTCCGCCGCGACCAGGGGCGTTTCCTCGGCGGGCTTGGCCAGCACCGGGTTTCCGGCGGCCAGCGCGGCGGCGACCTGGCCGGTGAAGATCGCCAGCGGGAAATTCCAGGGCGAGATGCACACGATCGGCCCGAGCGGCTCATGGACATCCACCGAGAGGGTGCGCTCGGCCTCGCCCGCGTAGTAGCGCAGGAAGTCCACCGCCTCCCGGATCTCGGCGATGGCGTTCGGGAGCGACTTGCCCGCCTCGCGGACGATCAGGCCGAGAAGGACCGGCATCCGCCGCTCGAAGGCGTCGGCCGCCCGGCGCAGCGCTGCGGCACGGATATCGGCCGGCGTGGCGGCCCAGGCGGGGGCGGCCGTGGCAGCCATCGCCACGGCCGTGTCGATGTCGGCGGGGTCCGCCGAGAGGACGCGACCGACGACATCGTCGCGATCCGCCGGGTTGCGGACGCATTCCTCGGTCGAACCGGCGTCCCGCCCGGAGGGAACGGCGGTCCAGACGATGCGCTCGCTGACGACGAGATCGTTCGCCAGGGCGGCCAGCACGGATTCGTCGCTGAGGTCCAGCCCGGAGGCGTTGGCACGCCCGTTTCCGTAGATCGCGCGGGGCGAGGCGATCTTCCCGTGCGGCGCGCCGGGGGCGGCCATGGCGCGAACGGTCGCCACCGGGTCGGCGATCAGTTCCTCGATCGATATGGTCTCGTCGGCGATGCGATGGACGAACGACGAGTTCGCGCCGTTCTCCAACAGGCGGCGCACGAGGTAGGCCAGCAGCGTCTCGTGCGTGCCGACCGGCGCATAGATCCGGCAGGGCCGGTCGAGCTTGCCCGACCCGACGACGGCTTCGTAGAGCGGCTCGCCCATCCCGTGCAGCCACTGGAACTCGTATTGCCCGCTATAGAAGTTCGAGCCGGCCATCTCGACGATGGCGGCGAGCGTCTGGGCGTTGTGCATCGCGAATTGCGGGAACACCGCATCCGGGGCGGCCAGGAACTTGCGCGCGCAGGCCAGGTACGAAACGTCCGTGTGGACCTTTCGCGTGAAGACCGGGAAATCCGCCAAGCCGTCGACCTGGGCGCGCTTGATCTCCGTGTTCCAGTAGGCCCCCTTGACGAGGCGCACCATCAGACGTCGCCCGGATCGACGCCCCAGGTCCACGAGATAGTCGATCAGGGCCGTGCAGCGATTTCCGTAGGCCTGGATGACGAAGCCGAGGCCGTTCCATCCGGCGAGGTCTGGATCGGTCGCGAGGGTTTCGAGATGTCCAGGGACAGGTCGAGGCGGTCCGCCTCCTCGGCGTCGATGTTCAGGCCGATGTCGTACCCCTTCGCCGCTCCGGCGAGGGCCTTCACCCGGGGCACGAGTTCGGCGAGGACGCGATCGCGCTTGGCCCGCACGTAGCGCGGATGGAGGGCGGACAGCTTGATCGAGATCCCGGCACCGTCGTAGAGGCCCTTGCCCGCCGACGCCCTGCCGATCGCGTGGATGGCGTCCTCATACGACGCAAGGTACCGCCTTGCGTCCCCGGCGGTCGTCGCGGCTTCGCCGAGCATGTCGTAGGAATAGCGGAAGCCGCGGCGTTCCATCCTCCGGCTGTGCGAGAGTGCTCCGGCGATCGTCTGCCCCGTGACGAACTGCTCGCCCATCATCCGCATGGCGAGATCCGTGCCCTTGCGGATGAGCGGCTCGCCGCCGCGCCCGATGAGGCGCGTCAACGCGGACGAAAGGCCGAATTCGCTTGTCGTCGTGGTGAGCCGCCCGGTGACCACCAGTCCCCAGGTCGCCGCGTTGACGAAGAGCGACGGACTGCGCCCGACATGGGCGCGCCAATCCCCGGTTGAGATCTTATCTCGAATGAGATCGTCGCGCGTCGCGTCGTCCGGAATGCGCAGGAGCGCCTCGGCGAGGCACATCAGCGCGACGCCTTCCTGGCTCGAAAGCGAATACTCGTGGATCAAGCCTTCCACCCCGCCGCCGCGGGCCTTGCCGCGCAGGGTCTCCACCAGCCGCCGCGCGGTCGCCGAGGCGCGCGCAGCCTGCGCCGCCGGAAGCTCGGCCAGCTCTAGCAGTGGGGCGAGGCATTCTGCCTCCGGCCTGCGATAGCCCGCGACGATCGCGGACCGGAGCGGCGATAGCCGGGGGAGGTGCGCGCGGAAGGCGGAAAACGTTGGAGCATTCCCGTCGCGGTCCGGATCGTTCAAGGCTGGCACGGGCATGAAAGACCCTCGACCATCGCGACTTGAGCGGGCGCGAACCACGCGGATCGCCCTCGACAAACGAGACGTAGCGTTCGAATGACCGCTTTAGAATCCCCGATTTTGGCCATATGATAGAGGTATTCTCTAGAGAAGCGGGCTCCGATAGTGAACACCATCGACTCGCTCGATGCCAGGATTCTCGCGACCGTGCAGCGTGATGGACGCATCTCCACGGTGGATCTGGCAGAGCAACTCCGTCTCTCTCCCACGGCCACGGGTGAGCGGCTGAAGCGCCTCACCCGCGACGGCTACATCGCGGGCTACGCGGCGCGACTAAATCCAGATAAGCTCGATCTCGGGCTGCTCGTCTTCATTGAGGTCATGCTCGACAAGACCACGGCGAGCGTCTTCGACCGGTTCTCCAGGGAGGTGCAACGCACCCCGCAGATCCTCGAATGCCACATGGTTGCCGGGGGGTTCGATTACCTGCTCAAGGTGCGGGTGAAGGACATGGCGGCGTATCGTCGTTTCCTCGGGGACGTCATGGTGGATCTGCCCGGCGTGAAGGAGACGCGGACCTACGCCGTCATGGAAGAGGTCAAGAGCGACGGTCCACTCCCGGTATGAGCCGCATCCTCGGCGTCGGGCCAGAGCCTGCCGAGAGCATCCGCGGCCTGCGTTCGGGTCCGGCCCTCGATGATCCAGCCGGGCCGGGGCATGCGGCGTTGGCCTACGGCGCACGCCGCTGCGTCACGGCCTCGGTGAAGACCGGCTCCCATGCCATGATGTGGCGCGTCATCAGCAGGGCCGGATCGGTCTCGATGCGCCCGAGGACGCAATCGACGATGCGGTAGTGCTCGGCCACCGACTCCACCTGCCGGGCACGCCCCGCGACGGACTGGATGCCGTAGAGACGCATCTTGTCGCGAAGCTTCAGCACGATCTGGGTCAGGATCGGATTGCCGGCCCGTGTCAGGAGCTCGGCATGGAAGGCGCGATCCGCCGCAAGGTAGCCTGCCACGTCGCCACTCTCGACCGCCCGCGCGATGTCGTCCGCCCGGGACGTCAGTTCTGCCGCTTCGCTGGCGCCCGCCTGCACGAGCTTGACGAAGGCGGTCGCTTCCAGTTGGACGCGGACCTCGAACAGATCGCGCAATTCGTCGAGAGTCGGATCGACGACGCGGAAGCCGCGGTTGCGGATCGGCTGCAGCAGGCCATCCGCCGTTAACCGCAGCAGGGCCTCGCGGACCGGCGTCGTCGAGATGCCGAGCGCGCGTGAGAGCGCCGGTACGGAGAACACCGTTCCCGGTCCGATCGCGCCCGACAGGATGTCGAGGTGTAACTGGCGCTCGACGCGCTCGCGCAGGTTCGCGTCCGTGGATGGCGGCGCGGTCCGATCCATCTGGTCCAGCACGTGACGTTTCCTCCCGCAGATCTTGTAACCCTTTTCCCGACGCGGCTGAACGATGCTGGGAATTGTAGTAGTGCGTGACGCTCTACCAAGACTCATACCATGGCCGCCGACGTCAAAGAGGGCTACTGCACCCTGTGCCGGTCGCGATGCGGCTCGCTCAACAGCGTGGTCGACGGTCGCCTCGTTGCCGCGGCCCCTAACCCTGCCCACCCAACCGGCGCCGCGCTCTGTGCGAAGGGCCGAGCGGCGCCGGAACTTCTCGGTAGCCCGCGGCGGCTGACGAGGCCGCTCCGACGCACGCGTCCACGCGGCGACCCGGATCCCGGTTGGGTCGAGATCGGCTGGGACGAGGCGTTGCGTGCAGTCGCCGGGCGCCTCGGCGACCTGCGGGCACGATACGGGGCCGAGACGGTCGCGTTCGCCGTCACCACGCCGAGCGGCACACCGATGGTCGACAGCTTCGAGTGGGTGGAGCGCCTCGTCCGCTGCTTCGGCAGCCCGAACCTGATCTACGGTGTCGAAATCTGCGGCTGGCACAAGGATTACGCCCATGCCCTGACCTTCGGCCGCGGGATCGGTGTGCCCGACTACGAGGCCGCCGACACCATCGTGCTCTGGGGCCACGACCCGACCCGTACATGGCTCGCCCAGGCGACGCGCATCGCCGAGGCGCGCCGACGAGGCGCCCTGGTGGGGGTGGTCGATCCGAAGCGCGGCGGCTCCGGGGAGACTGCGGACCTATGGCTGCCGATCCGGCCCGGCGCGGACGGAGCCCTGGCGATGGGCGCGATCCGGCATCTCCTGACCGAACGGTGCTACGACGAAGCCTTCGTGCGCGACTGGACCGACGCAGCGTTCCTCGTCGATCGGGGCAGCGGCCGGCTGCTGCGGGCGGACGCCTTGTGGCCCGACCAGGACGGCGAGCGCTTCGTTGTCCTCGACGCGTCGGGTATCCCGCGGCTCCGCGACACCGGCCGCCCTCCCATCCCCGGAGAGGCCGTGCGACTCGACGCGCAGGTCGACCTCGTCGATGCAAGCGGCCGGGTCCGATCCTGCGCCAGCGTCCTGCACTTGCTGGCGCGGGAGGCCGCCCCTTACGACCGCGCGCACGTGGCCGCGATCACGCAGCTCGATCGCGCCGCGATCGATCGGTTCAACGCCTTGTTCGCAGGGGCGCCGCGGCTCGCCTATCACACTTGGACCGGCGTCGGTCAGCACACCAACGCCACGGCCACGGAGCGCGCCATCGCGACGCTCTATGCGCTGACCGGCGCGGTGGACCGCGCGGGCGGCAACCTCTGGACGACCGCACCGCCGACCCGGCTCGTGAACGATTACGCGCTGCTGGCACCCGAGCAGCAGCGCAAGGCGCTCGGCCTCGACGAACTCCCCCTCGGGCCGCTGAGCCGGGGCTGGATCACCGCGCGCGACTTCGCCCGTGCGGCGCTTGAAGGCGTCCCCTATCGGGTGCGCGGCCTGATGAGTTTCGGGACCAACTTCGTGGTCTCGCAGGGCGGCTCGGAGCGCAACCGCGCCGCTTTGGAATCGCTCGACGTCCACGTCCATGTCGACATGTTCATGAATCCGACGGCGGAGAACGCCGACATCGTCCTCCCCGCGAGCCTGCCGTGGGAGCGGGAAGCACTGAAGGTCGGCTTCGAGATCACGCAAAGGGCGGTCGAGCTGGTGCAGTTGCGCCAGCGCATGGTGCCGCCCCTGGCCGAGACCCGCGCGGACTACGCCATCGCCTTCGACCTCGCCTGCCGCCTCGGACATGCCGAGGCCTTCTTCGGCGGCTCCGTGGAGGCGGGCTGGAACCACCAGCTCGCGCCGGTGGGCCTGACCGTCGCCGACCTGCGCGCCCGCCCGGAGGGCATCCGGGTCGAGCAGCCGCACGGCACGCGTAAGTATGCGGACCGGCGCGCCGACGGGTCGGTGGCGGGCTTCCCGACGCCGACGCGGCGGGTCGCGCTCTATTCCGAACAGCTCCTCGCGCACGGCCATGCCCCGCTCGCGGGCCATGTCGAGCCCGTGGGTCTCCGGGGCGCGCCCGCGGCCGGCCTGCCGCTGGTGATGTCCACGGCCAAGACGGGCTGGTACGTGCACAGCGCCTGCCGAACTTCATCAACCCGTTCTGGATGCTGCCGCTGCTGGGCGTGCTGGGGCTGAAGTCGCGGGACCTGATCGGCTACACGGCGGTGCAGTTTTTCGTGCATTTGCCCGTGATGCTGCTGCTGGCCGCGATCCTGATGACGACGTTCACCTATCAGCCGCCGATCATGCCCTGAACCGCGAACGAGGTACCATGACGACGGAGCCCGCGATGATCCGCTTCTTCGATCGGGACGCCGTCCATGCCGGCCTGGACTATCCGGTGCTGATCGCCGCCCTTCGCGAAGCCTTCGCGGCGGCGGAGGTCGAGGCCCCCGTACGCATGGCCTACGACGTCGGTACGCCGGAGGCGCCGGGCCGGCTGCTGACGATGCCCGCCTGGCGCCGAGGCGACGCGCTGGGCGTCAAGCTCGTGAACGTGTTCCCGCGCAATGCCGTGCACGACCTCGGTGCCGTCCAAGCCACCTACGTCCTATTCAACGGGGCCACGGGCGTTCCCCGGGCCCTGATCGACGGCGAGGCGCTCACCAACCGCAGGACGGCGGCAACCTCGGCGCTCGCCTCGACCTACCTGTCCCGGTCCGACAGCCGCGTCCTGACCCTCGTCGGCACCGGCCATCTCGCCCCCGCCCTCGCCATGGGCCACGCCGCGGTGCGGCCGATCCGCCGCGCCCTGGTCTGGGGCCGGTCCATCGACCGAGCCACGGCGCTGACATCCCGGCTGCGCGACGCCGGCCTCGCGGCGGAGCCGGTGCCGGATCTCGCGGATGCCGTGGCGCAGGCCGACATCGTGAGCTGCGCCACCGTCTCGACGGAACCGCTGGTGTTCGGGCGCCACGTCCGGCCCGGCACCCACATCGATCTCGTCGGCGCCTTCACGCCGGAGATGCGCGAGAGCGACGGTGCGCTGATCGGCGCGAGCCGGGTCTACGTCGACACCAAGGCCGCGGCACTCAAGGAGGCTGGCGACCTAACGCAGGCGATTGCGGCGGGCACGTGGTCGGCAGATCGTCTCTGCGGCGACCTGCACGACCTTTGCGCCGGGCGTCGGGCCGGACGTGGTAACGATCAGGAGACGACAGTGTTCAAGTCGGTCGGCGCCGCCCTTGAGGATCTGGTCGCCGCAGAGCTGCTTCTGCGCTGACATCCGTCTCGATGCGGAGGCTTGGCGATCCGCACAATTTCAAGGGAGGCACGTCGCTGTCTAAAGCCTACGGTCTGATTCAGCGATTCTCCGAAGACATCGACGTGACGGTCTTTCGTGACGATCTCGATGAGGCAGCTTCGGTCGAGAAGCTCGAAGCACTGTCGAACATGGAGCGCAGGGCCAAGCTCAACGCGATCCGAGACGCATGCCTGAGCGATACCGGTCCGGCGGCCGGCCGGGATCGGTTTCGGCCGCGCGGTTAACCGGTTCGCAATCCGGTCCGGCGTAATGTCGGGTTCGTAGGGCGCCGCAGCGGATCGGCGCCTCCCACCGATTGCGTGCCGAACCCGACGACCGAGCCGGCGTTTCGGAGACAGTGGAGCAGGTTGTCCATGGCCCTCGACCTCAGCATGCCGATCCTGGTCGTCGACGACTACCAGACGATGGTCCGCATCATCCGCAACCTGCTGAAGCAACTCGGCTTCGAGGAGGTCGACGACGCCTCCGACGGCACCGCGGCGCTCGCCCGGCTCAAAGGGCGCAAGTACGGGCTCGTGATCTCGGACTGGAACATGGAGCCGATGACCGGCTACGAGCTGCTCCGGCACGTCCGCGCCGACGAGGGGTTGCGCACCACGCCGTTCATCATGGTGACCGCCGAATCGAAGACCGAGAACGTCATCGCCGCCAAGAAGGCAGGCGTGAACAACTACATCGTCAAGCCGTTCAACGCCGCCACCCTGAAGAGCAAGATCGAAGCGGTCTGCGGCGCCTGAGACGCGGAAGCGGGCCGGTTCGAGGCGGGGGGATGACGCTGATGGGATCGCTGCGAAAGCCCGCCGCCATGAGCGATCCGGCGGCGATGGTCTCCGAACTCGTCGAGATCGCCGACTACATCAGCCACCTGCGCCGCGAGATCGCGGCGCTGAGGGCCAACGAGCTGACGCACGACCGCATCCCCATGGCGCACGAGGAGCTCGGCAGCGTGCTCTCGGCGACGGCGGGTGCGACCAACACCATCATGGAGGCCGCCGAAGCGATGCTGGCGCTGCCGGACGGTCCCGGCTACCGCGCGAACGTCGAGGCGGCGGTCGGCACGATCTTCGAGGCCTGCGCCTTCCAGGACATCACCGGCCAGCGCATCGGCAAGGTGGTGGAGGCGTTGCGGCAGTTCGAGCTTCGGCTCGCGCGCTTCGCCAGCGCGGTCAAGGCGCGGGACGCCGCCGGCCACGATCCGACCGAGGCCGAACGCCGCGAGCGCGCCGAGCGCCTGCTCCTCAACGGCCCGCAGGTCCACGGCCCGGCCACGGCCCAGGACGACATCGACGCCCTGTTCGCGTGAGCGGACGGGCGCCGCGTACACCGGGCCGCGCCTCGACGGTCGCGCGCATCCTCGGGTAAGACTTGCACAAGTCGGCGATGATCCCGACCGATGGTCGGAATCGTCGCACCCGGCGGACGACCGCCGCCCCGCAGTCGCGGGGGCCGATCGACGATGCGTAAGGCTCATCGTCGATCGGTATGAGTCTGCGGCGGCGTGCGATCGCGTCAACCGACGCACGCGCCGGCCCGAGAAGGACCGAACGGGACATGGCGGCACGGCTCTGGTCCGACCTGACCACGCGGGACTTCGCCGTGCTGCGCATGGCCGAGACGGTCGCGGTCCTGCCGGTCGCGGCGATCGAGCAGCACGGCCCCCACCTGCCGCTCGGCACCGACGCGATCATCATGGAGGGCTACCTCGCCCGCGCCCGCGCGCTGGTGCCGGACGACCTCGACGTGCTGGTGCTTCCGGTCCAGGCGGTCGGCAAGTCCGACGAGCACGACGCCTTCCCCGGAACCCTCTCGCTCACCACCGGGACGGCGCTGGCCGCCTGGACCGGGATCGGCGCCGGCATCCACCGGGCCGGCTGCGGGAAGCTCGTGATCGTCACCGCGCATGGCGGCAACAGCGGGCTGATCGACCTCGTCGCGGGAGAGCTCCGCGCGCGCTTCGGGATGGTCGCTGTGACCACCGCCTGGAGCCGGTTCGGCTATCCGGACGGGCTGTTCCCGCAGGACGAGATCGTCCACGGCATCCATGCGGGCGGGATCGAGACCGCGCTGATGCTGGCCCTGCGCCCCGACCTCGTGCGGGCGGACGCCGTCGCCGACTTTCCCCCGCGCACCCGCGCGATGGCCGCCACCTTCACGCATCTGCGCGCCGGGCGGCCGGCCGCCTTCGCCTGGAAGGCCGGCGACCTCAACCCGTCCGGCGCGGCCGGCGACGCGCGGCTCGGCAGCGCGGCGGCGGGCGAGGCCGCCCTCGACCACGGCGCCCGGGCCTTCGTGGCGTTGCTGCGGGACGTGGCGCGGTTCCGGCTCGACGGCTGATGCCGCCCGCTTTGCCTTGGAGCATTTTCCAGCGAGGTGGATACCGGCTCGCGTGAAGAAAATGCAACCACACAGAGACTTAGAGCATTTTCAGTGATCCAGGGATCATGGAACATGCTCCAAGTGTATGGTCCCGGGATGAGGTGGTTCGGGTCGATCTTGAACCGGTCTGGATCTTTGGTCCAGGCCTGACAGATGGTCTGGAACGGTGTCTTCCAACGCAGTGCCTTGAGGTGCTTGGCGAAGTTGTAAGTCGTCACGA
>NZ_CAXTHR010000062.1:0-23446 GCF_964244095.1 uncultured Methylobacterium sp. | reverse complement strand
ACCTCGTGGTCGTCCCACTGCGCGAGGATCGGCACGGCCGCGTTCATCGCCAGCACGTTGGCGTCCATGAGGTTGTACTTGTAGCGCCCGCGGAACTCGGCCAGCGACTCGGCGGGCTTGGAGACCTCCTCGGTCACCCGGTTGCGCCACAGGGTGCCGTCGGGCAGCCGCACTTCGGGGGCGATCGGCCCGTCGGCGTAGATCGTGTCGCCGGAATGCAGGAAGAAGTCCGGGCGGTTCTTCAGCATCGCCTTGTAGATCGTCATGCCGCCGCGGGCCTCGTCGATGCCCCAGCCCTGGCCGGCGGTGTCCCCGGACCAGCAGAACGAGACCGAGCGGCGGTCGGCCGGCGCCGTCCGGAAGCGGCCGACCTGCGCCGGCCCGCGGATCGTCGGGGCGGCGAGATCCTCCAGGCGGACGCGGTAGAAGATGTCCTGGCCCGGCGGCAGCCCGGTCAGCGCGACCTTCACGGTGCAGTCGGTCTCCGGCAGCGCGTCGGCGAAGACCCCGCCGCGGATGTCTGAGAAGCCCTCCGTCGTCGCCCACTCGATCACCGCGCGCGCGGGCCGGTCCGAACGAGCCCAGGCGATGGCCGAATCGGTGCCGACATCGCCCGATTGCAGGCCGTGGCTGAGGAGCGGGCGGTCGGCGGCACGGCTGATCCCCGGCCGCGCGAGGCCGCCCGCGAGGCCGAGGATGCCGGCCCCGCCGGCGAGCAGGAGTTGGCGGCGGCTGGATTCCATCGGACCGGTCCCTCGCGCGACGGCCCGGTCCGCGCCTTCGGCGCGCGGCGACCCGGCCCCCCGCGAGCCCCATCGCAGAGCGGGACGACGTTTGCGTGACGGGCGCTCAGGCGCGTGCGGCCGCGCCCAGCACCATCGCACGGATCCGGGGCAGGGCCGCCCGCGCCGCCGCATGGCCGGCCGCGATCCCTTCGGCGGCGCGGTGGAACGCGAACTGGCCCAAAGCCGCCAGTTCGGGGCCGATGGACAGGTCCGGCGGGTCGCGCTCCAGGCGCGCCCGCGAGATCCGGTCCTGGGTGATGTTGAAGGCCTCGAACATCACGCGGCCCATGCCCGGCGACGCCGCGGCGCGGCCGCGCAGGCCGGCAAGCACGCCCCGGCGGCGTGCGCCCGCCGCCGCGACGACCGCCTCAACGGGATCGGCCGTGCCGGGCTCGATCACGCCGCCGCGCAGCCGCGGATCGCAGGACAGGTTCACGCCGATGACGAGGTCGGCGCCCATCGCGCGGGCCAGCGTCACCGGCACCGGGTTCACCAGCGTGCCGTCCATCAGCAGGCGCCCGTCGAGGGGGACCGGCGCGAACAGCCCCGGCAGGGCGTAGGACGCGCGCAACGCCTCGATCAGGGGGCCGCGGCTCAGCCAGACCTCGCGCCCGGTGCCGAGTTCCGTGGCGACCGCGGCAAAGCCCACCGGCAGATCCTCGATCCGGCGGTCGCCGAGGTCGCGCGCGAGGCGCCGACGCAGCCTGTCGCCGCCGATCAGCCCCGCACCGGACAGGCGCGGATCGAGCAGGCCGAGCACCCGGCGCCGGGTGAGCGAGAGCGCGAACTCCGCCAACGCGTCGAGCCTGCCGGCCGCGTAGCAGCCGCCGACCACCGCGCCGATCGAGCAGCCCGACACCACGTCGGGGTGGATGCCGGCCTCGTCGAGCGCCCGGATCACGCCGATATGCGCCCAGCCCCGCGCCGCGCCGCCCCCGAGCGCCAGCCCGATGCGCGCCGCGCGGGGGGCCTCGTCGCGGATCGGTTCGACGGTTCCGGGCGCGATGGCGGCGTGCGCGTCGTGTCGCAGCAGGCCGACGCCGCTCATGGATCGAGCGGGCTCAGCACCGCGCGGCCGTCCGCGTCGAGGGCGACGCCGCGGTAGAAGCAGGCGCGCCGCCCGGTGTGGCAGCAGCCGCCGTCGCCGCCGACCGCGACGGCGATCAGCAGCGCGTCCTGGTCGCAATCGGTGCGCATCTCGACGACGCGCTGCACCTGTCCCGAGGTCGCGCCCTTGTGCCAGAGCGCCTGCCGCGAGCGCGACCAGTACCACGCCTCGCCGGTCTCCAGCGTCCGCCGCAGCGACTCGGCGTTCATGTGGGCGAGCATCAGCACGCGCCCGTCACGGGCATCGACCGCGATGCACGCGAGGAGCCCGTCGCGGTCGAAGCGCGGCGTGAAGGCGAGGCCCTCCTCGACGGCGTCGCGCGAGCCGGGGACGTCGAAGGCGGGGACGGGCATCGAGGGGGGAAAACTCAGGTCCTGCCGCCGCGCACCAGCGTCAGGAAGCGGACCTGCTCGCTGGAATCGTCCTTGAAGACGCCGCGGAACTGGCTGGTGATGGTCGAAACGCCGGCCTTCTGCACGCCGCGCATCGCCATGCACAGATGCTCGGCCTCGACCATCACGGCGACGCCGCGCGGCTTGAGGATGCTCTCGATCACGTCGGTGATCTGCGCCGTCATGGTCTCCTGCGTCTGCAGGCGGCGGGCGAAGGTGTCGACGACGCGGGCGAGCTTCGAGAGGCCGACCACGCCCTTGGTCGGGTAGTAGGCGATGTGCGCCAGGCCCATGAACGGCACCATGTGGTGCTCGCAATGGGAGTAAAACGGGATGTCGCGCACCAGCACGATGTCGGTGTAGCCCTCGACCTCTTGGAACACCCGCTCCAGCAGGGCGTCGGCGTCGGAATCGTAGCCGCCGAAGAGCTGGCCGTAGGCCTTGACCACGCGGGCCGGGGTATCGCGCAGCCCCTCGCGGGTCGGGTCGTCGCCGGCCCAGCGCAGCAGCGTGCGCACCGCGGCCTCGGCCTCCTCGCGGCTCGGGCGCCCGAGGGCGATGCCGTCCGGCACGCGGGTGGCCGAGGCGGGCTCCGGCGCGACCTCGGGCGGCGCCTGAGCCTCGGCGCGGCGCCCGGCGAGGCTCGCGACCACGCGGTCGTTGTCGTGGCGCATCGCGCTCAGGTCCGGGGCGCTCAAGTCCGAGCCGTCTTCGTCCGAGGGCCGGGGAACGCCGTAGGACAGGGATTTGAGCGCGGCATCCATGGCATCTCCAGCCCGCGCCACGCGGGCCTTCATCGTGGTGCTGTCCGGCTTGGCGTACATCGGTCGAACCGTCTGCGGCCCGAGCGCGATGCGAGCCGGCGCCCCGGTGAATACGATGTCCGTGGCCGTGGGCGCGACCCTGGTCGACGGGCCGCCTCCTCGCGAAACAGCCTTGAGCGGCCTATATCGTCGTTCTCGCGCCGTCGCGCAATGCGCGGGACGCGCGGCCGATCCGGCAGGGCCGGGGCGCCAACTGCGCAGGCCAACCACCGACAACGAGGGCGCCAATGCTCGACGACATCTACAACCGGCGCATCCTGGAACTCGCCGCCGACATCCCCCGCCTCGGGCGCCTGCCCGCGCCGGACGCCAGCGCCACGGCGCATTCCAAGCTCTGCGGCTCGACCGTCACCGTCGACCTCGTGCTGGCTCCGGACGGCACTGTCGCCGACTTCGCCCACGACGTGAAGGCCTGCGCGCTGGGGCAGGCTTCGTCCTCGCTGATGGGCCGGCACGTGGTCGGCGCGGGCGCCGACGAGCTGCGCGCCCTGCGTGAGACCATGCGCGCGATGCTGAAGGCGAACGGGCCGGCCCCGGACGGGCGCTGGGCGGAGTTGTCCGTGCTCGCGCCGGTGCGCGAGTTCCGCGCCCGCCACGCCTCGACGCTGCTCACCTTCGACGCGGTGGTCGAGGCGCTGGACCGCATCGCCGCGAACGGGCGGGCCGCCGCGTAAGGCGCGTGCTGCGCCGCGCCGCCCACGTCGCGATCCGGGCCTATCAGCTCACCCTGTCCGGCCTGGTCGGCCGCCGGTGCCGGCACTGGCCGAGCTGTTCCGACTACACCGATCAGGCGATAGCCCGGCACGGGCTCTGGCCCGGCGCCTGGATGGGCCTTTCGCGGATCTGCCGCTGCGGCCCGTTCGGGACGCACGGCATCGATCTCGTGCCGGAAGGGCCGCCGGCGCGGGCCGCGTGGTACGCGCCCTGGCGCTACGGGCGCTGGCGCGGGGTGAACGCCCCGCCGAACCCGTTCGCCTGCGAAGCGATCGATCCGCCCTCCGGCCCCTCCGGAACGGGTGCGGCCCAACGGGAGCCGGCACGGGACACCGCGCGGCGGCCATGAACGGTGAGGCCATGGACGGGTGCCGTCGGCACGGCCGGTTCCGGCCCTCGGATCGCCTTCCGCGTTGCTCCGGGCGCCCGGGGAAGGTGTGCCGAACCCTTCGGGAACATGCGGCGACGCCGACCTTGCCAGCCCGGTGCGAACCGCCGCACACTCAGGTCCCGAGACAACCCCTTGTTGCGGCCGGCCGGAAGGTCCCGCGAACCACGGAAACCCCATCGGCATGAGTCAGGGCACCGCGCCGGCCACCGCCCTCGACGACGGCATCGTCGCCACCGCCGAAGGCTGCCTCGCTTCGGTCCAGGAGGCGCGCGAGGCCATCCACGGGGTGATCTTCGGGCAGGAGACGGTGGTCGACCTCGCCCTCGTCACGATCCTGGCCGGCGGCCACGGCCTGCTCGTGGGCCTGCCGGGCCTGGCCAAGACCAAGCTCGTCGAGACGCTGGGCACCGTGCTCGGCCTCGACGCGCGGCGCGTGCAGTTCACCCCCGACCTGATGCCGTCCGACATCCTCGGCACCGAGATCCTGGACGAGGACGCCGACCGGCGGCGCTCGTTCCGCTTCGTGCGCGGACCGGTGTTCACGCAACTGCTGATGGCCGACGAGATCAACCGCGCGAGCCCGCGCACGCAATCGGCCCTGCTCCAGGCGATGCAGGAGAACTTCGTCTCGGTGGCCGGCGAGCGCCACGACCTGCCGCGCCCGTTCCACGTGCTGGCGACGCAGAACCCGATCGAGCAGGAGGGCACCTACCCGCTGCCCGAGGCGCAGCTCGACCGCTTCCTGCTGGAGATCGACGTCGGCTATCCCGATCGCGCCGCCGAGCGCCGCATCCTGATCGAGACCACGGGCGTCTCCGACCAGACAGCGAAGGCGGTGATGTCCACCGAGGCGCTGCTCACCGCCCAGCGCCTCGTGCGCCGCCTGCCGGTGGGCGAGGCGGTGGTCGACGCGATCCTCGACCTCGTCCGTTCCGCGCGGCCCGACAGCGGCGATCCGCTGATCAAGGGCAAGCTGATGTGGGGGCCGGGCCCCCGCGCCAGCCAGGCGCTGACGCTGGCGGCGCGTGCCCGCGCCCTGATCGAGGGCCGGGTCGCGCCCTCGGTCAGTGACGTGAAGGCGCTGGCCGAGCCGGTGCTCAAGCACCGCATGGCGCTGAGCTACGCCGCGCGCGCCGACGGCGAGACCGTCGAGGGCCTGATCGCCAAGCTCACGCAGAAGCTCTAGCGCGATGGCCGCCGCGCGCGCCCTCGCCGCCGATGCGCGCGCCCCTGGACGGCGGGAAACCGAGGGCGCGGTCGCGCTCGCCGACCGGATGCCGCGCCTCGTGCTGGAGGCGCGGCGCGTCTCGTCGATGCTGGCCCACGGCCTGCACGGGCGCCGCCGGGCGGGGCCGGGCGAGAGCTTCTGGCAGTTCCGCCCCTTCGTGAACGGCGAGGCCGCCGCCCGCATCGACTGGCGCCGCTCGGCCCGCGACGACCGGCTCTACGTGCGCGAGCGCGAATGGGAGGCCGCCCACAACATCTGGCTGTGGATCGACCGCTCCGCCTCGATGGGCTTCGCCTCCGACCTCGCGCAGGCCTCCAAGGTCGAGCGTGCGCTCGTCCTCGGGCTGGCGCTGGCCGACGCCTTCGTGGAGGGCGGCGAGCGCGTCGGGCTTTTGGGCCTCACCCGCGCGACGGCATCGCGAAGGATCGTCGAGTCGATGGCCCAGGCGCTCGTCGGCGACGCCGCCGGCCTGACGCAGGACCTGCCGCCGCGGGCCGCGCCCGCCCGCTTCGACGAGGTGATCCTGGTCGGCGACTTCCTCACGCCCCTCGACCGCATCGCGGCCGCCGTGCAGGACATCGCCGGCCGCGGCAGCCGCGGCCACCTCGTGGTGGTCGCCGACCCGATCGAGGAGACGTTCCCGTTCGCGGGCCAGGCGGTGCTGCACGACCTCGAATCGGGGTTCAGCCTCGACGTGGGCGACGCCGCCGCCTGGGGCGAGACCTACCGCGCCCGCATCGAAGCGCACCGCGCCGGCCTCTCCGAGATCGCGCGCGGCCAGGGCTGGACCCTGACGCTCCACCGCACCGACCGTCCGGCGAGCGAGGCGGCGCTTCGCCTCGCGACGCTGGTCGCCGCCGCCCGCGGCACGGGTTGAGGAGGGCGCCGTGCTCGGACTGACCTTCGCCGCCCCCTTCGCGCTCGCCGCCCTGATCGGCCTCCCGGCCCTGTGGCTGCTGCTGCGCGTGACGCCGCCGCGCCCGCGCCGGATCGACTTCCCGCCGCTGAAGCTCGTCGCCGATCTGGCAGCAAAGCGCCAGACGCCGGCGCGCACCCCGCCCTGGCTGCTGATCCTGCGGCTGCTCGCCGCCGCGGCGCTGATCCTGGCGGTGTCCGGCCCGGTCTGGAACCCGAACGGGGTCGGCGCCGGCGGCGGGCGCAAGGCGCTGCTGGTGATGCTCGACAACGGCTTCTCCGCCGCCCACGACTGGCGCGACCGCATGCGGGTCGCCGTCGATGCCGTCGAGGGCGCCGCCCGCGACGGGCGCCCGGTCGCGGTCGCCGCCCTCGCGGACGCGCCGGCCGCCATCGAGGCGCGCACCCCGGCCGCCGCCCTGGAGCGCCTGCGCGCGCTGGCGCCGCGCCCGCACCTGGCCGACCGCGCCGCGCACGAGCCGATGCTGGCGGCCTTCCTCGACCGCAACCCGGGCGCCGGCCTCGTCTGGATCAGCGACGGCGTCGCCGGCATGGAGGGCGCGGGCTTTTCCGAACGGCTCGCCGAACGCGTCGGGTCGGCGGGCGCGGCGCTTACGGTGCTGCGCGCCGACCGGCCGCCGGCGCTGGCGCTGGCCGGCGGCGAGGCCGGCGGAAAGCTCGGCATCCGCGTGATGCGCGCCGCTCCCAACGGGCGCGATGCCGGCCTCGTGCGGGCGCTGGACCAGAAGGGCCTGCCGCTGGCCGAGCGCGACTTCGCCCTCGGCCCCGAGGCCACCGAGGCCGCAATCGCCTTCGACATGCCGGTGGAGCTGCGCAACGGCATCAGCCGCATCGAGATCGCGGGCGAGCGCTCGGCCGGCGCCGTCGCGGTGATGGACGAGCGCGGCAAGCGCCGCCGCGTCGGCCTCGTGTTCGGCGGCACCAACGATCAGGCCCAGCCGCTGCTCGCGCCGACCTACTACCTGTCGCGCGCGCTCCAGCCCTTCGCCGACGTGCAGGAGGCGCGCGGCGCCAGGGGCATCGCCGACTCGATCGCGCAGCTCCTCGACAACCAGGTGACGGTGCTGGTGCTCGCCGACGTCGGCGCCATGGACGAGCGGACGAGCGCGCGGGTGACGACCTTCGTGGAGGGGGGCGGGATGCTGCTGCGCTTTGCCGGCGCGCGGCTCGCCGCCGGCAACGACCCGCTGGTGCCGGTGCGCCTGCGCCGCGGCGGCCGGACGCTCGGCGGGACGCTGTCCTGGGACAGCCCGAAGACGCTGGCGCCCTTCGCTCCCGAGAGCCCGTTCGCCGGGCTGACCCCGCCGGCCGACATCGGCGTGCGCCGCCAGATCCTGGCCGAGCCCGACGGCGACCTGCCCGGCCGCACCTGGGCCTCGCTGCAGGACGGCACGCCGATCGTCACCGCCGAGCACCGCGGGCAGGGGCTCGTGGTGCTGTTCCACGTCACCGCCGACACCACGTGGTCGAACCTGCCGCTGTCGGGCCTGTTCATCGACATGCTGCGCCGGGTCGTGGCGCTGGCCGGCTCGTCGGCGGCGCCGGCCGAGGGCGGCCCGCGCCCGGCCGCGGCGATCCTCGCCCCGCGCCTGACGCTCGACGGCTTCGGCGTCCTCGGCACGCCGCCGGCCTCGGCCACCGCCGTGCCGGCCGATTACGCCGACCGCGCCTCCGCCGAGCACCCGCCCGGCTTCTACGGGCCGGCCGACGGCGGCACCGCGGTCAACGCGCTAAAAGCCGACGACCGGCTCAAGCCACTCGACCTGACCGCGCTCGCCGGCGCCCGAACCGGCACGCTCGCCGGCGCCGAGACCCGCGACCTGCGGCCGGGCCTGTTCACCCTGGCCCTGCTGCTGCTGGTGCTCGATACGTTGGCCGGCCTGTGGCTCGGCGGCTTCCTGAAGCGCGGGGGCGGGTTCGCGGGGCGCCTGCGCGGCCGGCCCGCGCTGCCCGCGCTCGCCGGCCTGCTCCTCCTCGGCGGCCTCGCGAGCCCGCCCGCGCGGGCCGAGGAGCCGCCGGCCAACCGCCCGAACGGCATCGAATCTGCGCTGGTCACCCGGCTCGCCTACGTCGTCACCGGCGACGCGGCGATCGACGAGGCGAGCCGCGCCGGCCTCACCGGCCTCACCCAGATGCTCGCCGCGCGCACCGCCCTCGAACCCGGCGAGCCCGCCGGCCTCGACCCGGCCCGGGACGAGCTCGCCTTCTACCCGCTGATCTACTGGCCGATCGCGCCGGGCCGGCCACAGCCCTCCGAGGCCACGATCCGGCGCATCGACGCGTTCATGCGCAACGGCGGCACCGTGCTGTTCGACACCCGCGACGCGCTCACCGCGCGGCCCGGCGGCCCGCCGACGCCGGAGGGCGCCTACCTGCGCAGGATGCTGGCGACGCTGGAGATCCCGGAACTCGAACCGGTGCCGTCCGACCACGTGCTGACCAAGGCGTTCTACCTCCTCGACAGCTTCCCCGGCCGCTACGCGACCGGCCAGACCTGGGTCGAGGCGTTGCCGCCCGCGGCCGAGGGCACCGAGCGGCGCCCGGCGCGCGCCGGCGACGGCGTCAGCCCGATCGTCATCACCGGCAACGACCTCGCCGCCGCCTGGGCGATCGGCCGCCGCGGCGAGGCGCTCTACCCGGTGGTCGGCGGCGACCAGCGCCAGCGCGAGATGGCGTTCCGCGGCGGCGTGAACATCGTGATGTACACGCTCACCGGCAACTACAAGGCCGACCAGGTGCACGTGCCGGCGCTGCTGGAGCGGCTGGGGCAGTGAGAGGTTTCACAATCAGACACACACGCAAACGTCGCTTTTCCTTCCCCCTCTGGGGGCTACCGGATTCACACATCGCGTGGCGCATCCAGGCGATGCGCGGGTCTTCCCTCCCCCCTCTGCGGGGGAGGGTGGCCCGCGAAGCGGGTCGGGAGAGGGGAGCGCCGTATCCGGAGAGGTCGCTCCCCTCTCCCGACCCTCGCTCACGCGAGGGCCACCCTCCCCCGCAGAGGGGGGAGGGAGCGCGCGTCGGCCACCCATGTGCGATCTGTGAACCCGGTGGTCTCTGCGGGGGAGGGTGGCCCGCGAGCCAAGTCGGGAGAGGGGAGCGACGGTGCCGGATACGGCGCTCCCCTCTCCCGACCCTCGCTGACGCGAGGGCCACCCTCCCCCCGCAGAGGGGGGAGGGAGGGCGCGCGCGGCATGTCCCCGCTTCGTAGGGCGCGTCATCATGCTGAGCCTCAGCTTCACGCCCCTGTTGCCCTGGCCGGTGTTGGCGGTGCTCGCGCTCGTGGTGGTGCCGTTCATCGGGCTCGCGTTCCTGGCGCGCGGACGCACCGCGGCCCTGCGCGCCCTGACGCTCGGGCTCGTGCTCGCCGCGCTGACCAACCCCGCGCTGGTGCGCGAGGACCGCGAGCCGGTGCGGGACGTCGCCGCGATCCTCGTCGACCGCTCGGGCTCGCAGGCGCTCGGCGACCGGCCGGCGGTGACCGACCGGGTGCGGGCCGAGTTGCAGCGCCGGCTCGGCGGGCTGACGAACATCGAGCCGCGCTTCATCGACGTGCCGGACGCGGGCGGCGACGACGGCACCCGGCTGTTTGCCGCGCTCGGCCAGGCGCTGGCCGACGTGCCGCCGGAGCGGCTGGCCGGCGTCGTGATGCTCACCGACGGCGTCGTCCACGACATCCCGGCCTCGCTTGCCGCACTCGGGATCAAGGCGCCGCTGCACGTCCTCGTCACCGGCCATCCCGACGAGCGCGACCGGCAGATCAAGCTGCTGGAGGCGCCGCGCTTCGGCATCGTCGGGCGCGAGCTCACCATCCGCGCCGAGGTGATGGAGCGCGGCGGCACCGGCTCGGCCGCCGTCACCGTGCGCCGCGACGGCGAGGAGATCGGCCGGAAGACCTTCCCCACCGGCCAGCCGTTCGGCCTCACCATCAGAATCGAGCATGGCGGGCCGAACGTCGTCGAGATCGAGGTCGAGCCGCTGCCGGGCGAACTGACCACCGTCAACAACCGCGCGGTGCTGCCGATCGAGGGCATCCGCGAGAAGCTCAGGGTGCTGCTGGTCTCGGGCGAGCCGCACCAGGGCGAGCGCACGTGGCGCAACCTGCTGAAATCGGACGCCAACGTCGATCTCGTGCACTTCACGATCCTCAGGCCGCCGGAGAAGCAGGACGGCACGCCGATCTCGGAACTGTCGCTGATCGCCTTCCCGACGCGGGAGCTGTTCGTCCAGAAGATCAAGGACTTCGACCTGATCATCTTCGACCGCTACGCCAACCAGAGCGTGCTGCCGGCGGCCTATTTCGACAACATCGTGCGCTACGTGCGCGAGGGCGGCGCGCTGCTGATCGCGGCGGGCCCGGAGTTCGCCGGCCCCGCGAGCCTCGCGCGCACGCGGCTGTCGGGCATCCTGCCCGGCGACCCGAACGGGCGCGTGGTCGAGCGGCCGTACAGGGCGACGGCGACCGCCACCGGCCGGCGCCATCCGGTGACGCGGGCGCTGCCGGGCGGCGACGCGACGCCTCCGGCCTGGGGCGAGTGGCTGCGCATCGTCGCGGCGCAGACGCGGGCCGGCAACCAGCCGCTGCTGTCGGGCGCCGACGACCTGCCGCTGATGGCGCTCTCCCGCGAGGAGAAGGGCCGCGTCGCGCTGATGCTCTCCGACCACACCTGGCTGTGGGCGCGGGGCTACCAGGACGGCGGCCCCTATCTCGACCTGCTGCGCCGCCTCGCGCACTGGCTGATGAAGGAGCCGGCGCTCGAAGAGGAGGCGTTGCGCGCGCAGATGACCGGCCGCGGCCGCGAGGTCCGCGTCGAGCGCCAGACCATGGCGGAGGCGACCGAGCCGGTCACCGTCACCAGCCCGACGGGCAAGGCGAGCACGCTGACCCTCAAGCCCGCCGAGCCGGGCCTGTTCGGCGCGGCCTTCGAGGCGGCCGAGCTCGGCCTGCACACGCTGCGCTCCGGCAGCCTCGTCGCCTTCGTCAGCGTCGGGCCGCCGAACCCGCGCGAACTCGCCGACGTGTTCAGCGACACCGAGCGCCTGAAGCCGGTGGCCGACGCGTCGGGCGGCTCGATCCGCCGGGTGGCGGACGCGTCCGGCGCCGTCGTGGTGCCGCGCCTCCAGAGCGTGCGCGGCGGACGGCTCTCGGGCGCCGACTGGATCGGCTTCCGCCCGAGCGACGGCGCCGACATCCGCGGCGTCGAGGTCTATCCCCTGGCGCTGGGGCTCGCGGCGCTCGCGCTGCTAGCCGCGGCGGTTCTGGCGATGTGGCTGGTGGAGGGGCGCCGCGGGCGGACGGCGTAGCGGTCCGGCCCGCCGGTCGCCGACCTGCGCGGACGCGCCGGGTTGGCGCGCCGGCCCGGTCCGTCCTAATGAGGCAGGAACGGCCCGAAAGGGGCCGACGCACCGGAGCCCGCCCCCTCGTGACAGCCCATCCCGTGATCGGACGATGTCTCGCGGCCGTCCTGGCGCTCGCCTGCCTCGCGGGCTCCGCGGGCGCGCAATCCGAGCCGGCCCTGCCCGCGGCGGGCGCCGGCTGGGTCCACGCCGTCACGCTGATGGGCGCGCCGAAATACGCGGCCGACTTCAAGCATTTCGACTACGCCGACCCCGCAGCGCCCAAGGGCGGCCTCGTGCGCCTGGGCGCGCAGGGCGGCTTCGACAACTTCAACCTCGTCATCTCGGGCCTGAAGGGCGACCTGGAAGGCGGGGTCGCGCTGCTCTACGACACGCTGACCACCGAGTCGCTCGACGAGCCGTTCACCTCCTACGGCCTGCTCGCCGAAGCCCTGCGCGTGGCGCCCGACCTCGGCTCGGTGACCTACCGCCTGCGCGCGGACGCCAAGTGGCACGACGGCGTGGCGGTCACGGCCGAGGACGTGGTGTGGTCCTTCGACACCTTCAAGGCGAACAGCCCGTTCCACGCCGCCTACTACCAGACCGTGACCAAGGCCGAGGCGACGGCCCCGCGCGAGGTCACCTTCACCTTCTCCGAGACCGGCAACCGCGAGCTGCCGCAGGTGATCGGCCAGCTCCGCGTGCTGCCCAAGCACTGGTGGACGGGCAAGGATGCGCAAGGCCGCCCGCGCAACGTCACCGAGACGACCCTGGAGCCGCCGCTCGGCTCCGGCCCGTACAGGCTGGAGAAGTTCGATCCCGGCCGCTCGGCGACCTACGCGCGCGTGCCCGGCTACTGGGGCAGGGACCTGCCGGTGAATGCCGGGCGCAACAACTTCGGCACCCAACGCTACGAGTACTTTCGCGACGGCACCGTGCTCGTGGAGGCGCTGAAGGGCGACCTCTACGATTTTCGCGTGGAGAACATCGCCCGCAACTGGGCCACCGCCTACGACGATGTCCCCGCCGTGAAGGAGGGGCGCCTGATCAAGGAGGCGTTCCCGGACCGCGGCACCGGCACCATGCAGGCGTTCGTGTTCAACACGCGCAAGGACAAGTTCCGCGACCAGAGGGTGCGGCGCGCCTTCAACCTCGCGATGAACTACGAGGAGATGAACCGGGCGCTGTTCTACGGCCTGTACAAGCGCATCGACTCCTACTTCTACGGCTCGGAACTCGCCTCCTCCGGCCTGCCGGAGGGTGCGGAGAAGGCGCTGCTCGACACCGTCAAGGACAAGGTGCCGGCCTCCGTCTTCACCACCCCCTACAGGAACCCGGTGAGCGAGACGCCGGACGCGGTGCGCGCCAACCTGCGCGAGGCCGTCCGCCTGCTGCGCGAGGCCGGCTACGAGCAGCGCGACGGGAAGATGGTGAACAAGGCCACGGGCGAGCCGCTCACGGTCGAGTTCCTGGAGTTCCAGAACACCTTCGAGCGGGTGATCCTGCCGTTCTCGGCCCAGCTCAAGCTCATCGGCATCGGCACCAGCTTACGGGTGATCGACCAGGCGCAGTACCAGAACCGGATGCGCAGCTTCGACTTCGACATCACCACCAGCTCGTGGCCGCAATCGCTCTCGCCCGGCAACGAGCAGCGCGAGTCCTGGGGCTCGGCCTCGGCCGACAGGCCGGGCTCGCGCAACCTCATCGGCATCAGGGATGCCGGCATCGACGCGCTGATCGAGACGGTGATCTTCGCCGCCGACCGCCCGGCGGTGCTCGCGGCGACCCGCGCCCTCGACCGGGTGCTGCTCGCCCACGATTACGTCGTGCCGCAATGGGCCTCGAACCTGCAGCGGACGCTGCGCTGGAACCGCTTCGCCCACCCCGCGATCCTGCCGCAATACGGCTCGTCCGGCTTCCCGACGACGTGGTGGTACGACGAGGCTGCGGCCGCCAGGACCGGGGCGCCGCGTTGAGCGGCGTCTCGCGCCGCACGCTGGTCCTCGCCGCCGGGGCGCTGACGGCCGGCGCCGCGCTGCCGCACCGCGCCGCCGCCGGGCCGGACGAGAGCCACGGCCTGTCGAGCTTCGGCGAACTGAAATACCCGAAGACCTTCGAGGCGTTCGCCTACGTGAACCCGATGGCGCCCAAGGGCGGCCGGTTCTCGGCGCAGTTGAGCCAGACCTTCGGCAACCAGGCCGGCGACACCTTCAACACCCTGAACGCCTACGTGCTCCAGGGGGAGGGCGCCGCCGGCATGAACCTCACCTTCGACAGCCTGATGGTGCGCGCGCTCGACGAGCCGGACGCGCTCTACGGGCTCGTCGCCCGCTCGGTCGCGGTCGCGCCGGACGGGCTGACCTACACGTTTAGGCTGCGGCCGCAGGCGCATTTCCACGACGGCTCGCGGCTCACCGCGCGCGACGTCGCCTTCAGCCTGACGCTGCTGCGCGAAAAGGGCCACCCGGAGATCTCCGAGGTGATCCGCGACATGACCGAGGCGCGCGCGGAGGACGACGGGACGGTGGTCGTCACCTTCGCGGCCGGCCGCGCCCGCGACCTGCCGCTCACCATCGCGCAGCTGCCGATCTTCTCGGCGGCGTATTACGCAGCGCGCGACTTCTCGGCCTCGAGCCTGGAGCCGCCGCTGGGCTCCGGGCCGTACCGGGTCGGGCGCGTCGATGTCGGGCGCTTCATCGAGTTCGAGCGGGTGCGCGACTATTGGGCCGCCGACCTGCCCGTGACGGCCGGGCACAACAACTTCGACGCGATCCGCTACGAGTATTTCCGTGATCGCAACGTCGCCTTCGAGGCGTTCAAGGGCGGCGCCTTCACCTTCCGCGAGGAGTTCACGGCCCGCGTCTGGGCCACCGGCTACGACTTCCCCGCCGCCACGGAGGGCCGGGTGGTGCGCTCCACCGTGCCGGATGCGCGCCCGTCCGGCACGCAGGGCTGGTGGATCAACACGCGGCGCGAGAAGTTCCGCGATCCCCGCGTGCGCGAGGCGATCGGCCTGTGCTTCGACTTCGCGTGGACGAACAGGAACATCATGTTCGGCGCCTACACGCGCACCGCCTCGTTCTTCGAGAACGCGGTGCTGAAGGCCACCGGCACGCCCTCGGCCGACGAGCTGGCGCTCCTGGAGCCGCTGCGGCAGGGCCTTCCGGCGGAGGTGTTCGGCGCGGCGTGGGAGCCCCCCGTCTCCGACGGCTCGGGGCAGGACCGCGCGCTGCTGCGCCGCGCCGACGCGCTGCTGCGGGAGGCCGGCTGCACCCGCGACGGCGGCACGCTGAGGGCGCCCGGCGGCCGGCCGCTGGAGATCGAGTTCCTGGATTCGAGCCCGGCGCTGGAGCCGCACACCCACCCCTTCATCCGCAACCTCGGGCTGCTCGGGATCGCGGCGACGATCCGCACCGTCGACGCCTCGCAGTACCAGGCGCGGCTCAAGGACTTCGACTTCGACCTGACCTCCCGGCGCTATGCCGGCGGCGTCACGCCGGGCGCGGAACTGCGCGAGATCTACGGCTCGCGCTCGGCCGCGACGCCGGGCTCCAACAACCTGTCGGGGATCGCCGAACCGGCGATCGATGCCCTGCTGAGCGCGGTCAGCGACGCGAAGTCCCGCGCCGACCTGACCACCGCCTGCCGCGCCCTCGACCGGGCTTTGCGCGCCGGGCGCTACTGGGTGCCGATGTGGTATGCCGGCACGCACCGGCTCGCCCTCTGGGACGTCTACGGCCGTCCCGCGGAGGGGCCGCGCTACGACCTCGGCGCGCCGGCGATCTGGTGGTTCGACGCCGACAGGGCCCGGCGGATCGGCCGCAACTGACGCGAGGCGCCCTCGCGGGACGGTGCCGAGGCAGGCGCGGCCGGTGCGGCGGACCGTCAGCGAAACGAGAGGAGGTCCCATTTGCTCGGCTACATCCTGCGCCGCATCGGCCTGATGGTCCCGACCCTGTTCGGGATCATGCTGATCACCTTCACCATCGTGCAGTTCGCCCCCGGCGGCCCGGTGGAGCGGGTGCTGGCGCAGATGCAGGGGCAGGGCGACGGCACGCTCGCGCGGGTCACCGGCGGCACCGGCGACCTCGGCGGGGGCGGCCGGCCGGCGGCCGGCGGCGAGGCGGGCTCGCGCTACCGCGGAGCGCAAGGGCTGAGCGCCGACTTCATCGCCAAGCTGGAGAAGCAGTACGGCTTCGACAAGCCGGCGCCGGAACGCTTCGCCAAGATGCTGTGGGACTACCTGCGCTTCGATTTCGGCCGCAGCTATTTTCGCGATGTCACCGTCATCGACCTGATCCGCGAGCGGCTGCCGGTCTCGGTCTCGCTCGGCTTGTGGATGACGCTCCTGTCCTACGCGATCTCGATCCCGCTCGGCATCCGCAAGGCGGTCTCGGACGGGGCGCGCTTCGACCGCTGGACCTCCTTCGTGGTCATCATCGGTTACTCGGTGCCGGGCTTCATGTTCGGCCTGATGCTCATCATCCTGTTCTCGGGCGGCTCGTTCTTCCAGTGGTTCCCCCTGCGCGGGCTGACCGGCGAGGGCTGGGAGACCTTCTCCACCTGGCAGAAGATCGCCGACTACGCGTGGCACATGGTGCTGCCGCTGACCGCGCTGGTGATCGGCGCCTTCGCCACCTCGACGCTGCTCACCAAGAACTCGTTCCTCGACGAGATCCGCAAGCAATACGTGCTCACGGCGCGCATGAAGGGGCTCTCCGAGCGCCGCGTGCTCTACGGCCACGTGTTCCGCAACGCGATGCTGATCGTCATCGCGGGCTTCCCCGGCGCCTTCATCTCGGCCTTCTTCACCGGCTCGCTCCTGATCGAGACGATCTTCTCGCTCGACGGATTGGGCGAACTCTCGTTCCGCGCCATCGTCGGGCGCGACTACCCGGTGGTGTTTGCCACCCTCTACATCTTCTCCCTGCTCGGGCTCGCCGTGAACCTGCTCTCGGACCTGATCTACGTCTGGATCGACCCGCGCATCGATTTTTCGGCGCGCGCGACGTGACCCACCTTTCCGGCCGAGCTACCGGATTCACAGATCTTTGAAGCCCTAAGATGACCCACCTTGTCATTCTGGGGCGCCGCAGGCGAGCCCGGAATCCATAGCCGCCGAGGCGGCAGGCTCGGGCACCGTCGGCGGCTATGGGTCCCGGGCTCTGCTTCGCAGCCCCGGGATGACGCGGCTTGGGGCGACTTGAGCGCGAGACACGGCCAAGATGTGTGCATCCGGTAGCCGGCCCGAGGCGGGGGCAGCGGTCGCCCGCGCGATCGTGCTAACCCGGTATCATGCCAGCCCTCTCCCTCGTCATCCGGCCCGAGCTTCCCGACGACGCGGGCGCGATCGAGCGGCTGCATGCCCGCACCTTCGGGCCGGGCCGCTACGCCCGCACCGCGTTCCGCCTGCGCGAGGGCGCGGGCCATCGGCTCGACCTCAGCGTCACCGCCTCGGTCGGCAGCTTCCTCGTCGGCTCGGTGCGGATGGCGCCGGTCACGGCCGGCGACGTCCGATTCCTGGCGCTCGGGCCGCTCGCCGTCGATCCGAGCTTCGGGGGCCGCGGCGTCGGCACCGCGCTGATGCGCGCGAGCCTCGCGGCGGCGACGGCCGCCGGCGAGGGCCTCGTGATCCTCGTCGGCGACGCGCCGTTCTACGCGCGGTTCGGCTTCACGCCTGTGCCGCCGGACCACCTCGCCCTGCCGGGTCCGGTCGATCCGGCCCGCTTCCTCCGCCTCGAACTGAAGGCCGGGTTCTTCGAGACGGCGCGCGGCGACGTCGCCGCGATCCGCCCGGCGTGAGGCCGCGCGCTCAGAGCCGCGCGATATACGCCGCGAGATCGCGGATCTCGTCGTCCTTCAGCCCCTGCGCGGCCTCGTTCATCGCCGGGTCGTAGCCCGGCCGGGCGTTCGAGCGGTAGGCGGCAAGCGCCGCGGCAAGGTACTCCTCGCGCTGGCCGCGGATGCGGGGAATGTTGTCCCGGCCAGTCAGTTCCCCCGCGTGGCAGGAGTTGCACTGGTGCTTGGCGACCAGCGCCTGCGCGCGTGCCGCCAGGGCCGCGTCCGGCGCAGCCTTCGCCGCGACCGGGGCGGGGAGCGCGCCGAGCGCGTCGGAGAAGCTGCGCAGGTCGTCGTCGGACAGGTCCGCGGCCATGTCGTTCATCGGCGGCGCCGTGCGCTGCTTGTCCCGGAACTGGAACAGTTGCGTGACGATGTAGTCGGGCATCTGCGCGCCGAGGGAGGGGACGCCCTCGGTCTGCGAGGTGCCGCGCTCGCCGTGGCAGGCCAGACACGGCGCGAGGCGCTCCCCCAGGGGGGCGGCGGACGCCGTCCCGAGGAGGAGCGTCGCGAGCAGGACCGCGCCTTCGAGCGGACGCATCATCGGGCCGTGCTGATCCGGTAGATCGCGCCGTTGTAGTCGTCCGAGACGAGCAGCGCGCCGTCGTTGGCGACGAGCACGTCCACGGGCCGGCCGGCGTACTTGTTGTCCTGCAGGAAGCCGGTCAGGAACGGCTCCACCGAGGCGACCTTGCCGTCGGGCCCGAGCCTGGCCACGACCACGTCGCCGCCGAGCTTCGTCGTGCGGTTCCACGAGCCGTGCCGGGCGATGAACATCGCGTTCGTGTAGTCGGCCGGGAACATCGCGCCGGTGTAGAAGCGCAGGCCCAGCGAGGCGGTGTGGGCGCCGAGCAGGGCGGCCGGCGCCGTGAACTCGGCGCAGGAATGGCCCCAGCCGTATTCCGGATCGGTGAAGGTGCCCTGGTGGCAGAACGGGAAGCCGAAATGCTGCTTGCCGGGCTCGGAGAGCACGTTCAGCTCGTCGTTCGGGATGTCCTCCGAGACCCAGTCGCGGCCGTTGTCGGTGAACCAGAGCTGCTTGGTCGTCGGGTTCCAGTCGAAGCCGACGGTGTTGCGCACGCCGCGGGCGATCACCTCGACGTTCCTGCCGTCGAGGTCCATCCGCCGGATCTGGGCGTGGGTGTCGGGCGGCATCAGGATGTTGCCGGGCGAGCCGACCGGCACGTAGAGCTTGTCGTCCGGGCCGATGGCGATGAACTTCCAGCCGTGCGCCTCGTCCTTGGGCAGGTCGTCGTAGACCAGCGTCGGCTTGGGCACGTCGTCGAGATGCGTCTCGATCCCGTCGTAGCGCCAGATCTTCGACAATTCGGCGACGTAGAGCGACCCGTCGTGGAAGGCGAGCCCGTTCGGGCGGTGCAGGCCGGTGGCGATGGTCTTGACCGTGCGCCGGCCGTCGGCTCCCGGCTTCTCGGGAATCGCGTAGACCTTGCCGACCGCGCGCGTGCCCACGAAGACCGTGCCGTCCGGGCTCTGGCGCATGGAGCGGCCGTTGGCGAGGCCGCTGGCATAGACCTCGATCTTGAAGCCGTCCGGCACCTTGAGCTTGTCCAGCGGCAGCTTCGCCAGGGCCGTCGCCAGGGGCGGGCCGGCGATGGGCGCGAGCTTGGCGGCTTCGCCGCCTTCCGGGCGGCCGTAGAGCGCCGAGCCCTTGTCGACGGGCGGTGCGGCGGATGGGACGGGCACCGGGCCCGCCGGCTGCTGCGCGGCGGCGGCGTGCAGGGTCAGGCAGCCGAGGGCGACGGCGGCGAGGCTTCGGACGGGATTCACGGGCTTTCTCCCTGATGCGGCGGGATCGGCCGCGTGATGCGCGCCCTCCCGCTCGTCGTAGACCGGGTTATTTACACCCGCGGCCGGGATGGCGAGCGCGCGGGCCGGCCGCGGCGCGACAGACGGCCTCCGGCGTAACCCAAGGAGCGCGGCCCGCGCCGCGCGGCACCGGCCGGCGTCGAGGGGCGCGGGCTCGTGGCACGGTGCGGCCGTTCCCCCTCGCCCTCTCCCGCGCCGTCCCTCTTGCCGTCACTCTTGCCGTCCCTCTTGCCGGAACCCGGCGCAACCTTGCCTTTTGGCATCCGATCCCCGAGAAACCGGCGGTCCCCAAAGCCAAGGCTTGGCCGAGCGCGCAGGCTCGGGGACGTGTCGGACCGCGGCGGGGGGACCAGGATTCCATGCTCGATTACGCGCAGGCCCGGCGCCTGATGGTCGATTGCCAGTTGCGCACCTTCGACGTGAACGACATCGCGGTCCTCGATGCCTTCGACGCGGTGCCGCGCGAGCATTTCGTGCCGCCGGGCTCCGAGCCGTTCGCCTACATCGACCAAGCCCTGCCCCTCGGCGGCGCGGAGGGCGATGCCCGCCACCTCCCGGCCCCGATGCTGCACGCCCGGATGATCCAGGCGCTGCGGATCGGCAGCGGCACCCGCGCGCTCGACGTCGGCACCGGCTACGGCTACGCCGCCGCCCTGATGGCGCGCCTCGGCGGCCGGGTCACGGCTCTGGAATCGGTGCCGGCGCTGGCCCAGGCCGCCCGCGAGCGGGTCGACGGCGCGCGGGTGGACGTGACGGAGGGGCCGCTGGCCGAGGGCTGCCCGAGCTCCGGGCCCTACGACGCGATCCTGATCAACGGCCGCGTCGAGGTCCGCCCGCAGGCGCTCCTCGACCAGTTGAAGGACGCGGGCCGCCTCGTGTGCGTGCTCGGCCGCGACCGGGCCGCCAAGGCGACGATCTTCGTGCGGGCCGGCGACGCGTTCGGCGCGCGCCCGCTCTTCGACGCCGCGCTGCCGGCCCTGTCCGCCTTCCGGGAAGCGGCCGGCTTCGCGTTCTGACAGGCGCGCCCCGGGCGTGCCGATCTCGGGTCCTTGCGGGCCGCGGTCCTCCGGACCCGCCCGGACCGGGGGCGGCGGGTGTCGCTTTTATGCGCCATGTGGGCAGGATTCGGGTCGCGGGCCGCGTAGGGTCTGGGTCGAGGCTCCACGATTGGTTTAAGGTGCCGCCGGGGCGGGCTTGACCGGGCCGGCGCGCAACATCGCGCCGCGGCCGTCGCAGGACGGGCAACCGGGTCTTCGAGAAACCGCAAGGGCCGATCGACGTGACAGAACGCAAACCTGCGACGCGCTCCGCGTTCCGGATGGCCGGCCTCGCCGTCGCCGCCGGATTGGCGGCGGCCTGTCCGGCGGCGTCCGAGACCCTGGAGACGGCGCTGGCCAAGGCGTATGGCGGCAACCCGCAGCTCAACGCGAGCCGGGCGGGCGTGCGCGCCACGGACGAGACCGTCGCCATCGCCAAGTCGGGATACCGCCCCACCGCGTCCATCAGCGCGGATATCGGCAGCCAGTACCTGGAAGGCCGGGTCTCGGGCCAGCAGATCCGCCAGAATACGACGCCGGGCGGCGCCGGGCTCACCGTGAACCAGACGCTGTTCAACGGCTTCCAGACCGACAACAACACCCGGCGCGCGGAGTCCAACGTCTACAGCCAGCGCGAGACGCTGCGGTTTACCGAGATGTCCGTCCTGTACGGCGGCGTGCAATCGTACATGAACGTGCTCAGCAACACCGCGACGCTGGAGCTGAACCGCAACAACGTCGAGGTGCTGGAAGAGCAGCTCCGCCAGACCCGCGACCGCTTCAACGTCGGCGAGGTCACGCGCACGGACGTGGCCCAGGCCGAGGCGCGGCTCGCCGGCGCGCGCTCGCAGGTCAGCGCCGCCGAGTCGGCGTTGCGCACCAGCATCGGCACGTATCGCCAGAACATCGGCGTCGAGCCGCGCCAGCTCGCCCCCGGCCGCCCGCTCGACCGCTACGTCCCGGCCACCCTCGATGCCGCCATCGCCATCGGCCTGCAGGAGCACCCGCAGATCCTCTCGGCGCTGCATGCGGTCGATTCGTCCGAGGCGCAGGTCAAGGTGCTCGAAGGCGTGCTCTACCCGACCGTCGGCCTGCAAGGCGCGGTCAACCAGCGTTACGACTCGACCTTCCCTGGCGACAACAACGTCGTCGCCTCGATCGTCGGGCGCGTGACGATCCCGCTCTACCAGGGCGGCCAGGAATACGCGCAGATCCGCCAGGCCAAGGAGCTCGTCGGCCAGACCCGCATCCAGGCCGACCAAGTCCGCGATCAGGTCCGCGCCCAGGTCGTGGACTTCTGGGGGCGGCTGGAGGCCGCCAAGGCGCAGGTGATCGCCGCACAGGCGCAGGTCCAGGCCAACGAGGTCGCGCTCAACGGCGTGCGCGAGGAGGCGCGCGTCGGCCAGCGCACCACCCTCGACGTGCTCAACGCGCAGCAGGAACTCCTGAACTCCCGCGTGAACCTGATCGTCGCCCAGCGCGACCGGGTGATCTTCTCCTACGGCGTGGTCCAGGCGGTCGGCCGCCTGACGGTGCGCTACACCGCGGTGCCGGTGGCGGCCTACAGCGCCAAGACCCACTACGATCAGGTCAAGGACCTCTGGTACGGCGTGCGCTCGCCCGACGGGCGCTGAACGGCGCTCCCTCGGCGCAAGCCCGGCCGATGCCGGGCCGAGCGCGTGCGTTTTTCCGAGGGAGTGTGCTCCGGACGCGCTTGTCCGGGCGCGCCGGCGTGGAATACTCGCGCCAACCGCCGTTCCCGCCCCTCCCACGTTCCCGAGCGCCGTCCGGATGAGTGCAGCGAGCCCCAAGATCCCGGACAAGGCCGCCGAGAAGGCGCACGAGCCGTCCATGGAGGAGATCCTGGCCTCGATCCGGCGGATCATCGCCGACGATCAGGCCGTGAAGCCGGCGGAGGTCGCGGCCGTCAGGGCGCCGCAGCCCGACAACGAGGACGTTCTCGACCTCGCCGACATGGACGAGCCGATCCGGGCCCAACCCGCCGCGCGGAAGCCGGAGCCGGCACCGCGGGCCGCCCCGAAGCCCGCGCCGCCGGATCTCGACGCCCTGGATTTCGACGCGATCGATTTCGATGCGATCGAGCCGGAGGTCGAACCCGCCCCGCCCCCGCACCGTTCCCCCGAGCCTGCGCGGACGCCGGAGCCCGCGCCGCTGATCTCGTCGGAGGCCGGCGCCAGCGTCAACCACGCCTTCAACCTGCTCGCGCACACGGTGTCGAGCCAGAGTGCGCGCAGCCTGGAGGACCTCGTCCAGGACATGCTCAAGCCGATGCTCAAGGCGTGGCTGGACGACAACCTGCCGGTGATGGTCGAGCGGCTGGTGCGCGCCGAGATCGAGCGGGTGTCGCGCGGGCGCTGACGCGCCGCGTGTTGACGGGAGGCCCGTGCCGGGTTGAAAGCGGGGGCCAATCCCGTGACGAGCCCGCGATCACCCACCGATGATGGACAAGACCTTCGACCCGGCCGGCGCCGAGGCGCGTGCCGGCGCCGCCTGGGCGCAGGCCGACGCGTTCCGCGCCGGGCGGCCCGAGCGCGCCGGCGCGAGCCCATACTGCATCGTGATCCCGCCGCCCAACGTCACCGGCTCGCTGCATATCGGCCACGCGCTCAACAACACCTTGCAGGACATCCTGGCGCGGTTCGAGCGGATGCGCGGGCGCGACGTGCTGTGGCAGCCGGGCATGGACCATGCCGGCATCGCCACGCAGATGGTGGTCGAGCGCCGCATGGCGGAAGCCGGCGAGCCCGGCCGGCGCGAGATCGGCCGCGCCGCCTTCCTCGACAAGGTCTGGGCGTGGAAGGCGGAATCGGGCGGCGCCATCGTCGCGCAGTTGAAGCGGCTCGGGGCCTCCTGCGACTGGTCGCGCGAGCGCTTCACCATGGGGACGCGCGGGGCTGCCGACGACCCGATGGTCCGCGCGGTCACGAAGGTGTTCGTCGACCTGCATGCGCAGGGGCTGATCTACCGCGACAAGCGCCTCGTGAACTGGGACCCGAAGTTCCAGACCG